>JBFKQZ010000040.1:0-16763 GCA_041627475.1 Nitriliruptoraceae bacterium | reverse complement strand
TTGCCGGCGCCGGGTGCAGCGGCGCCCGTGCTCGACAGCGAGCGCGTCACGGCCGCCGTCGAGGACGGCACCGTCCTGCTGACAGGGGCACTCGACGACGTCGCCGCCGCCGTGCACGCGGCGGGCGGTCGTGTCCTCGGCCACCTCGGTGTCCTGGGCGTCACCGTCGCGGACGTCCCGCCGGCCGCCGTCGCCGAGGTCGAGGCGACGCCGGGTGTGGCGGTCACGGCCAACGAGACGGTCCGCCTCGAGAGCGCGCAGTCCGCTGCCCTCGGCCACCCCGCCGACGACCAGGGCCCCGCGACCCTGCGGGCCGACCGGCTGTGGAAGCGCGGCATCGACGGCAGCGGCGTCGGCATCGCCGTCCTCGACACCGGCGTGAGCGAGGTCGACGAGCTCGCCGGCCGCATCGTCGGCGCCGTCGACCTCACCTGGGAGCAGGACCACGTCGACAACTACGGCCACGGGACACCCGTGGCCTCGCTGGCCGCCGGCACCACCACGGGTGTCGCGCCCGGTGCCCACGTCGTCCCGGTGAAGATCGCCGGTGAGGACGGCATCACCGACCTCGTCCGTCTGCTCATCGGACTCGACTGGATCGCGCGTCACGCCGAGGTCCACGACATCGGCGTCGTCAACATCTCGCTCGGTTCGACGCCCGTCGCAGCCCACCTCGTCGACGCCGCCGTGCAGCGTCTCTGGGACCTCGGCCTGGTCGTCGTGGTCGCGGCCGGCAACGACGGTCCCGGCAGCCTCGGCACCCCCGCCGGGAACACGCACGCGATCACCGTGGGGGCCACGCAGGGGCAGGACACCAAGGACCTCCGCGACGACGTGATCGCGCCCTGGTCGGCCAACGGCGTCGACGCCGACGGCAACGCGAAGCCCGACGTGGTCGCCCCGGGCCAGTCACTCGTCGTCGCCGGGTCCCCGGGCTCCTGGGCCTACGAGGAGCACCCCGAGGGCCATCTCGGGAACGGCCTCCAGCGCGTCAGCGGCACGAGCTTCTCGACCGGCCTCGTCAGCGGCGCGGCAGCCCTCCTGCTCGACGCGAACCCCGGCTGGACACCGGACGAGGTCCTCGGCCAGCTGGTCGCGACGGGTCAGGCCGTCGCCGGCACCGACGCGCCGACACCGCGCCTCGACGATGCCGTCAAGGCGAAGAACGGTCCCGTCGTCGGCAACGTGGGCGCGAGCGACACGCCGACCGCGGCGCTCGACGAGCTGCTCGAGCTCGGTCCGCCGGACCCCTTCACCCTCCTCACCGTCGTCGGTGACCCCGCCGCCGTCGTCGAGCTCGGCTCCGGTTGGTACGGCTCCGGTTGGTACGGCTCCGGCTGGTACGAGACGGAGTGGTTCGGTTCGGGTTGGTACGGCAGTGGCTGGTACGGCTCGGGGTGGTACGGCTCCGGTTGGTACGGCAGTGGCTGGTACGGCTCCGGCTGGTACGGCAGTGGCTGGTACGGCTCCGGCTGGTACGGCAGTGGCTGGTACGGCTCCGGTTGGTACGGCTCGGGGTGGTACGGCTCCGGTTGGTACGGGGCTGGCTGGTCCTGATCCAGCTGGTCCACGTCCCGCACTACAGGTCCTGCCCGCGACGACCGACTGGTAGGACGTGAGCACAGGACCACCGCAGCAGCGGCCCCCGACGATGGCACCGACCGCAGGTCGGTACATCACCGCGCTCGCCTTCGTGGCGGGCGCGGTCCTCGTGGTGCTGGGCTGGATCGGTCGGGACGCTCTGGACGACGTGCTCGACCTCGCGGTCCTGCTGCTCGTCACCCTCGGTGCCGTCAGTGTCGTGTTCCCCCTGCGCGTCCACCAGGGCGGTGACGTCCAGGGCTTCAACCTGACCTCGTCGGTGCTCTTCACGATCGCCCTGCTCGCCGACGACGCCGCAGCGCTCGTCGCTGCGGCGGTCATGGTCGCCGTGGGGTACGCCGTCGCGACCCGCTCAGCAGTCAAGACGCTGTTCAACGTCAGCCAGACCGCTGTCGCGGGGGCCGCCGCCCTCGGCGCGGCCAGGCTCGTCCTCGGCGGTCCGGTCGCCGGCGACGTGCTCGCGCCACGAACCCTGGCCGCGCTCGTCGTCGCAGCCGCGGTGTACGGCCTCGTGAGCGGTGTGCTCGTCAGTGAGCTGATCCACCGGTTCGGGAGCGGGTCACGCAGGAGGTTGCTGCAGGAGATCCTCGGGCCAGCGGTCTGGACCGCTGCCGGTGACGTGCTGGTGGCCATGCTGCTGACGATCCTCGCCGAGCGCTCCCCCGGGGCGGTGGTCCTCGCCGTGCCCATGTTCGTCGGCCTGCTGCTGGGGTACCGGGGGTTCCTGACCGACCGAGAGACTGCACGTCAGGCGCAGCTGCTGCACGAGGCGAGCAGGCAGCTGCTGGACGGCGCCCTCGACGAGGGCGCGCTCGGGGAGGCCGTCGACGGGTTGCGCGAGCTCTTCGGCGCGGACCGCAGCTTCCTCGTCGTGGGTGACGGCAGCGGGCCGGAGTGGGCCCACGGTGCCGTCGCTGCGGTCCACCGCAGCGGCGAACCGGTGCTGCACACCGACGGGACGAGCACGATCGCCGCCCCCGTCCGCCTCAACGGCCGCGTGATCGGCGTGGTCGTCGTCGCGGGCCGTCGTGGCGTCGAGGCGTGGGGGAGTGCCGACGTCGACCTGCTGTCGACCGTCGCCGGTGAGATCGCTGCGACCCTGCGGACCCGTCGACTGCTGCGCCAGGTGCAGCAGGAGCGCGCTCGGCTGGTCGCGGAGAAGAGCAAGCTGACCGACGTCCTCCGCTCGGCGTCGGACGGCATCGTCGTCCTCGACGCCGACGGACGGCTCGCTGCCTGCAACCCGGCGATGACGGCGATGCTGGGGCGCGACGAGGTCGAGCTCGGCCTCGTGTGGCACGAGGTCCTCCACCTGCTCGACGAGGAGGGGCGGCCACTGCACAAGGCGACCGAGGACGCGCTCGGGCTGGCCCTGTCGGGCCGCGGTCGGGTCGAGCGGGCGTCGGCGACGCTCGAGCGTCCTGACGGCGAGCGTCGCTTCCTGCGCTGCTCGGCGGCGCCGGTCGTGTCCGGTGGTGTCGCGGACGGTGTCGTCCTCGTCGCCGTCGACGTCACGCGCGAACGCGAGCTCGAACAGCTGCGCGGCGACTTCATCGCCACGGTCTCACACGAGCTGCGGACGCCACTGACGCCGCTCGGCGGCTTCCTCAAGGTCCTCCGCGAGCACGGCGACACGCTCGACGACGACCGTCGGACGATGATGGTCGCCGCGATGGAGAAGCAGGTCGGCCGGCTGTCGGACCTCATCGGCGACCTCCTGCAGGTCGCGGAGATGGAGCGCGGCATCGTCCGGGTGCACCGTGGCGTGGTGTCGCTCGACGCGACGCTGGCCGAGGTGGTCGAGCTGGAGGCCGTCGCGGCCGAGGAACGCGGACGCGTCCGGGTCGACGTCACCCCCGTCGACGTGGTTGCCGACCCCGAGGCGGTCCGACGGATCCTGCGCGCACTCGTCAGCAACGCGCTGAAGCACACCACGGGCGACGTGGTGCTCGTGGTCGGTCCGGACGGGGAGAGCGGGGTCGTCCGGGTGCGTGACGAGGGGCCCATGATCCCGGCCTCGGCCCGCCAGGCGATCTTCGAGCCCTTCCGCCGACTCGGCGACCACCTCCAGCGCACGCAGGGGCCCGGTCTCGGCCTGACGGTCTCGCGCGCCCTGGCCGAGGCGCTCGACGGCAGCGTCGAGGTCTCGCGGGGCCCCAACGGTGGCAACGAGTTCGTCCTGCGCCTGCCGCAGGTCGGCACCACGCGCGTGACCGGGATCGACGTGCGGACGTTCGGCACGACCGGGCGGGGCACCCCCCGGGGATAGCCTCGCCGGCGACCCAGACTCCCGGGGGTACGCGTGCCACGCCTGTCCGTCCTCGACCTGCGCGGTGACCGCAGCGACCCGCGGGACCGCCTGCCGCGGCCGCGGGTCGACCTCTCCGCAGCGCGCGACGCCGTCGACGAGGTCGTCGCGACCGTCGAGCGTGACGGCGACGACGGCCTGCGTGCGCTGACGAGCCGCTTCGACGGGCACGACCTCGACGACCTGGTCGTCCCCGCGGACGTCCGCGCGGCAGCGCTGGCCGGACTCGAGCCCTCGCTGCGGGCCGCGCTCGAGCGCGCGATCGACCAGGTCCGCTGGTTCCACGAGCGGGCGAGGCCGGCCGACTGGGAGGACGAGCGCGACGGTGCGCGGATGGGTGTCTGGCACCGACCCGTGCATCGGGCCGGCGTGTACGTGCCGGGCGGCAAGGCGGTCTACCCCTCGACCGTCGTCATGACCGTGGTGCCGGCGCAGGTGGCCGGTGTCGACGAGATCGTGCTGTGCACGCCGCCCACGGGCGTCGGTGTCGACGGGCAGCCGGACGGCTGGCCCGACCGCACCATCCTCGCCGCCGCCGAGCTGCTCGGCGTCGACCGGGTCGTGCGCGTGGGCGGTGCACAGGCCGTCGCCGCGATGGCCCACGGCACCGCCAGCGTCCCCCGCTGCGACGTGGTGGTGGGGCCGGGGAACCTGTACGTCTCGTTGGCCAAGCAGCGCCTGGCGGCCGAGGGCCTGATCGGCGTCGACGGCTACGCCGGTCCCACCGAGATCGGGATCGTCGCCGACGCCGGCGCGGACCCGCGGATCCTCGCCGCGGACCTCGTCGCGCAGGCCGAGCACGACGAGCTCGCGACGTGCCTGCTGGTGACCGACGCCCCCGACCTCGTGCCCGCCGTCGAGGAGGCCCTCGAGGCAGAGGTCGCCGCCACCCACCACCGCGAGCGGGTCGAGACCGCGCTCGCCAACCAGGGCACGGTGGCGCTGGTCGACGACCTCGACCACGCGGTCGAGGTGGCCGAGGCGTTCGCCGCGGAGCACCTCGAGGTGCAGACCGCCGACGCCCGGGCCCTCGCAGAGCGCATCCGCTACGCGGGCACGACCTTCATCGGCGGCAGCACCCCGGTCAGCCTCGGCGACTACGCCGCGGGCCCGAACCACACGCTCCCGACATCGGGGACTGCCCGGTTCACCGGCGGCCTGACGACGAGCAGCTTCCTCGTGCCGGTCAACTACGTCGAGTACTCCGACGAGGCGCTGGCCGACCTCGCGGGCTCCGTCATGGCACTCTCCGCGGCAGAGCAGCTTCCCGCCCACGGTCGCGCCGTCGAGGTCCGCCTCGACCTCGCCGCCGGCGGTGACGGCCGACCCCGGAGCGACCGATGACCGACCGCGTGCCCGTCCGCGACGACCTGCTGGACGTCGAGCCCTACGGGGCCCCGCAGCTGGACGTCCCGGTCCGCCTGAACACCAACGAGACGCCCGTCCCGCCGTCGGCCGAGTTCCTGGCCGTCGTGGGGGAGCGCCTGCGCGAGCTGGAGCTGAACCGCTACCCGGACCGGCGCGCGATCGCACTGCGCGCCGAGCTGGCGCGTGCAGCGCACCTGACCCCCGACCGCGTGTGGGTGGCCAACGGCTCCAACGAGGTCCAGCTGCAGCTGCTGCAGGCCTACGGGGGACCGGGCCGTCGCCTGCTGCTCGTGCGGCCGGGCTACTCGTTCCACCCGACCGTCGCCCGGGTCTCGGGTACGGAGGTCGTCGAGCACGACCTGCCCGAGGACCTCGTCCTGACCGTGGATGGCGCTCGGGAGGCGGTCACGGCCCACGACCCCGACATCGTCCTCGTCGCGTCGCCGCACAACCCGTCCGGCGTGCGGATGAGCATGGACGCCGTTCGAGCGCTGCACGACGAGTCGCGTGCCCTGGTGGTCCTCGACGAGGCCTACGTCGAGTTCGCCAGCGACCCGCACGCCTCGGTGCGGCTGCTGGACGAGCTGCCGCGGCTGGTCCTGTCGCGCACGTTCAGCAAGGCCTTCCGACTCGCCGGCCTCCGCCTCGGCTACTGCTACGCCGCGGACTGGGTCGTCGAGGACCTGCAGAAGGTGCGGCTGCCCTACCACCTCGACGCGATGACGCAGGTGGCCGGGCTCGTGGCACTCGAGCGCGCCGACGAGCTGACCGACCACCTCGCGACGACGGCGGCGGAGCGCGATCGCGTCCTGGACGCGCTGCTCCAGCAGGAGCACGTCACACGCGTGTGGCCGTCCTCGGCGAACTTCGTGCTGCTGCGCACCGACGACGACAACGTCTTCGAGGACCTGCTGGACCTCGGCGTGCTGGTGCGTGACTTCTCCGACAAGCCCGGCCTCGAGGGCTGCATCCGGGTGACCATCGGCACACCGGAGGAGAACGACTGGTTCCTCCGCGCGCTCGACAAGGTGCTCGGCTGACGGGCCGCAGTACCGTCGCAGGCACAGGGAAGGACCCGGCATGGATCGCAGCGCGCGCGTCGAGCGCAGCACCAAGGAGACGACCATCGTCGTCGAGGTGGACCTCGACGGCACCGGCAGGGTCGACGTCGACACCGGCGTGCCGTTCTTCGACCACATGCTCGACCAGCTCGGCCGGCACGGCCGGCTCGACCTCGCCGTGCGCGCCGAGGGGGACACGGAGATCGACGACCACCACACCGTCGAGGACGTGGGCATCGCGCTGGGCGAGGCACTCGCGCAGGCCTGGGGCGACCGCCGGGGCGTGGAGCGCTTCGGTGACGCGACCGTGCCGATCGACGAGTGCCTCACGCGCTGCGCGGTGGACCTCGCGGGCCGGCCGTACCTGGTGTGGCACGCCCCGGTCCCGCTCGAGGTCGTCGGGACGTTCGAGACGTCACTGGTCAAGCACTTCTTCGAGTCGGTCGTCGCGAACTCGCGGATGACCGTCCACGTGCGTCTGCTCGAGGGGGGCAACACGCACCACGTCTTCGAGAGCGTCTTCAAGTCCTTCGCCGTCGCGCTGCGTCGCGCCGTGGCGATCACGGGCGGCGACGTGCCGTCCACCAAGGGCGTGCTGCAGTGACCGTCGTGCCAGACGGGGCACCGCGGGTCGCGGTGCTCGACTACGACGCCGGCAACGTGCGCTCCGCCCAGCGTGGGCTGCTCGCCGCAGGGGCCGCCGCGTTCATCACGGGCGACGCCGAGGAGGCAGCGGGCGCGGACGCCCTGCTCGTGCCCGGGGTCGGTGCCTTCGGGTCGTGCCTCGCGAACCTGCGGGGCAGCGGCCTCGTCGCGCTGCTGGAGTCGTGGATCGACGACCAGCGGCCGCTCTTCGGCATCTGCGTCGGCATGCAGCTGTTGTACGGCGCCTCCGACGAGGCCCCCGACGTCGCCGGTCTCGGGCTGCTCCCCGGCCGCGTGGAGCGCTTCCCGGTCGGTTCCACGGTCCCGCACATGGGCTGGAACGTCGTGGCTGCGGCCACCGACGAGCACCACCTGCTGGACGGGGTCGACGGCGAGCGCTGCTACTTCGTCCACTCCTACTACGCCGTGCCCGAGGACGACACCCACGTCGTCGCCACGACCGAGTACGCGGGCGCCACCTTCCCCTGCATCGTGCGGGAGGGCAGCGTGGTCGGCACCCAGTTCCACCCCGAGAAGTCGGGCCCGGTCGGCCAGCGCCTGCTGGCCAACTGGGTCGCGACGCTGTGAGGCACCGTTGAGCATCACCCTGTTCCCCGCCGTGGACATCAAGGACGGCAAGGCCGTCCGGCTGACCCAGGGCGCGGCCGACGCCGAGACCGTCTACGACGACGACCCGATCGCCGCCGCCCGTCGCTTCAGCGACGCCGGCAGCGAGTGGCTGCACGTCGTCGACCTCGACGCCGCCTTCACCGGCGAGCCGCGCAACCGCGGGCTCATCGCGGCGATCATCGAGGCGACGGGTGCCAAGGTGCAGGCGTCGGGTGGCGTGCGGACGCTGGAGGACGTGCGCACGTGCGTGGACTTCGGGGCGGAACGGGTGGTCATCGGGACGATGGCGCTCAGGAACCCGTCCTTCGTCAAGCAGGTCCTCGACGAGATCGGCCCCGTGTGCGCCGTCGGTCTCGACGTCCGTGGTGACGTGCTGCAGGCCCGCGGTTGGACCGAGGAGGCCGGCGACCTCTGGGAGGCGCTGGAGGAGTTCACCGCGATGGGCGTCCCGCGCTTCGTGGTGACCGACGTGCACAAGGACGGGATGCTCCAGGGCCCGAACACCGACCTGCTGCGCCGGGTCGCCGAGGCGACGGACGCCTGCGTCACGGCCTCCGGCGGCGTCGCGACGCTCGACGACCTGCGGGCCATCAACGACCTCCACGAGCGGGTCGATGCCGCGATCGTCGGCAAGGCGCTGTACGCGGAGCAGTTCACGATCGACGAGGCGCTCGCCGTCTGCGCAGGCGACGCATGAGCCTGGCCGCCCGCGTCATCCCGTGTCTGGACGTCACCGACGGCCGGGTGGTGAAGGGCGTCAACTTCGTCGACCTGCGCGACGCCGGTGACCCCGTGGAGCTCGGCCAGCTGTACGACGCCGAGGGCGCCGACGAGCTGGTGTTCCTCGACATCACGGCGTCGTCGGACGGCCGCGAGACGATGGTGGACGTCGTGGCCCGCGTGGCCGACACGGTCTCGATCCCGTTCGCCGTCGGTGGAGGGCTCCGGACGGTCGCCGACGCGCACCGGATGCTCCACGCCGGCGCCGACAAGGTCGCCTTCAACACCGCGGGTGTGCGTGACCCCGACCTCTTCGCGCGCGCCGCGGCCGCGTTCGGCTCGCAGTCGGTGGTGGCCGCCGTCGACGCGCGTCGCAACGACCCCGACGACCCGTCCGCGGGCTGGCACCTCACCGTCCACGGAGGACGGACGCCGATCGACCGTGACGCGGTCGCGTGGTGCGCAGAGGCGGCCGAGCGTGGTGCCGGCGAGCTGCTGCTGACGTCGATGGACCGCGACGGCACGAAGGTCGGCTTCGATCTCGACCTGCTGCAGGCCGTCGACGCGGTCGTCGACGTGCCGGTCATCGCCAGCGGGGGCGCGGGGACGGCCGACCACATGGCCGACGGTGTGCTGGAGGGCCGGGCGTCGGCCGTGCTGGCGGCCAGCATCTTCCACTTCGGAGAGCTGCGCATCCGCGACGTCAAGCGCCGCATGGCCGAACGTGGCGTGGTCGTGCGCGAGGTCCCGGCACCGGCGTGACGGGGCCGGGGCGGCTCGCGGTGTACGGGACGCTCGTGCCCGGCGGGTCGAACGCCGAGGTCCTCGCCTCCGTGCCGGGGGAGTGGACGACCGGCACGGTCGTGGGGACGCGGCACGACGACGGCTGGCACGGCTACCCGGGCATCGTGCTCGACGGGGCGGGGACCGTCCCCGTGGCCGTGCTGACGGCGGCGACGCTGGGCGACCACCTCGACCGGCTGGATGCGTTCGAGGGGCCGGGGTACGAACGCGTGGTCACGGAGGTGCTGCTCGACGACGGTCGTCGCGTGGAGGCGTGGGTCTACGAGCTGGCCGGCCCGCCGACAGAGTGAACGGGCTCCACGGGCCTGTCACGCGCGGTGCGTACGGTCGCACCATGAGCAGCCCCGCCCCCCTCCTCGTCGCCGAGTCCGCCGGCGCCTACGTCCTGCGTGTGCCGACGCCCGAGGGCGGCGAGCTCGTGCTGGGGACGACGGTGGCCTGGCCGGAGGACGGCCCGGTGGTCTGTCGACCAGCCGCCTGGCCCGGTGACGCCGCGGTGGTCGAGGAGATCGCGGTGGTCGAGGTCCGTCGGCACGGACCGAGCCTGGACGTCGTGCTCGACCGGCACCAGCGGGGTTGGTGCCAGCTGACCGTCGGCCCGTCGGAGGTGGACGACCGCGGCAGCTTCGTGGGGGACGACGAGGTCGTGTGGTGGCAGGACGCCGCGGCGATCAGCGTCGCCCCGCCCCGACAGCGGCTCGCCACGGCGCGCGAACGGGGCGTCGAGGAGCTCGTGATCACGGTCGACACGCGAGAGCAGCGCCACTGGACGTTCGAGGACTTCCCGGCCGAGGTGGTCGTGGCCAAGCTCGACGTCGGGGACTACGCGGTCCACCTCGACGACGAGCCGGTCGGGGTCGTCGAGCGCAAGAAGCAGTCCGACTTCGCCTCGGGGCTGATGCGGGGCCGGGCGCTGCCCCAGCTCGCGGCCCTGTCCCGGCACCGTCGGGCCGCCGTGGTTGTCGAGGCGTCCTACTCGCAGGTGCTGCGCAGCAAGCGGATCGCACGCAAGCGCATGGCGGACCTGGTCGCCACCGCGCAGGCCTCGTACCCGAACGTGCCCACGATCTTCGCGGGGTCGCGTCCGAGTGCCGAGGAGTGGACGTGGCACTTCCTCGCCGCATCGCTCGCGCACGCGCAGGAGGAACGCCGTGGCTTCCCGTCGACCGGGACGGGGTGACTGACCATGCGGTCCGGTGACCTGTTCTGGCTCGTGGTCGGCGGCGTCGTCGGGGCGGTCGTGGGCCTCGTCGTGGCCCGCCGGGTCGCCGGCTCGTGGCATCGTCCCGTGGCGATCGCGCTGGCCTGTGCGCACCTCGGTGCCGTCCTCGGCGTCACGCTGTTCCCGCTGCCGATCAACGGGTTGGACCCCTTCACGGCGCCGTACAACAACGTCCAGCTCGAGCCGTTCCGCACGATCGGGATGCTGTTCCGCGGGTCCCAGTCGCTGCGCCAGCTCGGCGGCAACCTGCTCCTGCTGGCGCCGATGGGGCTGCTCGTCCCGATCGCCTTCCGGGCCGCCCGGCCGTTCTGGCGGACCGTCGCGTGGGGCGTGGCCGTCTCGGTGGGGATCGAGGTGCTGCAGTTCCTCTTCGGTGTCCTCGCCGGTGACTTCTACCGGGTCGTCGACGTCGACGACGTGCTGCTCAACGTCGCCGGGGTCGTCGCCGGCCGTCTCGCGTTCAGCGTCGGCTGGGCCGGCTGGCGGGCCGTCACCCGAGGGCGTCGAACACCGCGCTGAGGTCGACCGGGGTCGGCGCGTCGTCCCACGGGTCGCCGACGTCGTCGAGTCGCGCCGGCACGTCGGCGATCCGCCACTGGTCCGGGGTCACGTCGTCCAGCTCGTCGCGGTGGATGGGCACGGCGCAGGGTGCGCCGGCCGCGACGCGTGGTGACCACACGGCGATGGCGGTGGCGCCACCGCCGTTGCGCCACCAGTCGACGAGGATGCGGCCGCGGCGGTCCTCCTTGCGGAACTCGGTGGTGAGCTCGTCGGGGTGGCGTCGTGCCAGCTCGTCGGCCAGCAGCTGCGCGGCGTCGCGCGCCCGTGCCTGGTCGACGCCGGTCACCGGGACGTGGACGTGGAACCCCTTCGACCCGGTGGTCTTGCACATCGTCGGAAGCTCCAGCTCGTCGCACAGTTCGAGCACCTGCTGGACGGCGAGGCGCACGTGTTCGACCGGTGCGTTGGACGGCGGGTCGAGGTCGAGGATGATCTCGCGGGGCTGCCACGGGTCGTCGGCCGACCAGGTCCCGACGTGGACCTCGACCGTGCCGAACTGGGCGAGCGCGACGAGGTGCCCCGCGTCGTCGAGGATGACGTGGTCGATCTGCCCGTCGTCGGAGCTCTCGCTGGGCACGACCGCGTGGCTGATCCACGACGGCATGCCGGCGGGGATGTTCTTCTGGAAGAAGACGTCGCCGTCGGTCCCGTCGGGAGCCCGCTTGGCGCTGACGAGCCGGCCGTGGCAGTGCGCGACCGTGCGGTCGCCGACGAGGCGCCAGTGCTCGGCGAACTGCCGCTTGGTCACGCCCGGCACGAGCTCCTTGTCGGGGCTGGACAGCTGGACGGTGCGGTCACCCACGCGGATCTCGACGCGGTCGCTCATGCTGGTGGCTCCAGGAGGTCGGTGAGCACGGCGTCGAGGTCGTCGACGCACTCCGGGGGGAGCGACTCGATCGCGTCCTCCGTGCAGCGCAGCACCGGCAGGTCCAGCGTGACGCGGGTCGCCGGGAGTCCCGTCGTCGTGAGCGTGACGGACCGCGTCGTGCGTCGTCCGGGGAGCCGGAAGGGGGTCCGGCACGTCGCGCACCGCAACGTGCCCCGGAGGCGTGTGCGTTCTGCCACGTCGATGCGCTCGAGGGTCTCGGCGCGGGCAGCCGCGAGGTCGGCCGTGACGATCTCGTGCTCGTCGGGGCAGCGGTACGCCGCGGGAGCCTCGAGTGTCCCGCGGACGGTCCCGTGCTCGGCCTCGAGGCCGCTGCCGACGGGGACCAGTCGCTCCCCGCACGTGCCGCAGGCGCCCCTCACGCGTCACCCGCCGCGTGGCTGAGGATGCCGAGGACGGCGCGCACGGCCACGGCCGGTGTCGTCGCGCGGACGATCGGGTCGTCGATCCCGCGTGCGGCGAGGTCCTCGGCGAGCCGCCACGTCCCGAGCCCGACGACCGGTGTCCCGGCCCGCAGGGCGAGTGCCAGCTCGGAGAGCGTCCCCCACGCGCCGCCGATCGCCACCACGACGTCGGCGCTGCGCACCACCAGCGCGTTGCGGGCCTCCCCGAGCCCGGTCGGGACCGTCACCGTGGCCGATTCGACCGTCCCTGCTGGATCGTCGCCGGGGAGGATGGCCAGCGTCACCCCGCCGGCGTCCCGTGCCCCGGCGGTCGCCGCGGCCATCACGCCGCCGCGACCGCCCGTCACGACGACCACGCCGGCCCCGCCCAGGCCCGCCCCGACCTCCCGGGCCGTGGCGCACTCGGCGTCGGTCGCCTCGTGGGGGCCGATCACGGCGACCTGCACGGCGTCCTCGTCCTCGCGGTGCCGGTGACGCTAGTGGGTGCGCGCGTGGCCGCTGGGCGTTCGTATGCTGCGTGGCCTCCCAGCACGAGGTCCGTCCATGCCGACCGTCGCCCGCGACCGCGTCAAGTACGACGAGGACGGCCTCGTCACCGCCGTCGTCCAGCAGCACGACACCGGCACCGTGCTGATGGTGGCGTGGATGAACGCCGAGGCGCTGGACCTGACGCTGGACACCGGCGAGGCGTGGTTCTGGTCGCGGTCGAGGCAGGAGCTGTGGCACAAGGGTGCGACGAGCGGGAACGTCATCGAGGTCGTCGAGGTCCTCATCGACTGCGACGGCGACACGCTGGTCGTGCGTGGCGACGTCGGGGAGGGCGTGGCCTGCCACACCGGCGCCCGCACCTGCTTCCACGCGTCAATCGCCGCCCCCGGCGCCGGCTGAGCGTCCGCTCGGTTCAGGGGAAGCGCCAGTAGGGCAGCACGGTCATCAGCCCCCAGGCGCCGGCGACGGTGAACAGGGCCGCCATCAGGGTTGCCCGCGCTGGCTCCCAGCGAGGGAGGGCGCCGACCTGGGCCAGTTGCAGCACGGTCAGGAAGGCCAGGAGGAATGCCCAACGGACGTGGTCGATCCCCACGCTCGCGAGGGCGACGGCGGGGAGCAGGGTGATCGCAACAGCGGCAGGCCCAAGCCTCCTGCCGACGACGACGGCGCACACCGCCGCGACCAGTGGCAGCACGACCCAGTCGAGGGGCTCGACCAGGTCGACGAGCCGAGCGACGCTCGCGACGCCGGTGCCGATGTCACCCGTCCACGGTGCTGCCCGACCCAGCACGGCTGTCCCTGCCCCGGCCAGTTCCACGGGCATCGCCGCGATGAAGGCGTCGTCGGTCCCCTCGAACCCGCCGCCGAGCAGGAGCCCGGCGCCGGTCACGCCGATCGCAGCCGCCGGCCGCCGTAGCTCCCGCCAGGTCGCCGCGCGGGCGAGACCGGCTCCTCCCAGCAGGGCCGCGGCCCACAGGAGCGTCATTTCGTGGACGAGCCCCCCGATCACGACGAGCGCGGTCGGCAGGACGGAGTTGGGTCCACTGCCGAGGGTGATCCAGAGCGCGACGAGCACCGCCAGCACGAGGACGTCGACGCGTCCGTAGTCCCAGCCGAGCTGTGCATAGACCGTTGCGCTGCTCGCGAGGACGAACCACGCCTGACCGGGGTCGGACAGCGACCGGCTGAAGCGCAGCAGGAGCCAGCACAGTGCGACGCTCCCCAGCGTCGACACCGCCAGCATGGCGACGATCACGTCGGTCCGCGTCGAGACGAGCGGATGGACGAGGGTTCCCACCAGGCCGCGTCGGACGAACCCGTGCGACTGGTACGAGACGAGGTGCTCCGTCACCAGCGGCTCTGCCCCGTACCGGGTGAACCTCACGAGCAGGCCGAGTCCGAAGCTCGCTGCTGCTGTGATGCCCAGCGTGACCGCGGCGGGTGGTGTGAGGGGCGGCGTGCCGGCCCCTGTGCGCCCGTCGCGACGCGACATCCGGGGCCCCCACATCGTCGGTCCGCTGCCTCCGGGGACGCTACATGCCCAGACGAATTGGTCGCGGCGTAGCCTCACGTGCCCGCAGCCATCCGACGGACGAAGCAGATGCAGGTCCACCCCTCCCGCGA
This sequence comes from Nitriliruptoraceae bacterium, assembly GCA_041627475.1. GTDB lineage: Bacteria > Actinomycetota > Nitriliruptoria > Nitriliruptorales > Nitriliruptoraceae > JBFGFG01. The sequence goes on along the minus strand of JBFKQZ010000040.1, from coordinate 2,440 downwards.
GCAGTTCCTCTCGCTCGCCGCCGACCACGGCAGCGTGCCCGTGTGGTGCGAGCTGCTGGGCGACCTCGTCACGCCGGTCGCGGCCTATGCGCGCGTGGCAGGTCCCGGCACCTTCCTGCTCGAGTCCGCCGAGCAGGGCCGCTGGGGGCGCTACTCGTTCGTCGGGCTGGACCCGCTCTGGACGCTGCGCGGTCGTGACGGCGACGTGACCTGGGAGGGCGACCCACCCGCGGCGGCGCTGGCCGAGACGACGCCCCTCGCTGCGCTCGACGTGGCGACCCGGGCACTGCACGCCCCCGACCACCTCCTCGAGCTGCCGCTGCACGGCGGTGCGGTCGGCTACGTCGGGTTCGAGGCCGTCCGCGAGGTCGAGCCGTCCGTCCCGGCCACCGGGGAGGACACGCTGGGGCTCCCGGACGTGCTGCAGCTGTTCCCGCGCCACGTGATCGCGCTCGACCATCAGCAGCAGCGCGTGACGGTGGTCACGAACGTCGTCACGCTCGACCTGGACGATCCGGCGGCCGCCTACGACGAAGCCGTCGCAGCGACGCGCCAGCTCGCGGACAGCCTCGCGGGGCCGCTGCCCGAGTCGCTGCGCGCGCCGATGCCGCCACCGGTCTCGCCGCCGGACGAACGCGCGACGTCGAACATGGCACCCGAGGACTACGAGGGCATGGTCGAGGCGGTGCTCGAGCACATCCGCGCCGGCGACACCTTCCAGACCGTGCCGAGCCAGCGGTTCGAGATCCCCACCGACGCCGACCCGCTCACGCTCTACCGCACGCTGCGGGTCATCAACCCGAGCCCGTACCTGTTCCTGCTCGACCTCGGCGACCACCACGTCATCGGCAGTTCGCCGGAGGCACTCGTGCAGGTGCACGGGCGCCACGTCGAGACGTGGCCGATCGCGGGCACGCGGCCGCGCGGCGCGACGCCCCAGGAGGACGACGAGCACGAGGCCAGCCTCCGCGCGGACGAGAAGGAGATCGCCGAGCACGTCATGCTGGTCGACCTCGCGCGCAACGACCTCGGTCGTGTCAGCGAGGTCGGGAGCGTCAGGGTGCGCGACCTCATGACGATCGAGCGCTACAGCCACGTCATGCACCTCGTGTCCAGCGTCGTCGGCGAGCTGCGTGACGACGTCTCCCCGGTCGACGTGCTGCGGGCCGTGTTCCCGGCAGGCACCGTGAGCGGGGCCCCGAAGGTCCGGGCGATGCAGATCATCGACAGCCTCGAGCCGACCCGGCGTGGCGTCTACGCCGGCGCCGTGGGCTACGTGGACACGGCCGGCAACCTCGACACCTGCATCGCGCTGCGGACGCTCGTGCTGAAGGACGGCGTCGCGTACGTGCAGGCGGGCGCCGGCATCGTCGCCGACAGCGTCCCGGCGACCGAGGAGGCCGAGACGCGGCACAAGGCCGGGGCGCTGCTGGGCGCGATCCGCGCCGCGAGCGCGGCGCGCGACACCTGACCCGGTTCGGTCGTCCACGTCCCGCTCCCTACGCTCGCCCACTCACGCACCAGGCCCACAGGACCGATGGCGACCTACCTCGACGACCTCCTCGACACCGCGCGGGAACGCGCCGCTGCGGTGCACGACGACGGGCGGGCCGAGGAGCTGCGCGAGGCGGCAACGGCGCGGGCGGGCACGACGCCGACCAACCGTCTCCACGAGGCCCTGGCCGGACCCGGCGTCAGCGTCATCGCCGAGGTCAAGCGCGCCTCGCCCAGCAAGGGCGAGCTCGCGCCCGGCGTCGACGCCGCGGCGCAGGCCACGAAGTACCTCGCCGGCGGCGCCAGTGCGATCAGCGTCCTGACCGAACCGAGTCGTTTCAAGGGTGAGCTGGACGACCTCGCCGCGGTCAGCGCCCTCGGCGCGGTCGCGCTGCGCAAGGACTTCCTCGTCGACACGGTGATGGTCCACGAGGCGGTGCTCGCCGGTGCCAGCGGCGTGCTGCTGATCGTCGCGGCGCTGACCGACGACGAGCTGCGGACGATGCACGACGAGGCGACGCGCCTCGGGCTCGACGTGCTGGTCGAGGTGCACGGCGAGGACGAGGTCCAGCGGGCGCTCGACGCCGGTGCCACGATCCTCGGCGTGAACGCCCGCAACCTCCAGACCTTCGAGCTCGACCGTGACGCCTTCGGTCGCATCCGCCCGCAGCTGCCCGACGGCGTGCTGGCCGTGGCGGAGTCGGGCGTCCGTGGCCCCGACGACGTCCGGCGGGCCCGTGACGAGGGGGCCGACGCCGTCCTCGTCGGCGAGTTCGTCGTCACCTCCCCAGACCCCACCGCCACCGTCGCCTCGCTCGTCGAGGCGGGAAGGCACTCCCAGTGAGCATCGCTGACACGCCCGTGTCCGCCACGCCCGGGTACTTCGGTCGCTACGGCGGCCGCTTCGTCCCCGAGGCCCTCCACGGCGCCCTCGCCGAGCTCGAGG
>JBFKQZ010000039.1:0-16974 GCA_041627475.1 Nitriliruptoraceae bacterium | reverse complement strand
GTCACGGGCATCGACGTCACGGCGGTCCTCGCCAGCCTCACCGGTGACCTCGACTCGGCGGCGAACGTGCTGCAGGCGGCGACGGCCACACCTCGCGAGGAGCAACTGGTCGCGACGCACGACGACCGCCACCTGCGGCTGCTCGTGACGCCGGTGGGCGGGAAGTCCCGCATCCTGCACGTGGAGGACGTCACGGCGCGACAGACCGTCGAGACGCAGCTGCGCTCGGCCCTCGACCGCGAGCGGCACGCCAGCGAGGAGCTGACCCAGCTCAGCCATCTCAAGGACACCTTCCTCTCGGCGGTCTCGCACGAGCTGCGCACGCCGCTGACCGCCATCCACGGCTTCGCCGCGACGTTGGAGGCGCACCTCGGCGTCCTGGAGCCCGAGCAGGTCGAGAACCTGCTGCACCGGCTGCGGATGAACGCGATGCGGCTGGACGGACTGCTGGACAACCTGCTCGACCTCGACCGGCTCCGTCGCGGTGTCCAGGTCGTCCAGCAGAGCGACACCCGCCTCGTCGAGGCGATCGAGGGCGGGCTGACCAGCATCGACCTGAGCACCCACTCGCTGCGGCTGGACGTCGACGACGTCTCGTGCCGGCTCGACCGGCCCAAGGTCGAGCGCATCATCGAGAACCTCGCGGCCAACGCCACCCGGCACACCCCGCCGGGGACCACCGTGCGGATCCGGGCCCACCAGCCGGACGACGTGGTGCTGCTGGTGGAGGACGACGGTCCCGGGGTCCCGGAGGACATCCGGGACCGGGTGTTCGACATGTTCGCCAAGGGCGAGTCGCCCGAGGCACGGGCCGCCGGCACCGGCGTCGGCCTCGCCCTGGTCCGGGAGTTCGTCGACCTCATGGGCGGCACCATCGAGCTGACGACGAGTGAGCTGGGTGGGGCCGCGTTCGAGGTCCGCATCCCCGTCTGACCGCGAGTCGCACCGGGCAACGGGCCCGGCTCGGACCGGACCGAGGTCAGCGACAGTCCGCGGTCCACGCCTCGTGGTCGTAGGTTGCGAGGAACGTCTCCGTCGCGCGGACGCCGGCCTCGTACAGCTGGTCCTCCTCGTCGGCCGTCATCCCGACGTCGAGTGCGACGACCGACGACGCGTCCACCCGGATCGTGCGGCGCTCGTCGCAGCTCCCGACCGGCTCGAGCTGGTCGCCCGCCTCCAGCATCGTCTCGACCACCGCGCGGACCAGGGCGACCTCGCCCTCCGGCCAACCGGTGGTGCGCGACCGCGGGACCAGCCGCACCGCGAAGGTGGGACGCCGGGCCGGTCGACGGTCGGTCCGGTCGAAGACGCTGACGGGGAAGGCCGTGCCGAGCCCACCGTCGACGAGCAGCCCGGCATCGTCGCCGCTGCCAAGGGCCACCGGCGTGAACACGAGCGGAACGGACATGGACGCCCGGACCGCCTCGGAGACCGCCTGCTCGTCGGCCTCGAGGCCGTACAGGTGGTAGTCCCACGGGAGCCGTACCACCCGTCGGTGCACGACGTCGAGGCACCTGACGACCAACCGGTACCGCCGCTCCGGCGGCAGGTGCTCGGCCTCCTCGCCCTCGAGTCGCAGGTCGGCCCATGTTCGCACGCCGTGCTCGGCGAGCAGCGAGTCGAACCAGACCAGCGGGTCGACCGTCGACGGGGAGAACCGTTCGACGACCGCGCCGACCATCGGACGACGGGCCAGTCGACCGACGACGTCGGCGAAGGCGAAGCCGCGGTAGTCGAGCTCCTCGAGGTAGCCGCGCATCTCCGCCGGTGCCGCACCCGCCACCCACAGGGCACCTGCCATCGCACCGGCCGAGGCACCGGCCACCCGGTGCGGCGTCCAGCCGGCTGCCTCCAGCGCCGAGAGCGCTCCGACGTGGGCGATCCCTCGGATCCCACCGCCACCGAGGACGAGGTCGACCGGACCGCTCATCTGCGCCTCCTGCTGGCCCGAGCCTACGGGTCAGTCCGGGCGGGCCAGGGTGACCGCGTAGTCACGGTCCTCGTCGTACCACCGCTCGACGGTGACGAGCCCGGCCGCGGCGAGCTCGGCATCGATGCCGTCAGGACGGAACTTCGCGGAGATCTCCGAGCGGATGTGCTCCCCCTCGGCGATGTCCACCGCCAGGTCCAGCGCACCGATCGTCACGGTCTGGTCGACCGTGCTGACCAGGTGCATCTCGATCCACTCCTCGGCCCGGTTCCACGTGGCACGGTGCCGCCAGCGGTCGAGGTCGAAGTCGGCATCGAGCTCGCGGTTGAGGATGCGCAGCAGGTTGCGGTTGAAGCGTGCGGTCACGCCCTGCTCGTCGTCGTAGGCGGCGACGAGCCGGTCCACGTCCTTGACCAGGTCCGTCCCCAGCAGGAAGTGGTCGCCCTCCTCCAGGATCGAGCGCACCTGGGCGAGGAACGCAGCACGCGGCACGGGTTCGTAGTTGCCGATGGTCCCGCCGAGGAACGCGACCAGCTGCCGCCCGTCGTGGCGGATGTCGTCCAGGTCGTGGTCGAAGTCGCCGAGACAGGTGTCGATCACGGCCTCCGGGTAGCGCTCGCCGAGGGCGGCAGCGGCGCCGGCGAGCGCGTCGGCGGAGACGTCGAACCCCACGTACCGGTGGAGTCCCTGCTCGCTGGCACGCATGGCGTCCAGCAGCGCCGTGGTCTTGTCCGAGCTGCCGCTGCCGAGCTCGACGAGGGTGTCGGCACCGGCCACGGCGACGATCTCGGGGGCGCGATCGAGCAGGATCGAGCGCTCGGCCTCCGTCGGGTAGTACTCGTCGAGGCGGGTGATCTCGTCGAACAGTGCGGACCCGCGGGCGTCGTACAGCCACTTCGGCGGCAGCGTGCGCGGTCGCTGGGCGAAGCCGGCCCGGACGTCACGCCCGAGGGCCTCCAGCCGCGAGTCCGCGGGTGCTTCGGCGGCGACGGGTCGCGTGGTCATCGGGCGAGCCGGACGCCCGAGGCCTGCCACCGCGTCAGCGCGGGGAAGAAGTTGCGGTAGGTCAGCCGTGTGTGCCGGTCGGGTGTCAGGCAGGAGCCACCCCGCAGGACGTACTGGTCGAGCATGAACTTCCCGTTGTACTCACCGACCGCACCGGGGGCTGGCTCGTAGCCGGGGTACGCCGTGTAGGGCGAGGCGGTCCACTCCCAGACGTCGCCCACGAGCTGGCGGAGGCCGTCCCCGTCGATGCCGACCGGGTGGAACGCGCCGCTGCCCATGGTGTTGCCGGCGCTCGGCGCGCCACCTGCCGAGACGGCCGCGTGCTCCCACTCGGCCTCGGTGGGCAGGCGTGCCCCGGCCCACCGGGCGAAGGCGTCGGCCTCGACGAACGAGACGTGCTGGACCGGCTGGTCGGGGTCGACGTCCACACGTCCGGCGTGGGTGAGGACGGTCCAGCGACCGTCGTCCTCCCGTCGCCAGTACGCCGGGGCGACCCACCCCTCGGTCTCGACCGTGCCCCAGCCGTTGCTCAGCCACAGGGCGGGCGTCTCGTAGCCGCCGTCCTCGATGAAGGCGATCCACTCGCCGTTGCTGACCGGTCGGTCGGCGATCGCGTAGTCCTGCAGGAGCACCTCGTGGCGCGGCCCCTCGTTGTCGAAGTGGAAGCCGTCGCCCGACGGCACCGGCTGGTTCGGGTCGTGGCCGATCTCGACGACCCCGCCCGCCACGGCCGTCCACGTGAGATCGCTGCCGGCACTCGGCGTGGCCTCGCGATCGTGGTAGGCCGGCTCGACCGGGTTCCAGGCGAAGTTGGCCTTGATGTCCATCAGCAGCAGCTCCTGGTGCTGCTGCTCGTGGTGGATCCCCAGGACGGCGAGCTCCTGCACCCGCTCGTCCTCGCCGTGGTTCTCGAGGAGCTTCTGCATCCCGACGTCGACGTGCTCGCGGTAGGCGCGGACCTCGTGGACGTCCGGGCGGGTCACGAAGCCGCGGTTCGCCCGGGTGTGTCGTTCTCCGACGCCGACGTAGTAGCTGTTGAAGAGGAACCCGAACATGTCGTCGAAGGGCTCGTAGCCGGGCAGCGACGATTCCAGCAGGAACGTCTCGAAGAACCAGCTGGTGTGCGCCCTGTGCCACTTCGTCGGGCTGGCGTCGGGCATCGCCTGGACGCCCTGGTCCTCCGGTGACAGCGGTGCGGCCAGCTCCTCGGTGCGGGTCCGTGTCGCGCGGTAGGCCCCGTCGAGTGCCTTCGGGTCCATCGTGGTGACCTCCGTCGGTGGCGACACGGCGTGTGGCCCGGCCACGGCACCGTCGTCGGTCACAACCGTACGGAGCGGACCGGCATTCCGGGCGGGGTCAGTCGCCGTCGCCCACGCCCAGGACGGCGTCCAGCTCGTCCACCGCGAACGGCTTGCAGAGCGGCACGACCCCGAGATCGGCGGCCAGTTCCTCGACGACGGTCCTCGGCAGGCCGCTGACGAGCACGACGCGCGGTGGCAGCAGGCCCTCGGCGCGAAGCTGCTCCACGACGCCGGTGCCCTCGGCGTCCGGCAGTGCGACGTCGATGAAGACCACGTCGAAGGTCGCGTCGGTCAGGACGCGGCGTGCCGCCGCTGCCGAGTCGACGACGGTCGCCGCGTGGCCACGCCCTCGCAGGTAGAGCTCGAAGAGCAGACGGACGTCCTCCTCGTCGTCCACCACGAGCACGTCCACGCCGACCCCCCGTCGGCAGCAGAACGTAGTTCGCGATCGCGCTGTGGCGCCGTCAGCCGAGCACGGGCCCGCCCAGCAGGCCCTGCTCGGCCAGCACGACGAAGCAGACGACCGCGACCACGGCACCGACGACGATGCGGACCACGAGCCGACGCAGCACGGCCGCGTCCGGTTCGAAGGTGTCTGCCTCGGCGGTCTCGGTCTCGTCCACGCCCGGGAGCGTGCCGGTCCGCCGGTACTGGACCATCGCGGCGATGGTGCCGAGCGTCATCGCGGCCCCGATGGCCCCGAGGCCGCCGACGAGCAGGAACACCCACGACTCCACGCGTTCTCCTCCGAACGTGTCATGCTGCACGGTACGACGACGGCACGACCGTCCGGCACACCCACCCGCACCCGCTCCGGAGCACCACCGATGGCCCGCTACACCACCGAGTTCGAGGTCGAGACGTCCCCCGAGACCGTCTTCGCCTTCCTCGAGGACTTCACGAACGCGGCCGACTGGGACCCCGGCGTCGCGTCGGCCGAGCGGCTCGACGAGGGCCCGATCGGGCTCGGGTCCCGGTTCGGCCTCGACCTGCTGGTCGGGGGTCGGACGCAGCGCTGGGTCTACGAGGTCGAGGAGCACGAGCCGGTGACGTCCGTCATCTTCGCGACCCGCACCAGCCGGGCGACCGGCGTGGACCGCGTCCGGGTGGCGCCGACGGCGGACGGCGGCAGCCACGTCACGTGGGACGCGACGTTCGAGTTCACCGGTCTGGTCGGCAGCGTCATCGACCCGGTGTTCAACCTCGTGTTCCAGCGGATCGGCAGCAAGGCCGTCAGCGGCCTGCGTCCGGCGCTGGCCGCCCTCGCCTTCAACGAGGCCTGACCGTCAGTTCAGACGCGGGTCGTCGGGGAAGTTCGCCATCAGTCGCGCCGCACCCGGCTGGCGGCCGAGCACGGTGTGCCAGAGCTCGTCCGGGCGCTCGCTGACGACGTCGTCCGCCTCCGCCTCGACCACGAGCCACGCACCCTGCGCCAGTTCGCCCTCGAGCTGCCCCGGGGCCCAGCCGGCGTAGCCGGCGAAGATCCGCGCGCGCTCCACCTCGCCCGCGAGGGTCATCGGGTCGTCGGTCGGGTCCACCGTGCGGATGCGACCCGTGATCGCGAATCCGGCTGTCGCACGCGGGTCCGCCACGGCGAGGCCGACGACGGCCGACGGCTCCACGGGCCCGCCGCCGTAGAGGTTGGCCGGCTCGGCCGCGAGCAGTGACCACCCCTCCAGGACGTCCTCGATGCGGGTCGTCGTGGGGCGGTTCAGCACCAGCCCGAGCGCCCCGTCCTCGTCGTGCTCGATGACCAGTACGACGGAGCGCGCGAAGTTCGGGTCGTCGAGCACGGGCAGGGCCACGAGCAGGCGTCCGGTGCACCACGTGGGCGCCACATCGACCTCCTCTGCTCGCTGCGCCCGACCCTAGGTGGCGCGCACGACCGGGCGGAGCGCCCGATGGCCGACACGACGTCGGGGACGCGGCCGCCGGCCTGGGCGCCTGCTGGCGTCAGCCCTCGAGGTGCCCGAGGAGGGCGTCGACGCCGAGCAGGTAGCTCGCGACACCGAAGCCGGCAACCACACCGACGCAGGCACCGGCCGTGACGGAGGTGTGGCGGAACGGTTCGCGGGCGTGGACGTTGCTGAGGTGCACCTCGACGGCGGGTAGGCCGCTGGCGGCGATGGCGTCGCGCAGAGCCACGGAGGTGTGGGTCCAGCCGCCGGGATTGATCACCAGGCCGTCCGCCCACGAGCGGGCCTCGTGGATCGCCTCCAGCAGGTCGCCCTCGTGGTTGGACTGCACGTCGCGGACCTCGACGTCGCGGTCGGCGGCGTGCGCGCGCACCGCGCCGACGACGTCGTCGAGCGTCGCGGCGCCGTAGACGTCCGGCTCGCGCGTGCCGAGCAGGTTCAGGTTGGGCCCGTTGGCGAGCAGCAGGGCGACCACGATGCCTCCTGGTGGGGGCGGACGGCCGGAGCCTAGGACGTCACAGCGGTGACTCCGGCGGTGGCGCCGTCGGCGGCCCGTGGTCACCGGGCCCGGACCGCGGCTTCTGCGCCAGGTTGGCGAACTTCGTGAGGTGCCCGAGGAACGCCAGTCGGACGGTCGCGACCTGACCGTTGCGGTGCTTGGCGATGATGAGCTCGGCGATGCCCTTGTCCGGGCTGTGCTCGTCGTAGACCTCGTCGCGGTAGATGAACCCGACGATGTCGGCGTCCTGCTCGATCGAGCCCGACTCGCGCAGGTCGGCGAGCATCGGGCGCTTGTCGACACGCGACTCGGGCTGTCGGGAGAGCTGCGAGAGGGCGATGACCGGGACCTTGAGGTCCTTGGCGAGCATCTTGAGCCCACGCGAGATCTCGGCGACCTCCTGCTGGCGGTTGTCGACGTTGCGGTGCGACTGCATCAGCTGGAGGTAGTCGATGATGACCAGCTCGAGACCGTGCTTCTGCTTGAGCCGCCGGCACTTGGCCGCGATCTCGAGCATCGAGATCGACGGCGTGTCGTCGATGAACAGCGGCGCCTCGCTGAGCCGACCGAGGGCATCGGAGAGCCGGCGCCAGTCGCGGTCGTCGAAGCGGCCGGTCTTGATCCGCTTGGAGTCGATGCCGGCCTCGGCCGAGAGCATGCGGTTGACGATCTCGATCTTGCTCATCTCGAGGCTGAACACGATCGCGGGCTTCTGCAGCGACACCGTCACGTACTGGGCAAGGTTGAGCGAGAACGAGCTGTTGTGCACGACGAGGTCGTTGGCCACGAAGTTGTGCAGCACCGGGACGGTGACGTCCCAGACCTGTTCGATCCCGACCGTGGTGATGCTCTCGACGCGGTCCCACACGACGTCGATGCGCGGCGGTGCGGCCAGGAGCGTGGTGCCGTCTCCGGGCCCGTCCGGCCGGCCGGTCGGCTGCTCGCGGGGCACCGTCGCGGCGACGCGGTCCTCGGGCTGCAGCTCGTCGAGGCGCCGCCAGCCCCAGGGTGTGAGGAACGGGTGGTTCGCCGTCGCGGTGATGCTGCGCCCGCCCTGCGTGCGCACCTCGTGGACGACCATCCGGCCGTTGTCGTGGAACTCGGTCGGGGCGACGGGGACGAGCTGGTTCGCCGTGTCGTCGTAGGCCAGGAGCTCGACCCGGTCGCCACGCTCGCCGCGTCGGACGACCTCCTCGAGCATCATCGTGGAACCGTCGGCGAGCCGGATCCGGGCATCGCCGGTCAGGCACTTCCCCATCGCGGGGCGGGCCGCGACGATGATCAGGTTCTCGGGCTGCAGCCCCGCCGTGAGCCGGTCGAGGTCGTCGAACCCGGTCGGCAGCCCCGTGACCTCGGAGTTGTCCTGGCTGAGCTGCTCGAGCCGCTTGAACGCAGGGACCAGCAACTCGGAGAGCGCCGAGTAGTCGCTGCTCGCGCCGAGGTCCGACACGCGCAGGATCTCGTTCTCGGCCCGACCGACCGTCTCGAGCGGGTCCTCGGTGTCCTCGAAGCCCATCTTGACGACGTTGGTGCCGGCCTCGATGAGCCGCCGCAGCAGCGACTTCTCGCGGACGACGTTGGCGTAGTACTCGGCGTTGGCCGACGTTGGTGTCGCGGCCACGAGGTCGGTGACAGCGGCGGGGCCACCGATCTCGTCGACCCGGTGCCGGTCACGGATCCACTCGAGCACCGAGATCGTGTCGACCGCGGTGCCGCTGGCCACCAGCGACTGGATGGCCTCGAAGACCACGCCGTGCGCGGACCGGTAGAAGTCCTCCGGCTTGAGCACCTCGGTGACGGTCGAGGCGGCGTGCTGGGCGAGCATCGCCGAGCCCAGCACCGAGACCTCGGCCTCCAGGGAGTGCGGCGGGACGCGGTCGTGCTGTCGTCCCCGGCCGTTGCGACGCGGGCCGTCCCAACGGTCGTCCGGCGGTGGGCCGGCGTCGTAGCCACCCTGGTCCATCGGCGGCTCCAGCCCCGTCAGGTCGATGTCAGGACCCCCCTGCGCGTCCACGTCCCGGTGTCCTCTCCACGTCCGCCGACCGACCGTACGGAGGGGGTGTGACAGACGCGATCCGGCCTCGTCGACCGTGGCCGCCCGGCCGTGGAGAACCTGTGGACACGCCTGTGCAGGAGTTGCCCAGCGGTGTGGACGGCCTGTGGAGAACCCCTTCCTGCAGGTGGACAGCCTGTGGGCAGGGCGGCGGGAGGGGCATGCGCGGGCCGTTCTCCACCAATTGTCCCACAGTGCGCCAAGCGGACGCCTCCGCCAAGGCACCGCACGCACCTGCGTGTGTTCGCACGCTCGACGTGGTACGAACCGCGGACCTCGCAGGAGCACCCCGCATGGCCAGGACTCGCGCCCACGTCGCCGCGGCGCTGCAGCGCGAGCGCGAACAACTCCTCGAGGGTCTGGTCCAGCAGCCGGAGGTCGTCGGCAACACCGCGGACGTCGCGGATGTCGCAACCAGCCGGATCGAGCAGTTCACCGAGGACCGGGAGCGGCAGCGTCGCAACGAGCGCATCCTCCAGATCGAGGCCGCGCTCGAGCGCCTCGAGGACGGGTCGTGGGGCGTCTGCGAGTCCTGCGGCCAGAAGATCGCCGGTGCCCGCATGCAGGCGCTCCCGACGGCGACGCTGTGCGTCGACTGCGCCTCGAAACGCCGCTGAACGAGCGACGCCCGACCACGGGGGTCGGGCGTCGTTGACTGCGTGCGGGAGGATCACTCCTCCTCGTCACCGCCGGTCTCGTCGGACGCCTCGGCGTCCTCGTCGTCGTCCAGGGCCTCGGTGGCCTCGGCCTCGAACTGGCGAGCGGCCTCGAGCGCCTGGGCGGCGAGCGCCTCGACGTCCGTGGAGTCGACCTCGTCGGTCTCCGCCTCGGTCGGCTCGGTGATGAGGTTGCCCTCCTCGTCGAGCAGCGGCGGGCCGGTGTCCTTCTCGGCCTGCGCGGCGGCAGCGAGGGACTCGAGCGTGACCTCGCCCTCGACGTCCACGACCTCGTAGGTCACGGTCGCCATGACCTGCGGGTGGACCTGCACCTCGACCTCGTACTCACCGATCTCCTTGATCGGCTTGCCGAAGTCGATGCGCTTGGCCTTGATGTCGTGGCCGCGCTCGCGGAGCACCTCGTGGATGTCGCTGCGGGTCACAGAGCCGTACAGGTGACCACGCTCGTCCACACGCTTCTCGATGCGCAGGGTGCGCGACTCGAGCACGTCCTTCATCGCCTTGGCGTCGTCCAGGGTCGCAGCCTCGCGCGCCTTGCGGGAGCGCAGCAGGGCCTGGGCCTCCTTCTCCGCACCGGGCGTGGCGAGGATCGCCTTGCCGCGGGGGATCAGGTAGTTGCGGCCGTAGCCGTCGGCCACCTCGACGATGTCGCCGGCGAGACCGAGGTTGTCGACCTCTTCCTTGAGGATGATCTTCATCGTCGTCTCCTCAGCGGCCCGCGTACGGGATCAGCGCCATCTCACGGGCGTTCTTGATCGCGTCGCTGAGACGGGACTGGCACTTGGCGCAGGCACCGGTCTGACGACGCGCCTTGATGCGCGCGCGGTCGTTCAGGTAGGGCTTGAGCGTCGCCAGGTCCTTGTAGTCGATGTACTCGATACCGGCGTTGCACAGCTGACACGGCTTGGGCTTGCGGGGCTTGCGCCCCTTGCTCTTCTTGCGAGCCATGGGTGGCTCCTTTGCTTGCATCGTGGGTCACGCCACGGCGCGACCGGGGAGGAAGGTCGGTTCAGAACGGGACGTCGTCGTCGGAGGGCGGGGGCGCACCAGCGCCGCTGCTGCCCATCGAGCTGCCGCCGCCACCGCCACCGCCACCGCGGTTGCGGTCGATGGAGGCCTTGGCCCACCGCAGGCTCGGGGCGATCTCGTCCGCCTCGATCTCGGTGACCCAGACGGTCTGGCCCTCACGGTTCTCGTAGCTGCGGACCTTCAGCTTGCCGATCGCGATGGCGCGATCGCCCTTGGAGAAGGTCTCGGCGACGTTGTCGGCGAGGTCACGCCAGGCGACGACGTTGAGGTACGTCGTCTCCTCGCGCTCCTGCCCGTCGACCTGGTAGCGCCGGTTGGACGCCAGGCGGATCGTGCAGACGGCGTGGCCGCCCTGCGTGAACCGCAGCTCGGGGTCGTCGGTCAGGTTCCCGATGAACGTGACGTAGTTGGACTCGAATGCCATGGGTGGCTCCCTGGGTGGTTGGTGGCGTGGGCGTGTCGGGAGGACAGGGGCCCGTGACCGCACGGGGCGGTCACCCGGGACGTCAGCCCTTGGGCTTGGTGACGCGGATCTCGGGTCGGATGGTCTTGAAGCGGACCACCTCGTCGCGCAGCTTCAGCTGGCGCTCGAGCTCCACGACGGCGTCGTACTCGGCGTTGATGTCGAGCACGCCGTAGAAGCCGTGGGTGCGCTTGTCGATCTCGTAGGCGAACTTGCGCTTGCCCCACCAGTTCTCGTCGACGACCTCGCCGCCCTGGTCGGACAGGACCGTCTTGGCCTTGTCGAACACGGCCAGCGCGTCATCCTCGTCGAGGGTGTCGCTGACGATCAGCATCATTTCGTAACGGCGCATCTGATGTGCACCTCCTGTGGTCGTCCGTCCCGGCGTGGGACGGGGGTCGGCCCCCTCGGTCGCAGGTCGCCGGCCAGGCGTCCTGCCGAAGGGAGCAGGGGTGTTCCTCCCTGGTGGTGGCTGTCGTGTGACCGGTGGCACGGATGCGCCCGGCGTGTGGTGCAGCGGCTGCTGCGACGCCGGGCACGACGACAAGCCCCTCAGGGGCTGTTCGAACGTACCGCCGGTCACTGTCTCCCGACAACCGCACCCTGCCACACCGCTGCGACAGCGCACGGGCCGGCGTCCACGATGCTGTGGACACCGGCCCGCGGCAGCGGTGCGATGCGGGTCAGGCGGCTGCGTCGAGCAGCGCCCGGCAGGCCTCGGCGCAGCGTCGGCACGCCTCGGCGCACTCCTGGCAGTGGACGTGGTCGTGGCTGCCGCACTCGTCGGCGCAGGCCTCGCACATCTCGATGCAGACCTCGAGCATCTTCCGCCACGGCGCACCCGAGGTGCCCGGCTGGGCGATGACCTCGGCCGTCGCCTCGCAGATCGCCGCACAGTCGAGGTCGCTGCGGATGCAGCGCACCATGTCCGCGACGTCCTCACCGGCCAGGCAGGCGTCGGCGCACGCCCGGCAGTGGGCGGCGCACTCGACGAGGGCCTGCAGCGCCTCGCCGTGCTCCTTGGTCGGCAGGTCGTAGGGGTGCGACTCGATCATCTCGGTCAGTGCCATGGAACGGCTCCTGCGGTCGGTTGTGTCGGTGCACCATCGACATGTCCCGGACGCGCGACCTCACCCCCGACGTCCGCCGGGTACCCGGCCGCGTGGGCGCTCACGGGGACGACGTGCCATCCTCTGCCCGCACGCCACCACCTGCCGAGGCCCCCGTGACCAGCTCCGACGTCGACGCGCGACTCCGACGCGTCCTCGACGGCCTGCCGTCACGCGTCGTCGCGTGCAGCGGCGGGGTCGACAGCCTCCTGCTCGCGCACCGGGCCCACGAGCACGACACCGGTGCGACGGTCGTCGCGCACGCGGTGACGCCGGCCGTGCCCCCGCGCGCCACGGCGCGGGTGGTCGCCGCCGCCACGACGCACGGCTGGGACCTGCGGCTGGTCACCTCGGGCGAGTTCGACGACGAGCGCTACCTCTCCAACCCCGCCGACCGCTGCTACTTCTGCAAGAGCAACCTCTACGACGTCCTCGGCGACCTCGCCACCACCGCCGCCGGCGCGACCGTGCTGTCGGGCGCGAACCTCGACGACCTCGGCGAGTACCGACCCGGACTGACCGCGGCGGCCGAGCACGACGTCCGGCACCCGTGGGTCGAGGCAGGCGTGCACAAGGGCGAGCTGCGCGACCTGGCGGCGTCGCTCGGACTCGACTGGGCCGACCTGCCCGCCTCGCCCTGCCTGGCGAGCCGTCTCTACACCGGGACCCGCGTGACCCCGCGGCGCCTCCGGGCCGTCGACGTCGGCGAGGAGCTGGTCCGCAGCACGACGGGCATCGACGTCGTGCGCTGCCGGCTCCGCGACGACGAGGTCCGCGTCGAGGTCCGCGACGCCCAGCGCCACCTCGTCACCACGGACCTGCTCGCGGCCGTGCAGAGGGCCATGACCGGCATCGAGCCGACCATCACCGCCGTGACCCTCGACGAGGACCCGTACGCCCCGGGCCGCTCGTTCCTGACCGGGCTGCCCGTCGCATGACCCACGTCCACGACCACGACCGGCCACGCCGCCTCGGGATGCCCGAGGCCGTCCTCTGCGAGGGGAAGCAGGACAGCCACCTCGTCGAGATCGTCCGGAGCCTCGCCGCAGCCGGGAACCCCATCCTGCTGACCCGCCTGCCGGCGGAACGCGCCCACGACCTGCGCCTCGCCGAGGTCGCGGCCGAGGATGCGCCAGGGGACAGCACCGACGTGTTCGTGCACGACGCCGTGTCGCGGACCGCGGTGCTCCACGGTGGGCTGCCCGCGCGACCGGGGACCGTCGCGGTCGTCGCCGCCGGGACCTCGGACGTCGGCGTGGCACGCGAGGCCAGCCGGACGCTGACGTTCAGCGGCGTCACCGTGACCGAGCACCTCGACGTCGGCGTCGCGGCGCTGTGGCGGGTGCTCGACCGTGTCGACCAGATCCGCGCAGCCGACGCCGTCGTGGTCGTCGCCGGCATGGACGCCGCGCTGGCGTCCGTGGTCGGTGGCCTCGTCCCGGCACCGGTCATCGCCGTCCCGACCAGCGTCGGCTACGGCGTGGCGGCCGACGGGAGCACTGCGCTCAACAGCATGCTCGCGAGCTGCGCCCAGGGCGTGGCCGTCACGAACATCGACAACGGGTTCGGCGGTGCGTGCGCGGCCCTGCGCATCGTCGGTGCCGTGCACCGGACGACCACGTGATCGGCTGGTTCGACGCCACCGCGGGCGTGAGCGGCGACATGCTGCTCGGCGCCCTGCTCGACGCCGGCGCGGACCTCGACGCCGTCCGTACCGCGATCGGGACCCTGGGCCTCCCGATCGCGGTCGACGCCGCGGCGACCACGCGCGGCAGCCTGCACGCCCTGCGGGCGGACGTCCGCGTTGCCAGCGACGAGCAGCCTGAGCGGACGCTCACGGACGTCCGCGCCGTCCTCGCGTCGCTGTCCGACGACCTCCGGCAACGATCGGTCGCGGTGTTCGAACGCCTCGCCCGCGCCGAGGCCACGGTGCACGGGGCGACGCCCGACGAAGTCCACTTCCACGAGGTCGGGGCGCTCGACGCGATCGCGGACGTGGTCGGTGTCGTCGCCGCGCTCGCCCACCTCGACCTCGACCGGCTGCACTGCTCGGCCATCGGGGTCGGGAGCGGTCGGGCCGGCGCGGCCCACGGCGCGCTGCCCGTCCCCGTCCCGGCGGTCATCGAGCTCGCTCGGGGCCTGCCGGTCGAGGCAGGTCCCGCCGCGTTCGAGAGCGCGACGCCGACGGGTGTCGCCCTGCTGGCCGAGCTCGTCGACGACTGGGGCCCATTGCCGGCGTTGACCCCGGCCGTGGTCGGCGTGGGGGCCGGCGGACGCGACCCCGACACGCACCCCAACGTGCTCCGCCTCGTCCTCGGTGACCCGACCGGCCCGACCGGGACGTGGCAGCTCCAGGCCAACGTCGACGACATGGACCCGCGCCTCTGGCCCGTGGTCGTCGAGGAGGTCCTGACCGCCGGCGCAGACGACGTCTGGCTGACGCCGATGCACATGAAGAAGGGGCGGCCGGCGGTGACGCTCGGCGTGCTCACCTCGAGTGCCACCCGCGACGCCGTGGAACGGGCCGTCCTCACCCACGCCACCACGATCGGGCTGCGGGCCTGGCCCGTGGACAAGCGGGCGCTCACGCGTCGCACCGAGCACGTCGAGGTCGACGGGCACCGGATCGCGGTGAAGGTGGCGCTGCTCGAGGGCACCGAGGTGAACCGCAGCGTCGAGTGGGACGACGTCCTCGCCGCCGCGACGGCCCTCGGCCGCCCAGCCAAGGACGTCCTCGCCGAGGCCACCGCCCGCAGTCGTCACTGACCTCGTCCCGGCACGGGGATCGGGCTGTCAGCGCCTCGTGAGCATGGCCAGCGCTGCCACCACGGGGGCCAGCGCCATCCCGATCGCGAACGTCAGGTCAGGCGCGAGCCCCAGCGGCGGGCCGAGCACGTACCCCGCCACCCCGCCGAGCGTCGCGACGCCGAGCAGTGCCCAGGCACCGGCCAGCATGACGTTGCCCTGCCGCACGACCCGTCGGCCCGGCACGCTCTCGGCGACCTGCGCACCGCTGGCCAGCAGTGCCTCGATCGCCGCGGCCCGGTCGTCGACCTGCAGGCTCAACCCGGTCGTGGCACCACGCTCGGCGAGCTCCTCCGGCCGCACGTAGATGTTGCGAGCACCGAGGAAGGCCGCCTTCGCAACGTGGACACCACTGTCGACGAACGCGGCCCGCGGTGGTGGGAACTGCACCGGCTGGCTGAACACGAGCCCGAGGAGGTCGTCCTTCCGCGCCGTGGCCGTCCGCAGGATGGGAAGCGCGGGCTCGACCCCGTCGACGATCGTGGTCCGTCCCGGCACGACGACCTTGACGCTGCTGATCGAGACGCGCCACGGCTCCTGCCAGAAGCCCGGGAGACGGACCACGAGCTCGTCGTCCTCGACCGCCGCCGACACCGGTCCGCCGGTCCCGTAGACGATGCCGTCGCGCAGTCCCACGTCGGCCATTCGCATCCCTCCAGTCATCACCGTTCGCGACTTCGCCGGCGCAGCGCCGAGCACCTGCCCCAGCGCTGCGGTCGGGCGCACCCGGTCCTCAGACGAAGCGGGCCAGGTACTGCTGCTTCTTGCCGACACGGACGACGACGGCGTCGCCGGCGAGCAGGTCGTCGGCGGTGACGACGAGGGTGTCGTCCTCGACGCGGTCGTCGCCCAGACGCACGCCGCCCTGCTTGATCAGGCGCCGTGCCTCACCGTTGGAGGACGCCGCACCGACGGCGGTCATGACCTCGAGCAGCCCGATCCCGTCCCCGTCCAGTTCGGCGCGGGACAGCTCGGCCGAGTCGGCCTGCTCGAAGGCCATCGCGAGCGCGTCGGCGTCGAGCTCGGCCACGGACCCCTTGCCGAACAGCACCTCGGTCGCCTGCTCGGCCCGGCGCAGCCCGTCGTCACCGTGGACGATCCGGGTCGCCTCCTCGGCCAACCGGCGCTGCCCCTGCCGGCGGAACGGCTCCTCGGCGTGCGCCGCCACGATCTCGTCGATCTCGTCGAGCGGCAGGAACGTGAACAGCTTCAGGAAGCGCTCGACGTCACGGTCGTCGGTGTTGAACCACCACTGGTAGTACGCGAACGGCGAGGTGAGCGCCGGGTCGAGCCACGGGGCGTTGCCGGCCGACTTCGAGAACTTCTTGCCGTCGGAGCCCTCGACGAGCGGCGTCGTGAGCGCGAAGACCTTCGCGTCGTGCAGGCGCCGGGCGAGGTCGACCCCGGCGATGATGTTGCCCCACTGGTCCGACCCGCCCAGCTGCAGGCGCACCCCCTCGGCCTCGTAGAGGTGCGCGAAGTCGTAGCCCTGGATCAGCCCGTAGGAGAACTCGGCGTAGCTGATGCCCTGCTCGCGGTCCTCGAGCCGGCGGCGGACGTTCTCGCGGGCGACCATCTGGTTGACGCTGACGTGCTTGCCGACGAGCCGCAGGAACTCGAGGTAGCCGAGCTCCTGGAACCAGTCCCAGTTGTCGACCAGCCGGCCGCGGTCCGGGTCGTCCTCGCCGTACGGGGCCAGGTCGAGCACCAGGTTGAGGTCGCGGCGAATCCCCGCGAGGTTGCGCTCGATCTCGTCCTCGGTCAGCAGCGGCCGCTCGTCGTCGCGGTGCGACGGGTCGCCGATGCGCCCGGTCGCGCCGCCCGACAGCGCGTACGGGCGGTGCCCGTCGCGCTGCAGCCACGCCATCGCCATCATCGCGACGAGGTTGCCCACGTGCAGGGCGGTCGCCGTGGGGTCGAAGCCGACGTAGTAGCGCAGCCCACCCTCGGCGAGGGCCTCCGCGAGGCCGTCGGCGTCGGAGCAGTCGGCGACGAAGCCGCGCTCGCGCAGGGTGTCCAGGGTCGTCCGGGTCATGGGAGTGGCTGCGGTCGGGGACAGAGGGCCGGCCCCGACGCTACTGCCGCGGCTCAGGCGGTCCAGCCCAGCACGAGATCGCCGAAGGTCATGAGCGCGCCCCAGGCAGCCACGACCCCGAGCGGGACCAGCGGCGCCCAGCGGCGACGACC
>JBFKQZ010000038.1:0-17038 GCA_041627475.1 Nitriliruptoraceae bacterium | reverse complement strand
GGCTGACTGCGGGCGCGATCACCCGGGCGCTCGTCGACGGGCTGCTCGCGCCGGTGCGCTGGATCGACGTCCAGCAGTCGCTCGCGGACGCCGGCGTCGGCCTGCTGGTCGAGGTCGGGCCCGGCGGGGTCCTGTCCGGCCTCGCCCGTCGCACCGTGCCGGACGTCCCCGTCGTGTCCGTCGCGACGCCCGACGACGTCGCGACCGCCGTCGACGCCGCCGCCGCGCTGCGCGACCGCACGCCCGTCAACGCCTGACCTCCCCGACCAGACCCACCCAGGAGCCCTCCAATGATCCCGATCCCCCGCTGCCGCCTCGTCCTCGCCCCGTCCGACGGGCGTCTGACGACCGCGCTGCCGGACCGCACCCCCGTGGCCGCCGGCGACGTCGTCGCGACGGTCGAGACGGCCGGTGGCCGTCGTGAGCTCACCGCCCCGCGCGCCGGTCGCGTCGGTGGTGCGCTCGTCGGCGCCGACCACCCGGTCGCCGCTGGTGAGGGCGTCGTGTGGCTGGACGTTGCGTGACTGACGTCACGACCGGGACGGCAGTCCTCGACCGCGCCGCGGTCGAGCGTGCCGACGTGCTCGCGCTCGACGTGCTCGGCATCGGCACGGCGCTGCCGGACCGGGTCGTCACCAACGACGACTGGGCGGCGACGCTCGACACCGACGACGCCTGGATCCGCTCGCGGACCGGCATCGCCGAGCGACGCTTCGCCGCCGAGGGTGAGACCACCGGCACGCTGGCCCTCGCCGCCGCACGTGCGGCACTGGCCGACGCCGGCGTGACCGCGCACGAGCTGTCCGCCGTCGTCGTGGCGACCACGACCCCCGACCGCCCCATGCCGGGCGTCGCGGTCGAGGTGGCGGCAGCGCTGGGCACCGAGGTCCCCGCCTTCGACCTCCAGGCAGTGTGCGCCGGCTTCGTGACCGCGCTGCGCGTCGCGGCACCGCTGGCCACGACCGGCCCGGTGCTGGTCATCGGCGCCGAGACGATGAGCCGCATCATCGACCATGCCGACCGCGGCACCGCCGTCCTGTTCGGTGACGGCGCGGGCGCGGTCGTGCTCGGGGCTGCAGCCACCCGTGGCGCCGCGCACCCCGCCTTCGGCCGCAACGGCACGATCGGTCCGTTCGACCTCGGCTCCGACGGCTCGCAGGTCGGGATCCTCGAGATCCCAGCCGGTGGCTCGCTCGCGCCGGCCAGCGCATCCACGGTCGCTGCCAACGAGCACACGATCCGCATGCACGGGCCCGAGGTCTACCGCAACGCCGTGACGCGCATGGCGGCGTCGTCGCAGGCCGTCCTCGACGCTGCCGGGCTGACCGCGGCCGACGTGGACGTGCTCGTCGGCCACCAGGCCAACGCCCGCATCCTCGACGCCGTGGCCCGTCGGCTCGACGTCCCGGCCGAGCGGTGCCAGCTCAGCGTCGACCGCCACGGCAACACCTCCGCCGCATCCATCCCGCTCGCGCTCGCGGACGCCGCCGAGAGCGGCCTCGTCCGCCCCGGTGCGCGCGTCCTGCTGACCGCCTTCGGCGCGGGCCTGTCGTGGGCCTCGTGCCTGCTGACCCTCGGAGACGACGCATGACCACGACGACACGCGACGACGCGACGAACTCGCAGCGCGACCAGATCGCGACCGACCGGGTCGCGCTGGTCACCGGCGGCTCCGGTGGCATCGGCGCGGCCATCAGCACCCACCTCGCCGCGGCGGGCTGGACCGTGCTGGTCGGCTACCGCAGCGACGAGGCAGGTGCCGACGCGGTCGTCGCCGACTGCGACGGCAAGGCCGAGGCGATCCACCTCGACGTCACCGACGAGGAGAGCGTCGCGGCCGCCGTGGCCCGCGCCGGTGACCTCGGCACGCTCGACACCGTCGTCAACGCCGCGGGTGTCGCCGTCGACAAGCTCGTCCTGCAGCTGTCGCCGGAGGAGTTCGACACCGCGATCCAGGCGAACCTGCGCGGCGCCTACCTCGTGTCGCGCGCCGCGCTGCGCCCGATGCTGCGGGCCCGGCACGGCCGGATCATCCAGATCGGCTCGATCGTCGGCCTGCGCGGCAACACCGGGCAGGCGGCCTACGCCGCAGCCAAGGCGGGCCTGATCGGCTTCTCGACGAGCCTCGCCCGTGAGGTCGCGCGCAAGAACATCACCGTCAACGTCGTCGCCCCCGGCTTCGTCGAGACCGCGATGACCGACGCGCTGCCCGACGAGGCACGCGAGGCCCTGCGCGAGCTCGCGCCGACGGGTCGCGCCGTGACCGCCGACGAGGTCGCGGCCGCCGTCGCGTTCCTCGCCTCGCCCGCCGCCTCCGGCATCACCGGGACGGTGCTGCCCGTGGACGGCGGCGCTACCTGCTGACGACCACCAGACCGCTGTGACGCCAGTACCGCACCGACGAGGTGCTGGCGTCACAGCACCACCCCACACCCAACAGACCTCCCCGACCAACAACCACAAGGAGGAGTCACCATGACCCGCACCGACATCCAGGCCCAGCTCAGCGGCATCCTCACCGACCAGTTCGGTGTCCCCGCCGACGAGATCACCGAGGACGCGACGTTCGAGGCGCTCGGCCTCGACTCGCTCGACCTCGTCGAGGTCACGCTCGTCATCGACGAGGAGCTCGGCATCCGCATCCCCGACGAGAAGCTGGGCGAGATCCAGACCACCGGTGACGCCGTCACCGTGCTCGTCGACCTGACCAAGGTGGACGCCTGATGCAGCGCGACGTCCTGCCCGAGCCCACGCCCCGGGAGGGCGGTGACGCCGGCGGTGCCACCACGCACCCCGACGTCGTCGTCACCGGGATGGGCGCGATCACCCCAGCCGGTCGCGGTGTCGCCGCGACCTGGGCCGGCGTGCTCGCCGGCAAGGGCGCCGCGAGCCTCGACGAGTCCCTCGTCGAGGCCGGCAGCCCGGTCACGCTGACGGCGCGTGTCGAGGACTTCGACGCCGACGCCGAGCTCGGCCGTGGGACGTCGCGCCGCCAGGACCGCTTCACCCAGCTCGCACTGCTCGCGGCCCGCGAGGCCGTCGCGCAGGCCGGGCTGAACGCCGACGCGCCCGACGAGCAGCCGGACGCCGTCACGGTCGTCGACCGTGACCGCGTCGGGGTCCTGCTCGGCTCCGGGATCGGCGGCGCCCAGACCTGGGACGAGACCTACCCGACCTACCTCGAGAAGGGGCCGGGGCGCGTCTCGCCGCTCTTCATCCCCAAGATGCTGTCGAACACCGCAGCCGGCGCCATCGCCATCGCGACCGGCGCCCGCGGTCCCAACCTCACCGTCAACACCGCGTGTGCTGCCGGTGCCAGTGCGATCGGCACGGCCCTCCAGCTGCTGCGCAGCGGGGCGGTCGACGTCGTCCTCGCCGGCGGCGTCGAGGCAGGCATCACGCCGCTGAGCGTCGCCGCCTTCTCCAACATGGGCGCGCTGTCCAAGAACGACGACCCGACGACCGCGTCGCGGCCGTTCGACGTCGACCGTGACGGCTTCGTGATGGGGGAGGGCGCCGCCGTCCTCGTCCTCGAGCGGGCCGACCATGCTGCGGCCCGGGGCGCCGAGGTGCTCGGCCGGGTCGCCGGCTACGGCGCCAGCGCCGACGCGCACCACGCGACCGCCCCGCCGGAGGACGGCGCCGGTGCGGTCCTGGCCATGCGCCGTGCGCTGGAGGACGCCGGCCTCGAGCCGACCGCCATCGGGCACGTCAACGCGCACGGGACCTCGACGCCGCTCAACGACGCGGCCGAGTCCAAGGCGCTGCGAACCGTGTTGGGCGACCACACCGACACCGTCGCCGTCGCCTCCACCAAGGGCGTGACCGGCCACCTCCTCGGTGCTGCCGGGGCCGTCGAGGCCGTCATCGCGCTGCAGGTGCTGCGCGAGGGGGTCGTCCCGCCCACCGCCGGCCTGCGGACGCAGGACCCCGACATCGACCTCGACGTCGTCCATGGCGAGCCCCGGGAGCTGCAGGTCGGTGCCGTGCTGTCCAACAGCTTCGGCTTCGGCGGCCAGAACGCCGCCCTCGTCCTGACGCGCTGAAGGACCACCACATGATCGAGACACTGCTCACCGGGGCACCGGGGACCGATCCGGCCGCACTGCGGCCGGGGGACCACGCCCGTGCCCGCCTCGCCGCGCTGCTGGACCGCGACTCGTTCGTCGAGCTCGGGTCGCAGCGTCGACACCAGTCGGACGCCTTCGGGCTCGACCGCAAGCGCCCCGACGGTGACGGCGTCGTCGCCGGGGTCGGGCAGGTCGACGAACGGCCGGTCGCGGTCTACGCCCAGGACGGCAAGGTCCTCGGTGGGTCCCTCGGGCCCGCCCACGCCGACAAGATCGCACGGGCGCTCGAGCAGGCCGTCCGGGGCGGGTCGCCCGTCGTTGGGATCAACGACTCCGGCGGTGCCCGCATCCAGGAGGGCGTGTCGAGCCTCGACGGCTACGGCGCGGTCTTCAGCGGCAACGTCGCGGCCAGCGGGCGGGTCCCGCAGATCGCCGTGCTGCTCGGTCCGTGCGCCGGTGGTGCCGTCTACTCGCCGGCGCTGATGGACTTCACGATCATGTCCGACGACGCGACGATGTTCCTCACGGGACCACGTGTCGTGAAGGCCGTGACGGGTGAGGACATCTCGGCGCGCGACCTCGGTGGACCCGGCGTCCACGGCACCCGGAGCGGCGCCGCCAGCTTCACGGTCGGCACCGAGGAGGAGGCGCTCGAGCTCACGCGCGAGCTGCTGTCCTACCTCCCGTCCTCCTGCGACGAGCTGCCGCCGGTCACGGAGTCGGCGCCGCCGAACGAGGTCGACCTCGCGAGCCTCGTCCCGACCGACGGCAGCCAGCCCTACGACGTCCGCGACGTCATCGGCGGCATCGTCGACGGCGGGAAGTTCCTCGAGGTGCAGGCGGACTGGGCTCGCAACGTCGTCATCGGCTTCGCGCGCCTCGACGGGCACACCGTCGGCATCGTCGCCAACCAGGCGGCATGGCTCGCCGGCTGCCTCGACGCGACCGCGTCGGAGAAGGCTGCCCGCTTCGTTCGCTTCCTCGACAGCTTCGGGATCCCGATCGTGTCGCTGGTCGACGTGCCCGGCTTCCTCCCCGGCTCGGCGCAGGAGCTCACCGGCGTCATCCGCAAGGGCGCCAAGCTGCTCCACGCCTACACCAACGCGACCGTGCCGCGCGTGACCGTCGTCCTGCGCAAGGCCTTCGGTGGCGCCTACATCGTCATGAACTCGCGCTCCATCGGCGCTGACGCGGTCCTCGCGTGGCCCGGCGCCGAGCTGGCGGTCATGGGTGCCGAGGGTGCTGCGGACATCATCTTCCGCCGGCAGATCGAGGCCGACCCGGACGCCCGCGACGGCCTGATCCAGCAGTACCGCGAGGACGCGATGGACGTCCGCCTCGCCGCGGACCGCGGCAGCGTGGACGAGATCATCGACCCCGCCGACACCCGCCGGGCCCTCATCGGCCTGCTCGCGGCCCGACGACCGAGCCGCCCGCGCGGCTTCGTCCACGACAACCTCCCGCAGTGAGCACGACATGAGTGCCACGCTGCGTGCCACCGACCCGCGTTCCCGGGCCTCCCTCGCGCCGCGGCTCCCCGGCGTGGCGATCGGCTGCGACGTGGTCGAGGTCGACCGCGTCGTGTCGCTGCTGACCCGCTGGCCCGGGGCGCGCGAGCGCCTCTTCACCCCGGCCGAGCTGGCGGACAGCACGCGCGACGGCATCGACCCGGACGACCCGGCGGCCATGCGTCGCCTGGCGGCCCGGTTCGCCGCCAAGGAGGCGCTGGTCAAGCTGCTCGGTCGCCCCGCCCTCGCGTGGACCGACGTCGAGGTCGTCAGCACCGAGGACGGCGCACCCGTCCTGTGCATCCACGGCGAACCGACCGACATCGCCGTCTCGCTCAGCCACGAGCGCGGCGTCGCCATGGCGGTCGTCGCGCGCCGCACCGACACCCCCCACGACATCCACGCCACCCCAAGGAGCTGACCATGCTGCTCGACGGCAAGCGCCTCGTCATCACCGGGGTCCTCGACCCGCGGTCCATCGCGTTCCACGTCGCCCGACTCGCACAGGAGCAGGGCGCCGAGGTCGTGCTCACCGGGTTCGGTCGCGCGAAGCGTCTCACCGAGCGGACCGCCAAGCGGCTGCCGCAGCCGGTCGACGTGCTGGAGCTCGACGTCACGAAGCCCGAGGACATCGACGCGCTGCGCAAGGAGCTCGACGATCGTTGGGGCGCCGTCGACGGCGTGCTGCACGCCATCGGCTTCGCGCCCGAGACCTGCCTCGGCGGCGGCTTCCTCGACGCCCCGTGGGCGGACGTCGCCACGGCGCTGCACGTGTCGACGTACTCGCTGCCGGCGGTCGCGTCCGGGCTGGCGCCGCTGCTCGCCAACGGCAGCAACGCCTCGGTCGTCGCGCTCGACTTCGACGCGGCCGTGGCATGGCCCAACTACGACTGGATGGGCGTGGCCAAGGCCGGGCTCGAGTCGGCCGCGCGCTACCTGGCCCGCGACCTCGGGCCCCGGGGTGTCCGCGTCAACCTCGTCGCGGCGGGCCCGCTGCGCACGATGGCGGCGACCCACATCGACGGGTTCGACGGCTTCGAGGAGGTCTGGGCCGGGCGCGCACCGCTGGGCTGGGACGTCACCGACCCGGAGCCCGTCGCCCGCACCGTCTGCGCCCTCTTCAGCGACTGGCTCCCCGCCGTCAGCGGCGAGATCGTCCACGTCGACGGAGGGATGCACGCGGTCGGCGCGTGACGGCATGCACGCGATCGGCGCGTGACCGTCAGACGATCCCCGCGCCCTCGAGGAGGGCGACGACCGCCGCGACGCACTCGTCGAGGTCGTGCGCGTCGGTGTCGATACGCAGCTCCGGGTCCTCGGGCGCCTCGTACGGCGCGTCGATCCCGGTGAAGCCGGTGATCTCGCCGGCCCGTGCCTTCGCGTAGAGGCCCTTGACGTCGCGGGCCTCCGCGACCTCCAGCGGGACGTCGACGAAGACCTCGGCGAACGTGCCCCCGTCGTGCAGAGCACGGACCCGGTCGCGGTCCTCGCGGTACGGCGAGACGAACGAGCACAGCACGACGACGCCGGCGTCGACCAGCAGTCGGGCGACGTGGCCGATGCGGCGGATGTTCTCGGCCCGGTCCTCCGGGGCGAACCCGAGGTCGGCGTTGAGCCCGAACCGCACGTTGTCGCCGTCGAGGACGAAGGCGTTGACGCCGCGGTCCGCGAGTTCGTGCTCGACCGCGTAGGCGAGGGTCGACTTCCCGCTGCCCGACAGCCCCGTGAACCACAACGTCGCCGCACCGTGCCCGGTCACGGCCCGCCGCGTCGCCGCGTCGACGTTGCCGCTGGCACGGGTGATGTTGTCCGAGGTCGGCTCCATCAGTCCGGCCGGCCGGTGTTGACCTCACCGCCGTCCGGGTCGTCCGCCGGCGCGGGCGTGCCGCCACGCAGCATGCCGCGCTCGCGCATCAGGTCGACGATCTCCTCGGCGGCCTCGTCGGCCGTGCGGTCCCAGTCGGTCGTGACCAGGTCCGGGTCGGTCGGGCGGTCGTAGGTGGACGAGACACCGGGCAGGTCGATCACTGCACCGTTCTCGAGGGCGGAGTAGAGACCGCCCGGGTCGCGCTCGCGGCACACCTCCATCGGCGTGTCGACGTGCACCTCGATGAAGCGGTGCGATCCCACGACGTCGCGAGCGCGCTCACGGTCCTCGGCGTCCGGGGCGAGCATCGCCGCGATCGCGATGATCCCCTGGTCGTTGAGGAGCCGGCCCACCTCGGCGACACGACGGACGTTCTCGGAACGGTCCGGGGCCGTGAACCCGAGGTCACGCGACACGCCCTGACGGACGTTCTGGCCGTCGAGGCGGACCGTCACGCGGCCACTGTCGAACAGGCGCCGCTCCAGCGCCTTGGCGATGGTCGACTTGCCGGCACCGGTCAGCCCGGTCAGCAGGATCGTCGCCGGCTGCTGGGCGAACCGGGTGGCGCGCTCGGTCGGCGTCACCAACGAGACGGCGCGCTGCAGCGTCTCGATCGCCTCCTGGTCCCAGGCGCTCGACTTGCCCACGACCATCCCGGCCGCGACCGTCGCATTGGTGAGTCGGTCGACGAGGATGAAGCTGCCGGTCGTCCGGTTGCGCTCGTACGGGTCGAACAGGAACTCGCGGTCCACCTCGACGGCCACGCGGGCGATCGAGTTCAGCTCGAGCTTCTCCGGCTCGACCCGGTCGAGCGTGTCCATGTCCAGCTGGTAGCGGATCGTCGGGACGTGGGCGTTGGACAGCCCGCCCGTCGACTGCAGGAGGTACGACGCGCCCGTCCGCAGCGGGGTCTCCGCCATCCAGACCAGCATCGCGTCGACCTTGTGCGCCCGCTGCATCGACTTCGGGTCGTGCACGAACACGTCGCCACGCGAGACGTCGATCTCGTCGGTGAGCGTCACCGTGACGGCGTCGCCGGGACCGGCGAGGTCCTGGTCGCCGTCGAAGGTGACGATCCGCTCGATCGTCGACGAGACGCCCGACGGCAGGACGGTGACGCGGTCGCCGGGGCGCAGCACGCCCGAGGCGATCGTGCCCTGGAACCCGCGGAAGTCGAGGTCGGGGCGGCTGACCGGCTGCACCGGCAGGCGCAGACGGTCGTAGTCCCGGTCGGATGCCACGTCGACGGTCTCGAGGTGCTCCATGAGCGGCACGCCGTCGAACCACGGCATGTTCTCGGAGGGGTTGACCACGTTGTCGCCGGTCAGCGCCGACATCGGCAGGAAGTAGGCGTCGAACGTCGCGCCGAGCTCGGCGGCGAACTGCTCGTACTCCTTGCGGATCTGGTCGAACGCCTGCTGCGACCAGTCGACGAGGTCCATCTTGTTGATCGCCACGACGACGTGCTTGATGCCCAGCAGGTGGGCGATCGTCGAGTGGCGCTTGGTCTGCGGCAGCACCCCGTGGCGCGCGTCGACCATGACGACCGCGAGCTGCGCCGTTGAGGCGCCCGTGACCATGTTCCGCGTGTACTGCACGTGGCCGGGCGTGTCGGCGATGATGAACTTGCGCCGCTTGGTCGAGAAGTAGCGGTAGGCCACGTCGATCGTGATGCCCTGCTCGCGCTCGGCCTTCAGGCCGTCCATCAGCAGTGACAGGTCGAGCTCGCCGCCGGTCGAGCCCTGGGTCGTCGAGTCGGCCTTCACCGCCTCGAGCTGGTCCTCGTAGATCATGTGGCTGTCGTGCAGCAGCCTGCCGATCAGCGTGGACTTGCCGTCGTCCACCGACCCGCAGGTCAGGAAGCGCAGGAGGTCCTTGTCCTCGTGCTCGGCGAGGTAGCCCTCGATGTCGGTCGCGATCAGGTCGCTCTGGTGGCTCATCAGAAGTACCCCTCGCGCTTCTTGTCCTCCATGGAGCCCTGGGCGTCGTAGTCGATGACGCGGCCCTCGCGTTCGGAGTTCGTGGCCAGCAGCATCTCCTGGATGATCCGCGGCAGCGTGTCGGCCGTGGACTCCACTGCCCCGGTCAGCGGGTAGCAGCCGAGGGTCCGGAAGCGCACCGAACGCAGCTCGGGCTCCTCGCCCTCCTCGAGCCGGAAGCGGTCGTCGTCGACCATGATCAGCGTGCCGTCGCGCTCGACCACCGGGCGCTCGGCCGAGTAGTACAGCGGGACGATCTCGATGTCCTCGAGGTAGATGTACTGCCAGATGTCGAGCTCGGTCCAGTTGCTCAGCGGGAACACCCGGATCGACTCGCCCTTGTTGACGCGGCCGTTGTAGAGCGACCACAGCTCGGGCCGCTGGTTCTTCGGGTCCCAGCGGTGCTTGCTGTCACGGAAGCTGAAGACGCGCTCCTTCGCGCGCGACTTCTCCTCGTCGCGCCGGGCTCCGCCGAAGGCGGCGTCGTAGCGCCCCTCGGTCAGCGCCTGCTTCAGCGCGTCGGTCTTCGCGATCGTCGTGTAGCCCTGGGAGCCGTGGTCGAAGGGGTTGATGCCCTCCTCGACGACCCGCGGGTTGATCTTCTCGTGGAGCTCCAGCTCGAGCTCCTCGGCGATCCGGTCGCGGAACTCGATCATCTCCCGGAACTTCCACGTCGTGTTGACGTGGAGCAGCGGGAACGGGAGCCGCCCGGGGTGGAACGCCTTGCGGGCAAGGTGCAGCATGACGCTGCTGTCCTTGCCGATCGAGTACAGCATCACGGGGCGTTCGAACTGCGCGACGACCTCGCGCATGATGTGGATCGCCTCGGCCTCGAGCTGCTTGAGGTGGGTGCGGCGCAGCTCGTCGATGCCGACGTCCTCGGTCGTTGCCTCGCTCACGACGGAGCCTCCCGGGGGTTCGGTACCCGGGAGGCTACGCGGGGCGCGGCCGGACCCCGAAAGCGTCGGGGTCCGGCGTGCGATCAGTAGTAGTGCGTCCGGCCACCGATGGCGTGGCCGAGGCGACCGGCGACGAAGAGGATGACCCCGACGACCAGCAGGATCATCCCGATGGTGTAGAGGATCCCGACGTCGACCAGCATGCCGAGGATGAGCAGGATCAGTCCGAGCGTGATCAAGTTGGCTCCTTGCCTGAGGGACGCTCGGGGAGGAGGTGCCCCGTCCTCCGAGCGCACACACGCCGTGCTCCCCGACCGCGGCACGTAGAGTTGCGACCGCGTGCCAGCTGACGAGGGAGCCCAGCGATGCGCATCGGCCTGCCGACCGAGATCAAGCCCCAGGAGAAGCGCGTCGCGCTCACCGAGAGCGCGGTCGAGGAGCTCGTCCGGCTCGGGCACGAGGTGCTCGTGCAGTCGGGGGCGGGGGCCGGCATCCGGGTCGACGACGACGGCTACGCGGCCGTGGGGGCGAAGATCGTCGACACCGCCGAGGACGTCTTCGACGGTGCGGAGATGATCGTCAAGGTCAAGGAGCCGCAGGCGTCCGAACGGGCGATGCTGCGCAAGGGCCAGACGCTGTTCACCTACCTGCACCTCGCCCCGGACAAGCCGCAGACCGACGAGCTGCTCGAGTCCGGCGTCACGGCGATCGCCTACGAGACGGTCACCGACCGCAACGGCCGGCTGCCGCTGCTCGCCCCGATGTCCCAGGTCGCCGGACGCCTCTCCATCCAGGCCGGCGCCCACGCGCTCGAGGCGCCGCAGGGTGGTGCCGGGATCCTCATGGGTGGCGTCCCCGGTGTCGGCTCCGCCAAGGTCGTCGTGATCGGTGGTGGCGTCGTCGGCGTCAACGCCATCGAGATGGCCATCGGCCTCGGTGCCGACGTCACGGTCCTCGACCGTGACCTCGCCGTGCTCGACCGGCTGTCGCACCGCTTCGGTGCGTCGCTCGAGACGATCTACTCCACCAGCTACATGCTCAAGGAGCGGGTGCTGGCCGCGGACCTCGTGATCGGCGCCGTCCTGGTGCCGGGCGCGAAGGCGCCGCACCTGGTGACCGAGGACATGGTCCGCGACATGAAGCAGGGCTCGGTGCTCGTCGACGTCGCCATCGACCAGGGCGGCTGCTTCGCGACCTCGAAGCCGACGACGCACCAGGACCCCACGTACGTGGTGCACGACGTCGTCCACTACTGCGTCGCCAACATGCCCGGTGGCGTCCCGATCACCTCGTCCCACGCGCTGGTCAACGCCACCCTCCCGTTCGTGATCGACCTCGCCGAGAAGGGCACCGAGCAGGCGCTGCGCGACGACCTGCACCTTGCGAACGGTCTCAACATCCACGCCGGCATGGTCACCGAGCCCCACGTCGCCCGCGACCAGGGCCACGACTTCGTCGACCCGATGGAGGCCCTGGCCAAGGCCCCGATCAAGTAGACCGGGGGCACGGGTCGCGGTGCGCTGCCGGCGGTGCGCCGCCTGCGGTGTGCTGGGTGGTCATCGCGCTGGATTGTTCAGGGGGGCTCCGCCCCCCTGCGACCCCCCAGGCGGCCTGGCGGCGCCTGCGGCACGCGGTGCGGAACCCTCAACGGACTGGCACTGCGGCAAACCGATGAGGGTTCTTCCCCGGCCACCGCAGGCGGCGCCAGCCAGCCCAAGGGGGGCGTGGGGGGCGAAGCCCCCCACATCGGTTCGTTCAGTGCTGGTGGGGCTCGTCGAGCATGAGCTCGCCGCCGGGCAGTTCGTGGAGGTGGCCGCCGTAGGCCTCGGCGAGGTGGTCGGGGGTGAGCACCTCGTCGGGGGTGCCGCTGGCGACGACGCGGCCGGCGAGGAGGACGACGTGGTCGGCGGCCTGGGCGGTGTGCAGCTCGTGGGTGGTGATGATGACGGTGCGGCCGGCCGCGGTCTCCTCGCGGAGGACCTCGGCGATGCGATCGAGGCTCGTGAGGTCGAGGCCCGTGACGGGCTCGTCCAGCAGGAGCAGGTCGGCCTCCTGTGCGAGGCCCTGGGCGAGGTAGACGCGCTGCCGCTGCCCGCCGGACAGCTCGTCGAGGTGGCGGTCGGCGAGGTCGGTGACCTCCATCCGGTCCATCGCCTGCGCAGTGGCTCGACGGTCGTCGTCGGTGAGGCGACGGAAGGGTCCGCGCCGGCGGTAGCGGCCCATGCGGACCACCTCGGCCACGGTGACGGGCAGGGCGTGGTTCACGTGCTGGGTCTGCAGGACGTGGGCGACCTCGTGGCGGCCGGGGGGCGCGCCGCACACCAGCAACTGTCCTGACGTCGGGGCGTGGAGGCCGGACAGGGCGCGCAGGAGCGTCGACTTGCCGGAGCCGTTGGGTCCGATGATCGCGGTCAGCCCGCCGGCGGGCAGGTCCAGGTCGGCCCGGTCGACGGCGGTGGTGCCGTCGTGGCCGAGCACGAGCGCACGGGCCGTGACCACGGGGGCGTGGTCGTGGTCCGCGTGGGGCTGGGAGCTGATGGCGCGTCTCCTGTCGGCGTCAGTGTGCACGAGCCCAGCGGTGTGGGTGGCCACCATCGTTCGGGTTGATTGTGAGAACCATTCCTAATAGTATCGTGCCCCTGCTCGAACCGGAGCCCTCCCCGCCATGTCCCGTGTCACCTCCCTCGCCACCGTCGCGCTGCTGCTCGTCGTCTCCGCCTGTGCCGCCACCGAGGGTGCTGGCAGCACCGACGGCGGCGACGGTGCCACCACCACGCCCCCCGAGGAGACTCGCGTCCAGGTCGTCGTCACGACCTCGATCCTCGGTGACATCGTCGGACAGGTGCTCGCGCCGGCCGCCGCGACCGACATCGAGGTGCTGCTGCCCCCGGGCGCCGACCCGCACGGGTACGCCCCCTCGGCGGCCGACGCGCTCGCGCTCCGGGAGGCCGATGTCGTCTATGCGATCGGGCTCGGCCTCGAGGAGGCGCTCGACGATGCGCTCGCCGCTGCCGAGGAGGACGGCGTCCGCGTCGTCGAGCTGGGCGAGCTCGTGGACCCGCTGCCCTACGACGACCGGCTGTCGGACCTGCACGGTGACCACGAGGACCACGCCGGCGAGGACGACCACGACCACGACGACGAGCACGCCGACGAAGGCGAGCACGCCGACGAGGACGAGCATGCGGGCGAGAAGGACGGCGACGAGGGGCACGCCCACGAGGGCGGCCTCGACCCGCACGTCTGGCTGGATCCGCTGCGTGCCGCGCAGCTCGGCCAGGAGGTCGCCGCGGTCCACGCCGAGGTCGCGCCGGCGGACGCCGAAGCCGTGCAGGCCGCGGCCGACGCCCTGACCGAGCGGCTCACCGCGCTCGACGCGGAACTCGCCGAGCTCGTCGCCACGATCCCGGCGGACCGGCGCCAGCTGGTCACCAACCACGAGGCGCTCGGCTACCTCGCGGCCCGCTACGACCTCGACGTCATCGCCACGGTCCTGCCCGGCACGTCGGCCGACGTCGACGTGACCGCGGGTGCCTTCACCGAGCTCGTCCAGCTCCTGCGCGACACCGGGGTCCCGGCCGTCTTCGCCGAGACCACGAGCAGCGACCGGCTGGCGCAGGCCCTGGCCAGCGAGGTCGAGGGCGTCCGGGTCGTGGAGCTCTACACGGACTCGCTGGGGGAGCCCGGCAGCGGCGCGGACTCGATCGAGGGCATGCTTCGTGTCGACGTCGAGCGCATCGTCGACGCGCTCGGCTGACACCCCCACCACGACGGACCTGCGATGGAGCTCCTGCTCGACCCCTTCACGTGTGCGGCGTGCGGGTTCCTCCGCCGGGCGCTGCTCGCCGGTGCTCTGGTCGCGGTGTCCTCGGCCGTCATCGGGACGTGGGTCGTCGTCCGCGGCCTGACGTTCCTCGGCGACGCGGTGGCGCACGGTGCGCTCCCCGGGATCTCGCTCGCGTTCCTGCTCGGGATCGACCTGTTCATCGGTGGCGCCGTGTCGGCGCTGGTCATGATCGGCCTGATCGCCTACGCCTCACGCCGGTCGACCCTCGGGGACGACGCCAGCATCGGGCTGCTGTTCGTCGGGATGCTGGCGCTCGGCATCGTGCTGATCTCGGCACGCGGGGCCTACGCCGGCGACCTGACCGCGATCCTGTTCGGGGACGCTGTCGGCGTGACCCGGGCCGATGTCGTCGCGGCGGCGATCGGCGCCGCGGCCACCGTCGCGGTGAGCATCGTGCTCTACCGGCCGTTCCTCGCCGTCTCGTTCAGCGAGGACCAGGCCGCGCTGCTGGGGATGCGGCCGCGGCTGGCGCACTTCGCCCAGCTGGCGCTGCTGGCCCTGGTGATCGTGGCGAGCTTCCGCACCGTCGGGACGCTGCTCGTCTTCGCACTGATCGTCGCCCCGCCGGCCGCCGCTGCGCAGCTCGCACGGCGCGTGCCCGCGATGATGGGGCTCGCCGCACTCCTCGGGGTCACCGCGGTCTACGTCGGGCTCGTGCTCAGCTTCCACCTCGACCTGGCCGGTTCGGCGACGATCGCGCTCGTGGCCGTGGCGCAGTTCTTCCTTGTCGCGATCGGTCGCGACGCCGTCCGCGCCCTGCGCCCGGCCACCGCCACCGCCGCCTGACAGTTCACGCCGCATCCTGCGTGAAGTGTCAGCTGGCGATCCGGCCCCGTCCCGCAGTCGCTCGGCTTCGACGTCTCACGCCGCATCCGGCGTGAAGCGTCAGCTGCAGGTCGCGCAGGTACCGAGCAGCTCGAGACGGTGCACCTCTGTGCGGAAGCCGCGGGCCTCGGCGGCGTGGTCGACCGCGTCGTGCATGGCGGCCTCGACCTCATGGTCGACCTCGATGTCCTCGATCGTCCCGCAGCTGGTGCACACGAGGTGGTGGTGGTGGTCGCCGGTGACGTCCTCGGCGAGCTCGAACCGGGCCACGTCGTCGGTGCCCGACAGGCGGCGCACCACGTCGTGCGCCTCCAGGACGTTGAGGTTGCGGTAGAGCGAGCTCTGCGACATCTCGGGGTCGGCGTCGAGGAGCTCGGCGATCGAGTGCGGGCGGTGCAGGCGGTGGAGCAGCTCGACCAGCGAGCGCCGTGCCGGCGTGTAGCGCTGCCGACCGCGACGCAGCCGCGTGGCCACGTCGTCGTGCAGTCCTGAGTCCATCGGCTGGTGCTCCCACGCTGTGTGCCGCCGCTCGAGCGGCAGCAGGACGTTATCACCGATTCCGAGAACGACCGGGAACGCATCGGGCCCCGGCGCGTGGCCGGGGCCCGGACGGTGTGGCGTCGTGTCAGGCGGCCGCGCGGCGGCGGAGGACCGCTGCGGCCGCGAGTGCGACACCGGCGATCGTGAGCATGCCGGACGGGGCGTCGTCCCCGGCAGGAGCCGCCGAGATGCCGATCGCCTCGAGCTCCGCCATGGTCATCGCGCCGTCGGACACCGAGCCCGTCGACTCGTAGGTGCTGGTGGCCGGCTCGTCGGTGATCTTGATGATGTCCATGCCGCGGACGTAGTCCATGACGTAGACGACCTCGTCGGTGATCCACTGGGCACTGCCCGTGTAGGCGTCGGCGCCGGTGAACCAGCCGATCTCGGTCATCTTCCCCTCGATCAGGTTGCCGTCGTCGTCGACGGCGCCGACGGGCGCGACCTCCATGAAGCGGGCGCCACGGTTGTAGTAGCCCGCGACGACACGACCGCCGTCGGCGAAGTCGCGCTCGAACTCCATCCAGTGGGCGCAGTACAGGACGTTCGTGACGGCCTGGCCGGTGACGGCGGTGCCGAGCCCGCTCGCTGCGTAGGAGTCGAGTCGGACGAACTTCACCGTGTCGCCCTTGCCGAACACCTGTGTGCGCGCGTCGGCGTGCGACATCCCGCTGGCCTTGAGCGCCTCCATCTCCGCGAATGCGTCGAGGACCGGTCGGGCGTCCCAGGTCTCGATGACCGCCTGGTCCTCGCCGTCGCAGTCGTCGCCCGCGGTGATCGAGCCCGAGCCGGTCGCGTCCTGTGATGCGAGCTCGGTCCCCATCAGCAGGAAGGCGTCGCGGCCCTCCTGGGCCCACTCGACCGAGTGGTAGCCGAACGTGGTGAACTCGCGCTTCCCGAAGGGGTCACCCGCACCCGGCTCGTACTTGTCGTCATAGGGCGAGTCGTGGTCGAGCGTCGTGACGTGCACGAGCTTGACGGGGTTGGCGGGATCCGTCGTGTCCATCAGGACCGGCTGGTGGCCGGCGTGCATGACCAGGCCGGGGCGGATCTCGGTGAGGTCGTGCGCGTAGCCCGACTCGCCGGTCGCGGTCTTCCAGCCCTTCTCGACCTTCACCGGCTTGGCGGGGTCGCGGATGTCGATGATGTTGTCGCTCCGGCCGTACGCGTAGGCGCAGCCGTTGCCGGTCGCGACGTCCGTCACGCACGTCCAGGTGTGGTCGGTGCCGCTGTAGACGCCGGCCACCGTGATGTTGGTCGGGTCAGTGATGTCGAGGATGTGCATCCCACGGCGACCGTCGGTGCCGACGCCGTCGAGCAGCACGAGCCGTCCGTCGGTGGACGGGTCCTCCTGACCGAGCGCCGCACCGGTGCCGGACTGGCCCTGGTTCACGGGCGCGAAGTCGAGCAGCTCGGGGGCCTCCGGGTTCGTCAGGTCGTAGGTGAAGACCCCCCGGGGGTCGGTCACGACGAAGAACTCCTGGCCACCGTTCCAGTCGTTGG
>JBFKQZ010000037.1:0-17096 GCA_041627475.1 Nitriliruptoraceae bacterium | reverse complement strand
GTGGGCCGAAGACCTGGACGGATCGATCGCCCATGCCGGTGAGCTGCACCGGATCGGCATCCTCGACGAGGACGAGCACGAGCGGATGGTCGCCAGCCTCCGCGAGGCGAAGGAGCTGTTCGCCCACGACGAGTTCCCGTTGACCGCCGACGACGAGGACGTGCACGGCGCGATCGAGCGCTGGCTGGTCGAGGAGCTCGGACCGCTGGGGGGCAAGCTCCGTGCCGGACGCAGCCGCAACGACCAGATCGCCGGTGACCTGCGCCTGTACCTCCGGCGGCGGACGGCCGTGCTCGTCGACCACGTGCGCAACCTGCAGCGCGCCCTGTGCGACCAGGCCGAGGAGCACCTCGGCGTGCTCGCCCCCGGGATGACCCACCTGCAGCGCGGCCAGCCGGTGCTGCTCAGTCACGCCCTGCTCAGCTGGGTCTGGATGCTCGAGCGCGACGTCGGTCGCCTGACCGACTTCGCCGACCGGGCGGACGAGTCGGTGCTCGGTGCCGGGGCCATGGCCGGCACGACCCTGCCGATCGACCCCGCACGCACGGCGGCCGACCTCGGCTTCAGTCGGGTCGCGCACAACTCCATGGACGCCGTCGCCAGCCGCGACCTCGCCGCCGAGTTCCTCGCCGCCTGCGCGATCCTCGGCGTCACGTGCTCCCGGCTGGGGGAGGAGCTGGTGCTGTGGGCCAGCGCCGAGTTCGGGTTCGCCAGACCCGGCGACCCGTGGACGACCGGCAGCTCGATCATGCCGCAGAAGCGAAACCCCGACACCGCCGAGCTCGTCCGTGGCAAGGCCGCGCGGCTGGTCGGCGACCTCACCACCATGCTGACGCTGACCAAGGGCCTGCCGCTCACCTACAACCGTGACCTGCAGGAGGACAAGGAGCCGGTGTTCGACGCCGTCGACACGCTCCAGCTGGTCCTGCCCGCCCTCGCCGGCACCGTCGCCAGCCTCACGTTCGACGAGGAGCGACTCGAGGCCGCAGCGGCAGGTGGCTTCAGCCTCGCCACCGACCTCGCCGAGGAGCTCGCCCGCCGCGGGGTGCCGTTCCGCGAGGCCCACGAGGTGGCCGGCCGACTGGTCCGTGTCGCGGAGGAGCGCGGCGGTGACCTGGACGTGCTGACGGGGGAGGACCTCGCCGCGGCGCACGAGGCGCTCGACGCGGACGTCGCCGACCTGCTCGACGTCCGCCAGGCCGTCGAGCGTCGCACCGCCAGCCTCGGCACCGCCACCTCGTCGGTCGAGGCCCAGCTCGCGGCCGCACGAGCCGCGATCGGTTCGTGAGGGCCGTCGTCCAGCGCGTCACCCGGGCAGTGGTCCGGGTCGAGGGCGAGGTCGTCGGCAGCGTCGGCGCGGACGACCGACCTGCGCTCTGCGTCCTGCTGGGGGTCACGCACGACGATGGTCCCGAGGATGCTGTCTGGGTGGCGGACAAGATCGCCAACCTCCGGATCCTGCGCGACCCTGACGACGCGCACGCGACGATGGAGCGCTCTGCGCTGGAGCGCGGCGCGGCCGTGCTCGTCGTCAGCCAGTTCACCCTCTACGGCCGCACCGCCAAGGGCCGTCGACCGTCGTGGGTCGACGCCGCCCGCCCCGAGCAGGCCGAACCGCTGGTCGACGCCGTGGTCGCGCGGCTCCAGGAGCTCGGGCTCGACACCGCGACGGGTCTCTTCGGCGCCGACATGCAGGTGGAGCTGGTCAACGACGGGCCCGTCACCGTGCTCGTCGAGCGCTGACGGTGGACCCGGCAGCCGCGCTGCAGCGCTTCGCGGACACGTTCACCCGCGATCGGGTCCTGCTCGACCTCGACGCGGACCTCGCCCGCTGGCTGCTGGTCGAGCCCGACCAGCTGGACGCGACGGGCGACCCCGGCGTGACCGGCTACGACGGGCCGCAGCACCTCGCACGGTGGTTCGCGTGGGCCGCGGCGTTCGACTTCCCCGACTGGTTCCTGACCGACGACGACCCGCTCGTGCGCGGCATCGCCGCACGCGACCTCGCCTGCCTCGAGCGGCTCGGGGTCGACCACGACCCGGGCGCCGTGGCGCACCTGGCCCGGTACACGGCCCAGGACGCCTGGCTGCTGCGGTCGGCCCTCAGACGAGCCGGGACGCGCGTCGCCCTCGACCTCGGGCCCGGCAACGGCCGGCTCGCCAACCCGCTGCTGTGCGGTCCGGACCCGGTCGAGACGCTCGTCGCCGTCGAGGGCATCGCCGGGCCGTACTGCACGCAGCAGGCGTACTACACCGGCCTCGGCCTGGCCGTCGCCGACTACCTCGACGCCCCGGTCGCGTTCGACGTGGCGACAGCCGCTGCAGACCACGACGTCGTGCACCTGCCCACGTGGCGGCTGGACCTCGTCGGGGACCGGACCGTCGACCTGGTCGTGGCGGTGCAGGTGCTGCGGGAGCTGCCGCCGACCACCGTCGCGTTCGTGCTGGACCACCTCGCCCGGGTGGTGCGACCGGGCGGTGCGCTGTACGTACGGGACCACCTCGAGGGCCATGACCTCACGGGTCTGCCGATCGACGAGATGGTCGCGGCCCGGGGCTTCGTACTCGAGTTCGCACCGCCGGTGCGGGACCGGATCGACCTCCACGGCCTGCCGCGGCTGTGGCGACGGGTCGCGGGGGGTTAGCGTCATGGGGGACGACGGAGGACGCCGATGGCCCGGGTGAACGAGCAGATCGCTGCGATGTTCGGCGAGCTCGCGAAGCTGACGATCCTCGACGAGGCATCGACCAACGCCTTCCGCGTCCGCGCCTACCAGGACGCCGAGCGCGCGATCCGCGGGATCACCGACGACATCGCGACGCTGTCGACGACCGAGCTCACCAAGGTCAAGGGCATCGGCAAGTCGACGGCGGCCAAGATCAAGCAGTTCCTCGACGAGGGCCGCATCGACAAGCTCGACAAGCTGCGCGAGCGCTACCCCGCCAGCCAGGTCGCCCTGCTGCGCCTTGACGGCCTCGGGCCCAAGACCGTCCGGCAGCTCGAGGACGAGCTCGGGGTCAGGGACCTCGACGGGCTCAGGGCCGCGATCGCCGACGGCTCCATCGAGGAGCTGGACGGCATGGGCGCCAAGACGGTCCAGAACATCAAGGACGCGATCGATCGGGCCGGCGACCTCGCCGCCAGCGGCGACGAGCGGCGCACCCCGATCGCCAGCGCGCACGCCGTCGCGACCCGCCTGCGGGACCACCTCGGCGACGTCGACGGCGTGCAGCGCATCGAGGTGGCCGGCTCGCTGCGGCGCTACCGCGAGACCATCGGGGACGTCGACCTGCTGGTCGCTGCCGAGGAGGACGCAGCGCCCGGGATCATGGATGCCTTCCGCGAGCACCCGGACGTCGCCGACGTGATCGCCAGTGGCGACACCAAGACGTCGATCCGCACCCACGACGGCCTCCAGGTCGACCTCCGTGTCGTCGAGCCCGACCGCTTCGGCGCAGCGCTCGTCTACTTCACCGGCTCCAAGGCACACAACATCAGGCTGCGCGAGCGGGCGCTCGCACGTGACCTCACGCTCAACGAGTACGGCCTCGCGCCCCGTGAGAAGGCCGGCGACGGCCAGCCGAAGGCCGAGGACCGCGTCGCCGGCGAGACCGAGGAGGGGGTCTACG
This sequence comes from Nitriliruptoraceae bacterium, assembly GCA_041627475.1. Classification (GTDB taxonomy): domain Bacteria; phylum Actinomycetota; class Nitriliruptoria; order Nitriliruptorales; family Nitriliruptoraceae; genus JBFGFG01. The sequence goes on along the minus strand of JBFKQZ010000037.1, from coordinate 13,466 downwards.
AGGCGCTCGGCATGACCTGGGTGACCCCGGAGCTGCGGGAGGACGTCGGCGAGGTCGACCTGGCCGCCGACGGCGGCCTCCCGGAGGCGGTGACGCCCGACCACCTCACCGGCGACCTGCACCACCACACCGACTGGTCCGGCGACGGCAAGCAGACGATGGAGGACGTCGCGCAGTGGGCCGTGGAGCGCGGCCGCGCGTGGCTCGGCATCACCGACCACGCCGAGGACCTGGCGATGAACGGGCTCTCGCGCGAGCGGATGCTCGAGCAGCGCGACAGGCTGCGGGCGCTCGAGGCCGACCGCGGCGACATCCGGCTCCTGCACGGTGCCGAGCTCAACATCTCCGCGGACGGCGACCTGGACTACGACGCCGAGTTCCGCATGGGGTTCGACATCTGCACCGCGTCGATCCACAGCGCCTTCCGCCGGAGTGCGGACGAGCAGACGGCGCGCCTGGTCCGGGCCATCAGCGATCCATCGGTGACGGTGATCGGTCACCTGACGGGGCGCAAGCTCGGCAAGCGGGCCGGCGTCGACCTCGACATCGACGCCGTCTGCGACGCGCTCCTCGAGCACGGCGTCGCGCTCGAGCTCAACGGCGCCCTGCCGCGGCTGGACGCACCCGTCGACCTCGCGCGCGTCGCGATGTCGCGCGGCGTGCTGTTCGCGGTCTCGACCGACGCGCACCACCCGGTCGACCTGCAGAACGAGGAGCACGGCTGCGCCTGGGCCCGTCGGATCGGCATCGCACCGGAGAAGATCGTCACCACGTGGTCCTACGAGAAGGTCAAGGAGTGGGTGGCCGACCAGCGCGCCTGATCGACCGGGGCCGCCTGCGCGGGGCCGCCGAGGAGGTGGCGCCGCGCCTGCTGGGTGCGCTGCTCGTCGGCCGCGGCGTCACCGCCCGGATCGTCGAGGTCGAGGCGTACGGGCCGGACGACCCCGCCAGCCACGCGGCCCGCGGCCGGACCGGGGCCAACGCGACGATGTTCGGACCGCCGGGCCACCTCTACGTCTACACCTCGTACGGCATCCACCGGTGCGCCAACGTGGTCGTGGACGAGGAGGGGGTCGGTGCCGCGGTCCTGCTGCGCGCCGTCGACGTGGTGGCGGGGGAGGAGGTCGCGCTCGCGCGCCGTGGCGCAGACGGCCAGAGACCCCCGCGATGGCTCGGCGGCGGGCCGGGGCGGCTCGGGCAGGTGTTCGACCTCGAGACGCAGCGCGACGACGGACTCGACCTCATCGACGCGGACGCCCCGCTGGTGCTGCGCAGCGACGGCACCGAGCCGGACGCCGTCAGCACGGGCCCGCGTGTCGGCGTGACGCAGGCGCCGGACGTGCCGTGGCGGTTCTGGTGGACCGACCACCCGGCCGTCAGTCGTTACAGCCGCTCGCCCCGCGCGGCGCAGTGACCGCTCAGGGGGCGACGAGCAGCTCGACGACGGCGTGCTCGTCGGTGCGCTCACCCGGCCCTGGCGTCATGGCTTCGACCGCGCCGCTGGCACCGCAGGCCTCCGGGTCGAGGCAGCCGGTCCGCACGTCCACGACGAACCCGAGGTCCTGCAGCGCGGCCACGGCGTCCGCGCCCCGCAGGCCGATGACGTCGGGGACGGTGACCCGCACCCCGGTGTTGGTGCTGATCCAGAGCACCACGGCGTTGCCGTCCTCCGGCAGGGTCGAGCCGCCCGGGCCGGGGCGCTGCCGCTCGACGAAACCGACGGGGTAGAGCGTCGCGTCCATCGGGCGCTGGTCCACGGCGAAGCCGCCCTCCGCGAGCCGGGCCAGGGCGACGTCGAGCGGCAGCCCGGTCACGTCCGGCACGTCGTCCACCGGGGGACCGGTCGGCTCGGTGCACCGCTCGGTGGGCGCGGCACCTGCCGGGTACTCCCGCGCCTCGATCACGTCCGCCGGGGTGTAGGGGTTCGGAAGGCAGTTGCGGGTGACGTCCACCTCGACGACCTGCACGCCCGTCTGCGGCTGCGCGAACGGCGTCGGCGGGATGGTCGCGAGCGCCGGTTCCATCAGCGCCGCCCAGATCCGGGCGGGGTAGCGGCCGCCCTCGACGACCTCTCGCGTGCGCGGCGGGACCATCGGGACTCGCCCCTCGGGGAAACCGACCCAGACGGACGCGAGCAGGTCCGGGGTGTAGCCGACGAACCACGCGTCGGCGGAGTCCTGCGAGGTCCCGGTCTTGCCCGCCTGCGGACGTCCGATCTGCGCGTTGACACCGGTGCCGCGTCGGGTGACCTCCTCGAGGGTCCGGGTCACGAAGTGCGCCACACCCTCGTCGAGGACCTGGATGGGCTCGTCCGGCTGCTCCCAGAGCACGGTGCCGTCGGCGTCGGTGATCCGCGTCACGAGGTGCGGTTCGTGCCACGTGCCGAGCGTGGCGAACGACGAGTAGGCGCTGGCGAGCTCGAACGGGGTGACCTCGCCCGCGCCGAGCGCCAGGGCGTGCACGGCCGGCAGGTCGGAGGTGATGCCCATCGTCCGTGCCTGGGCGAGCATCGCGTTGGGACCCAGTTCGACGCCGAGCCTGGCGTAGACGGTGTTGACCGAGCGCACCGTCGCCTCGCGCAGCGTCAGCGGCCCGTAGCTGGCGTTGGCGTAGTTGCAGACGCCGTCGGACCAGTCGGGGACGCTCGCGAACGAGGCGCAGGCACCGCCGGGGAAGACACGGTCGAGCGGGACGCCGCGGTCCAGCGCCGCAGCCAGGACGATCGGCTTGAACGACGAACCGGGCTGCCGCCGCCCCTGCGTGGCCAGGGAGAACCCGGCTGCCACGCGGTCCTCGGTCGGACCGCCGTAGATCGCCCGCACGGCGCCGGTCGCCGGTTCGAGCACCACGATCGCCGCGGCCGGGTCGTCCTGCTCGGTCAGCACGGCGTCGACCGCGTCGCCGGTCAGCGCCTGCACCTGCTCGTCCAGCGTCGTGTGGATGCGCAGCCCGCCGGTGAACAGCGCGTCGACGCGGTCGTCGGGCGTGGGGCCGATCGCGGCGAAGCGGTCGTCGTTGATGACCCGCCGGCGCACCTCGTCGAGGAACCAGCCGTTCGGGTCGGCCTCGGGCGGCGGCGGGGGCCGCAGGTCGAGCGGCGCGTCGTCGGCCGCGGCCGCCTCCTCGGCGTCGACCACGCCGACGTCCACCATGGCGTCGAGCACCAGCGACCGGCGCGCCGTGGCCCGGTCCGGGTACTGGAACGGGTCCAGCGCGCTGGGGGAGCGGATCAGTCCTGCCAGCAGCGCGGCCTGGGCGAGGTCGACGTCGTCGGGCTCGATGCCGAAGAAGGTCCGCGAGGCCGCAGCCACGCCGTAGGCACCGGCGCCGAAGTAGACCGTGTTGAGGTAGCGCTCGAGGATCTCGTCCTTGCCCAGTTGCTGCTCGAGCTGGAAGGCGAGCGCGGCCTCCTGGACCTTGCGCTCGATGGTCTCGGCGTTGCCGGTGATCGTGTTCTTGACGTACTGCTGGGTCAGCGTCGAGCCCCCCTGCTCGATCTCCCCGGCCTCGACGTTGGCCGCGAACGCGCGGGCGATCGCCGGGACGTCGACACCGGCGTGGAGGAAGAACCGCCGGTCCTCGATCGCCACGACCGCCTGGACGAGCTCGTCGGCGACCTCCTCGAGGGCGACGTCCTCGCGGTCCTCCTCGCCGTGCAGCTCGGCGACCACTGCGCCGCTGCTGCTCAGGACGCGCGAGGTCTGGGGCGTGCGGACGAGCTCGATCGGGTCACCCGTCGACAGCCGGACGGCGCCGGAGCAGGCCGACAGCGTCATGGCGAGCACCGCGACCGCGGCTGCCCAGCGACGGGGGACCGGGTCGCGTGCGGGGGGCGCGGGGGTCTGCACGGCAGCGACGGTAGCCGCGACCGAGATCGGTGCCGTCGAGGTCTCGCGGCGGTGCGGGCGGGCCCCATGGGGACGAGGTCGGGACAGGTGTCCTGTCGTCATCCGTGTCGGGGGGAAGTACAGTGTCGCCAGGACGGAGACGTGCGCTGTTCGCACGCGTCCCCTGCAGCAGCAGGGTCACGCGTAACGAGACGTGAACAACTCCGTTGATCGGGTTGACCGATGTAGAAGAAGGGGTGAGCGGCCCCGCGGGAGGCACTGTCGCATGAAGTTGCAACGGGCACGCAGGACGATCGGCCTCGGGCTGATGGGTTCGTCACTGCTGTTGGCGGCCCTCGCCCCCCTCGCCGCGGCGGCCGAGGTCGTCGAGGACCGCACGACGGTCCCGGTCGAGGACATCGCCCGCCAGGCGTTCTGGAACGGTGACGCCAGCGACACCACGCCGACCGCGCTGACCAAGCAGTTCCCGCCCGAGGCGGTGTGCCTCGTGGCCCCGGAGCTCTGCAACTTCCCGACGGGCGAGGAGGACCCCTCGTCCAGCCTCCCCACGGGCCAGCTCGACCCCACCGCGGACGAGGACCAGCCCACCGAGGACGGTCTCGGTGCGTTCGGCAACTCCCTGATCGCCTCGATGAACGAGGCCTACACCGGTGGTGTCAACCAGGTCCAGGAGGGCGACCCGGGTTCGCCCGCCGACCCGGTCCCGAACGGCTCGCTGCCGGTGAGCATCGCCTTCGGGCAGGCCTACTACCGCGCCGCGATCGAGTTCCCGCTGCCTGCAGTCCCTGAGGGTGACCAGGTCGACCAGTTCATCGTCTACTTCCAGCAGGGCAACCCGACCTACTCCAACGCCTCCCCGGCGCTGCGCCAGGCCGTGCTCGCCACGCTCACGTGCGCCCGCACCAACGACGACGGCAGCCGCTGCCAGAACGAGGAGTTCGAGAAGGTCGCCGAGCGCGAGCTGCGCGACGAGGAGCCGCTCCCGTTCCAGTTGTGCCCGATCGGCGCCGACCCCGTCAGTGGTGAGGACGCCCCCGACTGGGAGGCTGGCGCCTCCAAGGACGAGGACACGCTGCCGACCGCCAACTGCCTCCTCGGTGCGCTCGCCTCGCAGGTCGAGATCGGTGAGGACACCTACTGGGCCTTCGACATGACGCTCGCGCTCGCCGCGTGGTCGTCGGGGAAGCTCCCCTACGAGGGGATGCTGTTCCTCCCGGGTTCTGCGGAGAACTTCGCCTTCGGCGATGCCGAGACGTCGTACTCCAAGCAGGTCACGATGCTCAACGAGAACATCCAGTACGCCGTGGCGACCAGCCCCGCGCCGGAGCCGCCGGCCCCGTTCGTCCCGCCGTCCGGCGGCACGACGACCACCACCACGACGACCAGCACCGGCAGTGGTGAGCTGTTCGGCACGCCGCCGACGCCCGCGGCCAACTCGCCCGTCTCGGTCCCCGAGTCGAGCACCCCGCCCGCCACCACCGAGTCCCCGGCGGTCGCCGGTGACGGTGGCACGACACAGCCCACCGACGTGGTGGCCACGCCGGCCGCCGCTCCCGGCGGGTCCGACTGGTACGTCTGGCTGCTGCTCATCCCGTTCACCCTCGGTGCGTACATGCTCAGCAAGAGCCTCCAGGAGGAGGCCGTGCTGGTCGCAGAACGCAGTGGCGGCGCGATGACGCGCCTGCTCGAGCGGCAGTCCGCACAGCGCGGCCCGGACCTCGTCGGTCGCTGACACGACGGTCCACCACCTCCACCTCCACCCCCACCCCTTCCCCCGTTCGCACCGACCGTCGTCCGACGGTCATGCCCAGCACGTCGAGGTACCGATGCGCAGCACCACACCCCTCCGGACCTTCGCGGCCGTGGCCCTGACGGGCCTCGTCGTCGCGGCCTGTGGCCAGAAGCCCGAGGTCGCCCACATCGGCAACGGTGTGGACGGCACCGGCACCACGACCCTCGGCGCACCCGCCGAGCAGGTCTCCGGCGACGGCACCGTCACCCCCGGGACCGACACCGGCACCGATGTCACCGGTACCGGGACGACCGGCACCGGCACGACCGGGACGGACACCGGTACCGGGACGACCGGCACCGACACGACCGGGACCGACACGTCCGGCACCAACACCGGCTCGGGCAGCGGGACGAACACGGGAGGCGGCGACGGCGGCACGACCGACGGCGGTGGTGGTGGCGGCACTGGCGACGGTGGTGGCGGTGGCGGTGGCGACCAGGCGCCGCCACCCACCGGGACGGCCAAGCCGACCGGTTCGGACCGCACCGGCGTGACGAAGGACGCGATCACCGTCGCAGTGCACGCGCCGGCCACCGGTGCGGCGCCGCTGCCGACGACCTCCTTCGAGAAGGCCCGTGACACCTACTGGCGCTGGATCTTCGAGGAGAAGGGCCAGACCGTCCTCGGCCGCTCCAAGGTCAACGTCGAGTACCGCGACGACAAGTACCGACCCGAGGAGGCCATCCAGGTCTGCAAGGAGCTCGCCGCGTCGTCGTTCCTGCTCGTCGGTGGTGGTGGCACCGACCAGATCAAGGCCTGCGGCCAGCTCGCCGAGGCGCAGTCGTTCCCGTACTTCTCGGCGGGCGTGACCGAGGCGGGTCTCGAGCAGAACCCGTGGTACTTCGCCGCCTCGATGACCTACCGCCAGCAGGGCGGCCTGCTCGCCCAGTACATCCGCAAGAACCCCGACGGGGTCAAGGAGCTGGGGGCCAACGCCAAGATCGGCGTGATCATCACGGCCACCCCGAACTTCGACGACGCCGAGCGCGGGTTCAAGCAGGGCCTGACCGAGAACGGTCTCCAGGCCGTCGAGATCTACCGCCACCCCAAGGGTGACACGTCCTGGTACGGCGACACGGCCAAGCGGTTCCGCGACAAGGGCATCAACACGATCTACATCCTGTCGTCGCCCGTCGACTACCTGAACTTCGCGAACACCGCGACCAACCAGTTCAGCTACAACCCGCAGTACGTCGGTGTCGGCATCTCCAAGGCCATCAACGCGGTCCTCGCGTCCGGCTGCGGCGACCCGGACACCGGCATCGACGGGGGCATCTTCCTGCACCCCTACCAGGGGCTGGACAAGGCGGACCCGGAGTTCTTCCAGGCGTCGCAGAAGTTCAAGACCCCTGCCGACGACATCGCGTACGCGCTGTGGGGGCTCGCGAAGACCCAGCGCCAGCTGTTCGACACCTACGGCTCGATCTACGGCAACGACCTCACCCGTGAGGACTTCCGTGCGGTCACCGAGGGCGGCAGCGGCACGATCCAGACCGGGGTCTACCCGGCGCTGGACTACCCGGGCCGCGGCCACTTCGGTGCCAACTCCGCCCACGTGCTCAAGGCTGACTGCAACAAGGGCCAGCACGTGACCCTGCACCAGTTCGCCACCGGCTTCTGAGGAGGCCGGCATGGCTTCGCTGACATCATCGTCCGTCTTCGACCGCGTGCTCGGGCCCGAGGAGGGCCGGCTCGTGCGGGTCGGTGCCTCCCTGGGTGCCGTCATCGCCGTCGTGGTCCTGGCCTCCCTGCTGAACGTGAGCCTGCTCAGCGTGCTCGTCAACGGCACGCAGACCGGCGTCGTCTACGCGCTGGTCGCCCTGGGCATCGCGCTGGTCTACAAGTCCACGCGCGTCCTCAACTTCGCCCAGGGTGAGATCGGCACGGTCGCGGCCTTCGTCGTCTACCTCGGCCTGGCCGGGTTCGACAAGAGCGTGATCCTGCAGCAGAACGAGGTCGCGTTCCTCGAGATGGTCGGTTGGAGCATCCTGGCGATCATGGTCGGCGCGGTGCTCGCCGTGCTGATCAACCTCGGCATCGTCCAGCAGCTGCAGAACGCCGCGCCGGTCACGACCCTCGTGGCGACGATCGGTGTCGCGCTGCTGCTCGTGGGGGCCGAGGTCCTCTACTTCGAGGCGCTCCCGCGCTCGTTCCCGCAGTTCCTCGCGGGCGGGCCGAGCGGCGTCGAGCTCGGCGGCCTCTGCCTGTCGACCACGGCAGAGGGTGCCTGCCTCGGCGCCGAGGGCACGTTCGCCGTCGGCGGCGTCAACATCACCTACCAGTTCCTGCTGACCACGGCGATCCTCGTCGTCGTCGCAGCCGCACTCGGTGTCTTCTTCCGCACGCCGGCCGGCACCGCCCTGCTGGCCACGTCGCAGGAGCCCTTCGCCGCCCAGCTGTCGGGTGTCTCCGTCACCGCGATGTCGGCCCTCGCCTGGGGCACCGCCGGTGCCTTCGGTGCGCTGGCCGGGATCCTCGGTGGTGGCGTGTTCCAGTCGATCACGCCCGGGTTCATGACCTCGCTGTTCCTCGTCCCCGCGATCGTCGCGGCCGTCCTCGGCGGCATCACCTCGATGCCGGGCGCCGTGGTCGGCTCGCTGCTGCTCGGGATCGTGCAGACCTTCGCGAACTCGGCCGTGGGCGCCAACGGCTGGTCGGTCCCCGGCCCGCCGCAGCTGGCCACGTTCGGTGTGCTGCTGCTCGTCCTGCTCTTCCGCCCTCGCGGCCTGTTCGGCAAGGAGGCCTGACCGATGGCGACCACGACCGCACCCGCCCCCAGCGAGCTCGGCACCGACGACCCACGCAACCCGTGGACACCGTCGCCCGCCGGCCGCATCGCGCGCCTCGCCGTCTTCGGCCTGCTGATGGCGGCCGCCATCGCGGCGCCGCTGATCGTCCCGGACGTCCAGGTGAACCTGGTCACGCGCGCCTTCGTGTTCGGCATCATCGCCCTGTCGATGAACATCCTGATCGGCTACACGGGCACCGTGTCGCTCGGCCACCAGGCGTTCGTCGGCGTCGGCGCGTTCACCGCCGCCTACATCCTGACCAACGTCGGCCTGCCGTGGCTCGCCGCGGTGGCGGTCGCCATGCTGGTCGGCGCACTGCAGGCGCTGCTCATCGGCGTGCTGGCGCTGCGGGTCCAGGGCTTCTTCTTCGCCATCGTGACGCTCGCGTACGGCCTGTTCACCAAGGAAGTGGTCTTCAACATCACCGCCCTGACCGGTGGTGGTGCGGGCGCCCAGGCGCCGCGGCCCGCCTTCGTGGAACCCGCGGCCGACTACGCCGGGTCGATCACCGGTGACGTGCGCTACGCGTGGCTCGCGCTCGCGTTCCTCGCGGCCATCTGGGTGCTCGACTGGCGCTTCACGTCCTCACGCGGCGGCCGTGCCGTCCAGGCGCTGCGCGACGACTCGCGCGTCGCGGCGTCGTGGGGCATCAACGTCCGCGCCTTCACCCTGCTCGCCTTCGGGCTCTCGGGCGCCGTGGCCGGCATCGCCGGCGCACTGTTCGCCTCGACGCAGGTGTTCGTCTCGCCCGAGTCCTTCACCCTCACCGTCGCGTTGACCTACGTCCTGATGACGACGGTCGGCGGCGTCGGGTCACGTCCCGGCGTGGTGCTCGGCGGCTTCGTCTTCGCCGGCCTCGCACCGATCCTGACCGCCCTGCACGACACCCCCGGCTGGGGTGTCGCCGAGGAGGGCGGCGAGGGTGCGCTGGACGTCTGCGCGACGGCGCCGCCGCGCGTGGTCGCCGGCGTGTTCGGCCTGGTGCTGCTCGGCGTCGGCATCGAGGCGGTCCGCCACCTCGCGCTGGGGGAGCGGCGCACCCACGTGCAGCGCGTGCTGGGTGGCCTCATCTTCCTCGGGGCCGCGTGGCTCGGTGCCGTGGTCGGCCTCGGCGGCGCCTTCGGCGCGCTCGGCGGCTACTGCATCTTCACGTCGATCACCCCGCTGATCGAGCCGGTCATCGGCGTCGTCCTGCTGCTGGTCACCCTGATCCAGTTCCCGGGCGGCATCGCCGAGCAGCTCGAGGCGCCGCTGCGCTGGCTGTCGTTCGGCAAGTTCCACGAGGAGAAGTCGACCTCGGTCGGCGGCGGCTCGGCCGCTGGTTCCTCCAGCATGCGGCCGTGAACGGAGTCTGACATGAGCACCATCGACCGCATCAGCAGCCTCGCCGCCCGGCAGGCGGAGCGCGGCGGCGCCACGCCGGACCGCGTCCCCGTCCTGTCGACCCGGGGGATCGGCATCCGCTTCGGCGGCCTGCAGGCACTGCAGGACGTCGACATGGAGGTCAACGAGTACGAGATCGTCGGCTTCATCGGCCCCAACGGCGCGGGCAAGACGACCTTCTTCAACTGCGTGACCGGCTTCTACAAGCCCACGACCGGCGATGTCTTCATCCGCGGTGAGCGGGTGACCGACCTGCGCCCCGACCAGCGCGCGAACCTCGGCATCGGCCGCTCGTTCCAGCAGGTGGGCCTCGTGCGCTCGTTCACCGTGCTCGAGAACCTCATGGTCTCGCAGCACCAGCACGTCAAGTACTCCGTCGCGGCCGGCATGCTCGGCATGCCGTGGTCGCTGGAGGAGGAGGCGACGATGCGCGAGCGCGCGTTCGAGGTGCTCGACTACCTCGACCTGCTGCACCTGGCGGACGAGCGCCTCGGCGGGCTCTCCTACGGCATGCTCAAGCAGGTCGAGGTGGCCGCCGTGCTCGCCACCGACCCCGACATCCTCATGCTCGACGAGCCGCTCGCCGGCCTCGGCCCCGAGGAGTCGGAGATCTTCGGTGAGCGCCTGCTGCGGATGCGTCGTGAGCTCGGCCTGACCATCGTCATCATCGAGCACCACGTGCCGTTCATGCTGCGCGTGTGCGACTACGTCTACGTGCTCAACTTCGGCCAGCTGCTGGCGGAGGGGCTGCCGGAGACGATCCGGACCAACCGTGACGTCGCCGAGGCCTACATGGGCGAGGGCGCAGCCACGCTGGCCTGAGCGCGCCGGCAGACTTCGAGGAGCCACCGCGATGGCACAGGACACCCAGATGGCAGACGAGATGCAGCACGACGACACCGTCGGCGACGAGGTGCAGTGGTACCGCGACGCCGACGGCACCGAGTGGTTCGTGGACGACGGCGTCCGGTTCGAGCTCGCCGACGACGGGTTCGCCTACCCGGTGGTCGGTGGCAGCACCGACCCGGCCGACGCCGAGCCGCTCGAGGTCGTGCTCGAGGAGCCTGACGCGGTCGACGAGCCGGACGTCGACGACACCGCGGACGGCGCCCAGGACGCTGCTGCGGCCTCGCCGTTCGCGCCCGGCCGCGACGAGACGACCCGGATCGTGACCGTGCGGGTCGACGAGGAGGCCACTGCGGCCGAGGCGGATGCCGACGACACCGCGGCCCTCCCGCGCATCGAGGTGGACGAGCCGGCACCGGCGTCGACGACGAAGTCGCGTGAGCGCTCGACCGCTGAGCCGCTCCTCCAGATCGAGGGGCTGGATGCGGGGTACGGGTCGCTGCCGGTGCTCAAGGGCGTCGACATGCAGATCCGGCCCGGCGAGACGGCGGTGCTGCTGGGGCTCAACGGCGCTGGCAAGACCACGACCGCCTGGACCGTGACCGGCGCCCTTGCCCCGTGGGGCGGGGCGATCCGGTACGACGGCGAGGACGTGACCGGCTGGAGCACGGCGAAGGCCGTCGAGAACGGCGTCGTGATGGTGCCCGAGGGCCGCCGTGTCTTCGCCGACCTCTCCGTCGGCCGCAACCTGCAGGTCGGTGCGTGGGGCAAGCGCAAGGACGGCGACTGGGTCGACCACCAGCGCGAGGTCGTCTTCGACTACTTCCCCCGGCTGCGCGAGCGTGAGAAGCAGCTCGCCGGGACGCTGTCCGGCGGTGAGCAGCAGATGCTCGCCGTGGGACGCGGCCTCATGGCGGACCCACGACTGCTGATCATCGACGAGGCCTCCATGGGGCTCGCCCCGGTCATCGTCAAGGACGTCTTCGACATCATCGCCCAGATCAACGAGGACGGTGTGACCGTGATGCTCATCGAGCAGAACGTCGGCGCCCTCGAGGTGGCCGACGTCGGCTACGTCATGGAGCAGGGCCGCATGGTCCGCGTGCTCGAGGGGGAGGAGCTGCGCGACCGCGCGGTCGTCTCCGAGGCGCTCATGGGCTGAGCGGGCCGTCGAACAGCGAACGGGGAGGCCTCACGGCCTCCCCGTTGCTCGTGTCTGGCGCCGTGCTCAGTCAGCGACGACCGGCTCGCGCTCGATGCTCGAACCGGTGCGCGGCTCGGGGAGCGTGTCCTGCATGGGGTCGTCGGCCTCGCCGCGCCCCACGGCAGCCGAGCGCTCGACCGACTGGGCGATCGTGGCGGCGGTCTTGCGCAGTTCCTGGATGATCGCGAGCGTGCAGCCGGCCACGACCAGCGCGACCCCGGCGAGGCCGCCGGACACGATGTAGGGGAGCTGGGCGTCGACGAACCGCGTGCTCGCGGCCCCGTTCCAGCCGAGCACGATGAGCAGGAACCCCGCCAGGATCAGTGCGGTGGTCAGGTACGTCGTCGTCTTGGTGTTCATGCGGGGACCGTGCCTCGTCGTCGGTGGGTGTCGGGGCTGCAATACCCCACGTTTCGGCAGAAGTCCTGCAAGGACCTCGTCACGAGGGGAGTGTACGCGTCAGGTGTGCGTTGAGCGCCCCGGGGGAGCGCATGAATTGCCCCGCACCGGGCCCCTGTCGTTACAGTTCCCAGCCGTCGCCGAGAGGTGACGACGGCCCGCACCGCACCAGCACGACGCGGAGGCAGCCGCAGCCGAGAGGCAGCGGCCCGGCCGATTTGACACCTCCGGAACGACTCGGTTACAGTCCCCCGCCGCACAGGACAGCGTCCTGCAGCGATCGGGGCCCGCGCCCCAGGCAGCCACTCACACGGCTCCGGGACCGCGGAACACCGATTTGACAGACCCACGGGGCGGCGTTACGCTTCCCCGTCCGGCCAGCCCGAGCGGCGGCCGGATGCTTGTCCCCGCCCTCCGGGCGAGATGAGCACGACGGTGGCCCGTCGGAAGCCAGCTCCGAAGCGCACTGCGCAGGTGAGCGGAACCCGGCAAGCCACGGACACCGATCCTTGAGAACTGCACAGCGTGCCAAAAGCCAGTAACGACTGGTCGCGAGACCAGTCACCCCGTCTGGCAGGATGGACCTTCGGGTCCTGAAAGCGCAGACGAGTTTTAACAGTCAGATGCCACGCTTCGGCGTGGGGACTGACACCCACAAATATGAGAGCCATGTCATAACTGGCTCTCCGCTTTGGAACAACAAACCAGTAGCTGCGTTTCGCAGACATACAGTTTCGTTTTCTCAACGGAGAGTTTGATCCTGGCTCAGGACGAACGCTGGCGGCGGGTTTAATACATGCAAGTCGAGGGACGAAGTGAGGTGCTTGCACTTCACGGAAACCGGCGAACGGGTGAGTAACACGTGACCAACCTGCCCTCCACTCAGGGATAACAGCGGGAAACCGTTGCTAATACCTGATACCGCGAGTTGACCGCATGGTCTTCTCGTGAAAACTCCGGTGGTGGAGGAGGGGGTCGCGGCCTATCAGGTAGTTGGTGAGGTAACGGCTCACCAAGCCGACGACGGGTAGCTGGAGTGAGAGCTCGAGCAGCCACACTGGGACTGAGACACGGCCCAGACTCCTACGGGAGGCAGCAGTAGAGAATCTTGCACAATGGGCGAAAGCCTGATGCAGCAACGCCGCGTGCGGGAAGAAGGCCCTAGGGTTGTAAACCGCTTTCAGCAGGGAAGAAAATGACGG
>JBFKQZ010000036.1:0-17177 GCA_041627475.1 Nitriliruptoraceae bacterium | reverse complement strand
GGCACGTCGCCGAGCATCTGTTGCTGACCGCGACGGTCATGGCGGTCGGCCGCCCGCTCGGCCTCACGACGGCCTTCGGCCTGGTGGAGGGGACCGGCGCTATCGCGCTGCGCGTGCTCGGGCACGTCGGGTTCAACGCGGCTGCGACGGGCCTGCTCCTCGCCGGCGGTTGGGCCGCGCGACCGCGGCCACGTCGCGAGCGCAGCGAGCGGGAGGATGTGTGGCCCGACCGCATGCCGGGTGGAGGAGGACCGGGAGGGCCACGTCGCGAGCGCAGCGAGCGGGAGGACTCAGTTGCAGCGGCCGGTGTTGCCGGGGTTGCGCGGGGCGCCGAGCGCGGCCTGGACCTCACTGTTGGCCAGCGCATAGGCGGTGTCGCGGTCGTCGGGGCTGATGGCGAACACGGTGCCCACGACGGTGCCGTCGGCGTCGACAACGGCTGAGCCGGAGTCGCCCTGCTGCAGCTGGGCACCGAGCACCACGACGTCACGCTCGACGCGGTCCTCGCCGTAGATGTCGCGGCCGATCGCGTCGATCGTGCGCTCGACGCGGGTCGGGGCGATGCGCGTCTGGTCCTGGCCGCGGGGGTGCCCGAAGGTCGCGGCTCCCTCGCCGTCGTCCGCCGTGCCCAGCGGCAGTGGCGACTGGCCGAGCCCCGGCACCTCCAGCACGGCGACGTCGCGGTCGTCGTCGTAGACCACGACCGTCGCGTCCAGCCGGGTGCCGTCGGGCCGCAGCACCTGGACGGCGTCGGCCCCTGCCACGACGTGGGCGTTGGTGACGATGGTGTTCTCCGCCGCCGCCCAGCCGCTGCCGGAGAACGATGCGCCACAGCCACCGGCCTCGACCTTGACGGTGGACGCCAGGACCCGGTCGACGACCTCCTGGGGGACCGGGATCGCCTCGGGCGGTGGCTGGGTCGCCGGTGCGGGCGCGAGGTCGGCGAAGACCTCTGGGAACCGTGAGCCGGCGAACGACTGGAGTGTCGCCAGCGGGTTCGGAGCGTCCGGGCCGAGCGTGCGCACCGTCGTGACGATCTCCGAGCCACGCACGAGCTGCGCCAGCTGGCCCGGGATCATCCCCGCCAGGGGCGCGGCGAACCACACGAAGACCAGCGTCGTGGCCATCCCGGCGGCCGCGCCGCCGATCCGGTCCACGGCCCGCAGCGGGGAGTCGTGGACGGTCCGGCGGATCGACGACGCGAACGTCTGCGCGATCGCCGAGGTCAGCGCGACGGTGACGAGCAGGGTCCCCAGCGTCGTGGCCAGCCGCGCGAGGCTCGAGGACGGGGCCACGAGGTCCAGCCCGAGCGGGATCGTCATGGGGGAGAGGGCGAGACCGCCGAGGAACCCGACCAGCGACGCGACGCGCACGATCAGCCCCATGCGGTAGCCACCCAGCGCCGAGACGGCGAGGGCTCCGAGCAGCACGAGGTCGAGCGTGTTCACGCTGGTGAAGGTACGGCCGTCCGATGGGACGGAGGAATCCGCCGTGCGCTCGGCGAAGACCTCACGCGACGACCCACGATCCGGGAGCCCCCGTGCCCACCCCGAAGCCGCTGGCGTTCGCGCTGGCCCTCGCCCTGGCGGTCCCTGCCGCCGTCGCCGCTGCTCCGGACGTGTCGGGGGTCACCCCCGCCGCGGCCGAGTCCGACGCCGTGACCACGGCGCGGGCGCACCTCGCCGGGCTGCTCGGCAGCGAGGACGTCGCGGGTGCGATCGTGACCGACGCGTACACCTCGCAGCACAACGGCGTGACGCACGTCTACCTGCGCCAGACGCTGGCGGGACTCGAGGTGCTCGGTGCCGACGCGACCGTGAACGTGCGGGACGGCGCGGTGCTGCACGCCCAGCAGCGGATGATCGACGGACTCGCCGATGCCGTGTCAGGGCGGCAGGTGCTGTCGGCCGTCGAGGCCGTCGCGACCGGTGCGGCAGCCGTCGGGATGGACCCGGCCGCGCTGACCGCGGCTCCCGGCCTGGCCTACCAGGTCACCGAGCGCGCCACGGCTGCGCGACTCGCGTGGTCGTTCCAGCTGCGCGACGACCACGACTGGATGAACCTGTCGGTCGACGCCGAGACCGGCGCCGTGCTCTACGAGGCGAACTGGGTCGACCACGAGGAGCTGCACGAGGTCGCGGACGGCGTCGTGCGCACCGACGACCACGACCACGAGGGCGGCACCGCGCTCGTCGAGTTCGGTGACGTCACGCCGATCCTCCCCGACGAGCGCGTGCAGGACGGGTCGTCCTACCGCGTCTTCCCGATGCCGCTGGAGAACCCGCTGGACAACGGTGCCGAGCACGTCGTCGTCGACAACCCGGCCGACGCGCTGACCTCGCCGTTCGGCTGGCACGACACCGACGGCGTCGAGGGGCCGGAGTTCACCTACACGCGCGGCAACAACGTCCACGCCTACAACGACTCGGTCAACGGCGCGGGTGGGCTGTACAGCCCGTTCGTCAGCCCGGACGGTGGCGAGGGTCTGGACTTCCTCGACGAGATCCCGTCCTACGACGTGACCCCGGCGGCCTACGTCAACGCGGCCGTCACCAACCTGTTCTTCTGGAACAACGTCATGCACGACGTCACGGCGCGCTACGGCTTCGACGAGGCGGCCGGCAACTTCCAGACGACCAACTACACCGGCGAGGGGGCCGGTGGCGACGCCGTCAACGCCGAGGCACAGGACGGCTCGGGCGCACTGAACGCCAACTTCGCGACGCCCGCCGACGGCTCGCCCGGCCGCATGCAGATGTACCTCTGGGTCGATGCGTTCCGCGCCCTCGGGGGCGATGCCAACGTGCCGCCGAGCACACAGGTCCGTGACGGCGACCTCGACGCCGGCGTCATCGCGCACGAGTACGGCCACGGCATCTCGAACCGGCTCGTGGGCGGGCCGGCGAACGTGGACTGCCTGCGCACGCACGACGAGCGCCAGGGGGAGGGCTGGTCCGACTACTGGAGCTACGTCCTGACGATGCGTGAGGGCGACGACGGCGCGACCCCGCGCGGCATCGGCAACTACGTCACCTACTACGACGAGTTCGCCGAGGGTGAGCCGGACCAGTTCGGCTACGGCGGCGACATCCGCAGCGGCCCCGGCATCCGCATCACGCCCTACTCCACCTTCCGCCTGGTCAACCCGTCGACCTACGACACCGTCAAGGGCGCTGCCGAGCCGCACGGCGTCGGCTACGTCTGGGCGACCATGCTGTGGGACCTGTACTGGAACCAGGTCGAGGCCCACGGTTTCAACGCCAACCCGTACGACCACTGGAGCGTCGGCGGCAACAACCGCAACATCCAGCTCGTCGTGGACGGCATGAAGTTCGCGGGTTGCGAGCCCGGATTCGCCGACGCGCGGGACGCGATCATCGCGGCCGACGCAGCGCTGACCGGCAGTGAGGTCGTCGTCGGCACCGACGACGAGGGCAACCCGGTCACGGAGCTCCGTGGCGAGGACTTCTGTCTGATCTGGGACACGTTCGCTGCGCGCGGGCTCGGGATCGATGCCCGGCAGGGCGACCCGGCCAGCAAGACCGACGGCGCGAACGGCTTCCGCACGCACCCCGACTGCCGCGACGCCTGACCGGGGCCCGCCAGGCCGGCGGAGCCTCCCACAGTGATGTGACACGGCATTGCATGAAATGCATGCACATGTATTCTCGCTGCAAGCGAGGAGGTGTGCGTGGACGGGGTCGAGGCCGTCGGGGTGGTGCCCGACGAGGTGCTGCTGCTGTGCGGCCGCCCCTCGTCGGCGCCGTCGGCGTGGTGGAGCCCGGCACTGGCGGAGCTGCCTGACGACGCCGTCGGGCGGTTGCGCGACGCGGCCGCACGCATGCTGGACGAGGCAGGTGCCCGTGACGGTGCAACAGGTGCGCTGACCGGCCCGCTCGGCGCCGTCGCCGCCGTCGTCGAGGCAGCCACGGTCGTGCTGCTCGTCGAGACCGAGCGCGCTGACGAGCACGAGCGGCGATCGGTCGTCGTGGCGCCCGACCGGGCCCTGCTCGACCTGCAGGAGCCGACGACCGGCTTCCACGACCTGCTCCTCGCGGACCCGGCGGCGGCGTCGGTCCTCCTGTGCGGGCTGCTGGCCGACGGCCTCGCGGCACCCACGTCCCGCGTGCAGCAGCTCGCCGGCCGCCGCAGCATCGACGAGGTCCTGGCGGTGCTGCCCGAGCCGGCACGACGCTCGACGACGCGGGTCGTGCGGTCCGAGCACGGACCTGCGGACGCCGTCGCGCACAGCGTCACCGTGATCCACCACGACGACGGGTCGGTCGCCTGCTGGGCGCTCCCGGACGGTGATCTGGCCGTCGTGCCGCTGTCGGACGACGACACGGTCGTCGACCTCGCGCTCGTGCTGCTGGGTGCCGAGGACGTCGAGGTCGCGGCATGAGGTACGTCGACCACGACCCGGCCGCCGCCCGCCACGCCGCCGCGGTGTGCCGTGACCGCGCCGACGAGTACGAGCGGATCGCCGGCACGGTCGGCACCGGCGTCGCGACGGTGACCTGGTCGGGCTGCGAGCGCGACCGCGTCACCGAGGAGGTCTGGGCGGTCTGCGACGACCTCCGGCGCGAGGCGTGGGCCCTGCGCTCGACCGCCGACCTGCTGGAGGCAGCCGCACGCGCGGCCGAGCAGCGCGAGGCCGACCTCGCCGCGGCAGCACGTGCGGCCGCCGCGGCCGCCAGTGCCTGTCGCCCGACCACGCAGGCGTCGACCTGGGGGCATGCGGCTGGTGCGACCCCGGCGCCGGCGCAGTCAGGGACCACCAGCGTCGGTGTGCCGGGTGGGGTCCGATGACGGGACGCGTCGGTGCGGACCTCGACGAGCTGCTCGAGCTGCGGCGTGTCCTCGGGCGACGGGCCGACGACGTCGACGACGCTGCGGCCGCGGTCGGCCACGGCATCGACCGGTTCCGTGGGTCGTCGTCGGCGTACGTGCCGTCGTTGCCTCCCCACCGGACCCGCGGGGCCGAGCTCGCGGCGCGTCTCGACGACCTCGGCCACCGGGTCGCCCGGACCCACGGGGCCATGGTCGCGGCGGACCGCTGGATCGGCGTGCGCGCTGCTCTGTGGGCCGAGGGGGTCAAGGGCACGGTCGACGACGCGGTCGACGGCTGGCACGGTCTGCTGGGGGTCTGGGCGGGCACGCGGCGCGCGGTGCTGGAGGCGCGGCACCCCGACGAGTGGAACTACGCGGACGTCAAGGCCGGTGAGGTCGCGCGGGGTCGGCGACCGACCGCTGACGAGGTCCGCCGGATCCGTGACCACCGCAACGCCCGCAACGAGGTGGTCCGCGCCCGGCTCGCGCGGGTCGAGGCGCACATCGCGGGCCCGCTGCACGAGATGTCTCTCGCTGGCATCGTCGCCGACACGCGGCAGGACGTGCAGCGGCTGCTCGGACGTGGTCTCGGGTCGTACCGCTCGCCGGCCGACGTCGGCGGCCGACTCGGGACCACGCTGGACCGGCTCCGGTCCAGCCGCGCAGGAGCGGTCACCCGCATCGGTGGCCGCGCGCTCGGCGGTGCGGGGCTCGTCCTCGATGCGGCCGACACGTACCGGGCGCTGCGTGCGGGTGACGAGGAGCGCGCCTGGACCAGCGGGCTGAGGACGGTCGCCGGCGCCGCGATGCTGTCCGGCTTCCCGCCCGTCCAGCTCCTCGGCGGCGTCGTCACGGGTGGGGTGCTCGTGTACGAGTACCGCGACGAGATCGCGGACGGTGCCCGGGCGCTCGGACGCGGGATCGGCTCGGCTGCCTCGGCGGCCGCGAACTTCTTCACCGAGGGACTGTTCTGATGCAGCACTACCGCCACCGGGTCTACCTCGGCATCGCGCCCGGGATGGTCATGATCGGGCTGATCGCCACCCCCTTCTGGGTGATGTGGGGCGCGTCCATCAGCGAGTGGCTCGAGACGTGGCAGGGGTTCACGCTCCTGTGGGGGCTGGCTGCGTGGTACTGGTTGGTCACGGTCCGCTGGATCAACCGGGAGGTCGTCGTCGACGACACCGGGCTGTGGATCGATGGCGAGCTCGAGCTCCACGCTGCGGACATCGCCGCGATCAGCTTCCTCGACGACCCGTTCAGCACCGTCCACCTCGCCCGCATCGAGGACGGGCGCGTGCAGCGGTTCCGGTTGGTGGACACCCTGCTCCCGTCGCGGTGGCGGAACCGGGTCTGGTGGCGTGTCGTCGCCGTCCCGGGCCATGGGCAGGTGGTGATCCCACGCGAGCACGACACCGGTCGGGCCAGCGCCCTCGACGGCGTGGTGGTGGTCTCCCGACGGTCCGACCCGCGCCTCCCCGGCGCACGGACCGGCTGGTTGCTCGGGACCTACCGACTGCGGGCGCTCGGGGAGGCACTCCTCACCGTGGCGCCGGACGCGGACGTCATCGCCGGCACCGTCGACGTCCGCGGCGAGTGACCGGCGCCCCTGTCACAGCAGGTCGGAGCACGCCGAGACGGCCCGCTCGACCTCCCACGGGGCCGTGGTGTGCGTGAAGCTCAGACGCAGGACGGTGGCCGGGTCGACGTCCATGGCGACGACGAGGCGGTGGGAGTAGAAGTGGCCCGCCGCGGCCGCGACTCCGCGCTGGCCGAGCTGTTCGGCGACGGCCCGGGCGTCGGTGTCGAGCTGCACCGCGACCGTGGGGACCCGGCGTGACGGGTCGGTCGGTCCGAGCACCCGGACCCGGTCGTGGTCGGCGAGGAAGCCCAGCAGCGGCGCGAGGCGCTCGGTCTCGGCGGACCGCAGCAGGTCGTGGACGCGGTGGTTGCGGGTGCGAGCGTCGACGTCGTCGTCGAAGTGGTGTGCGTCGAGCGCGTCGAGGTAGTCGGTGACCCCCTGGAGCGCCGCGAGCTGCGCGTGGTCCGGACCTGCGGGGACCAGACGCTTGTGTGGCTGGTCGGCGTTGAAGTAGTGGCCCTGGTTGGGCAGCTGCTCCAGTGCGTCGCTGCGGACGACCATCACGCCCTGGTGTGGGCCGTACGTCTTGTAGGAGCTGAACAGGTAGACGTCGGCACCCGTGTCGTCGATCCACGGCAGTCCGTGGGGGGCCGCGGCCACGCCGTCGACGATCGCGAGCGCGCCGGCCTCGTGCACGAGGTCGCAGACGGGCCGCAGGTCCATCGGGTCGCCCAGGAGGTTGGACGTCTGCGGGAACGCGACGGCGGCCACGTCCGGGTCGAGGACGTTCTCGAGGCCTGCCACGTCCAGGGCACCGGTCGCCGGGTCGACCGCCCACGTGCGGACGTCCACCCCGATGTCGGCGAGTCGGTCGTACGGGCCGGCGTTGGCCTCGTGGGCCTGGTCGGTGACGACGACCGCGTCACCGGGTCCGAGGATCTCGCGCAGCGCGCCGGCGAGCGTGTACGTGTTCGCCGTCGTGGACGGGCCGACGAGCACCTCGTCGGGTGCGACGCCCATCCAGTCGGCGAGCCGGGCGTAGCTGCCCTCCATCTCCTCCCAGGCGGTCTGTGCGACCGGGTAGGGCTGGCCGGGCTGCACCTTGCGCTCGGTGTAGAAGCGGGTCAGCCGCTCGACCGTGGCACGGCTCGGGAACGAGCCGCCGGCAGCCTCGAAGAAGGCGACCTCGGCCAGCGGGCTGCCCTCGTCGTAGGCGGGGAACTGGCTGCGCACCCAGTCGAGGTCGAGCGCGGGCGTCGGCACGGTCTGCTCCGGCAGGTCGGGTCGCCGCGACACTACGCCGACAAGCCGCTCCTAGGCTCTCGCCGACACGACCGGGGGAGCCTGCGGTGGCCGACGACGACGCCGTCGAGGTGGTGGCCGCCGGCCGGAGCGTGCGCGTGTCCAGCCCGGGCAAGCTGTACTTCCGCAGGGCCGGGGCGACCAAGCTGGACCTCGTGCACTACTACGAGGCCGTCGCCGAGCCGCTGATGGCGACGCTGCAGGACCGGCCGCTGCTGCTCGAACGGCACCCGAACGGCAGCTCGGGCAAGAGCTTCTTCCAGAAGCGGATCCCGGACTCGGCGCCGGACTGGCTGACGACCACGACGGTGCAGACGGTGAACGGGACGCCGTCGAACGTGCTCGTCGCCGCAGACATCGCCCACGTCCTGTGGGCGGTCAACCTCGGCTGTCTCGGCTTCCACGTCTGGCCGGTGCGCGCGTCGGACGTGGACGTCGCCGACGAGCTGCGGATCGACCTCGACCCGTCGCCGGGCACCGACTTCGACGACGTCCGCTGGGCAGCGGCCCGGACGAAGGAGCTGCTCGACGAGCTCGGGATCGCGTCGTTCCCCAAGACCACGGGCAAGGCCGGCATCCACGTCTACGTCGCGCTCACGCCCGAACAGGACTGCTACGCGGTCCGGGCCGCCGCGGTCGCCGTCGCCCGTGAGCTCGAGCGCCGCCACCCGGACCGCATCACGGCGCAGTGGTGGAAGGAGGAGCGGGGGGAGCGGGTGTTCGTCGACTACAACCAGAACGCGCCGCACAAGACCGTCTTCGGCGCCTGGTGCGTCCGGGCCAGGACGGCCGCGCCGGTGTCGACCCCGTTCCACTGGGACGAACTGGCCACGATCGACCAGGCCGACCTCACCATCCACACCGTGCCGGACCGGCTCGCCAGCGACGGTGACCCGTGGGTCGAGATGCACGGCGACCCGCAGTCACTGGCGCCGCTGACCGCCCTCCACGAGCGGGACATGGCCGACGGCCTCATGGACGCGCCCTGGCCACCGGTCTACCCCAAGATGCCGAACGAGCCACCGCGGGTCGCCCCGTCGCGAGCTCGCTCCGAGGACTGAGCGCCGGTCGGTCGCGCCGCGGCGGGAACGCGGCCGGTCGGGGTCCGGGTCGGCAGTCATCGCGGCGACCGCGAGCGTCGTCCAGTGCCGCATCAGCCGACCTCCAACGGCTCGCGGGTCGCCTCGTCCAGCGTCCGTGCCGGGGCGTCGGTCCACTGGGCGATCTCGCAGCCCATGCCGTCGGGGTCCTCGAACCAGACCGATCGCACCATCCCGAAGTCGGTCAGCGTGCCGTCGGTCGCCCCGAGATCGACGAGGCGTCGCCGCAGGAGCTCGAAGGTCGTGGGGTCCTCGATCGCGATGGCGACGTGGTCGAGGTGGCCCCGTTCGAACATCGAGGGGAGAGCGGTGCCCGCGGTCGAGTCGCCCTCGGCGAGCTCGAACGGGTGGAGGCTGAAGCCCCCGCCGAGGTCCACCAGGGCGTGCCGCATCGGTCCCTCGGTGAGGTCGAGACGCACGTCGGCGTCGAAGAGCGGCACCCAGAACTCGAGGAACCGGTCGAGGTCCTCGGTCACGAGTGCGACGTGGTGGCAGCCGTCTGCGAGCGGCATGGCGATCCCTTTCGTCAGGAAGCATGACGAAACCGTACGGACCCCTTACCATATTGTCAAGAGGCCTGACGATATGTTTGTGACCGACCTGGGAGGACCACGTGGGACGAGAGCTCGACGTCGCGACGGCAGCGCTGCAGCGGCGTCCCGAGGGGCCGCCGCTGATCGGCCTGCTGACACCGCTCGTGGCCTGGTGGGAGGACCGCCACCTCGAGCTGATGGCCGGAGCCGGCTTCGACGACGTCCGCCGCGCCCACAACGCCGTGTTCGTCAACCTGCCGCCCGAGGGGCGGCGCCTGACCGATCTCGCGGACGCGGCCGGGATGACGAAGCAGGCCATGGGGGAGCTCGTCGACGACCTGGTCGCGAAGGGCTACTTCCGCAAGGAGCCCGACCCGACCGATGGTCGCGCCAAGCTGCTCGTGTGGGATGAGCGAGGGCTCGCTGCCCACGAGGCGACCATGGCCGCGTTCGCGACGATCGAGGACGAGGTCGCGGCGATCGTCGGGGACGAGGACCTCGCCGTCGTCCGCCGAACCCTGTCGGCACTCGTCCGTGCCACCCACGCCCCGCACGCGCGCTCGACCTGAACGCAGCCGAGCCCCCGACCGACGGCCGGGGGCTCGTTGCTGCGTGCGGGTCAGTTGGTGCCGGCGAAGCGGGCCGAGCGACGGGCCTCGTAGTCCTCGAGGCGGCGGTGGAGCTTGGCGGCGCTGAGGGCGGACTGCGGGTGGTGGCCGTCGCGGGTGGCGATCCACAGCGGCTTGGCGTCACCGCTCCACGTCGCGGTGCTCTCGAGCTCGAACGTCCACTCGGGGAACTCGGCCTCGAGGAAGTCGAAGTAGGCGGCCGTCCGCTCGTCGTGCTCACGATCGGTCCGGTCGAGGACGTCGTGGTCGGCCATCGTGCTGCCTTTCCGGGAGGGAGGAGGGGGGAGGGGTGATGGGAGTGTCGCCCCGTACAACGCACATGTCACGGGACGGGTTCCCCATTCGCCATGGACCTGCGTCCATGGGGCGCAGGTCGCCTGCCGCGCGCCGCTGCCGGGGGCTCGGACCCCCGTGACGCGCTGTCAGGGCCCCCGACCGGGGCCGACCCGACATCTGGGTGCGACACGGCCCCATTAGACTGGCCTGTTCCGCACTCCCCATCACGCCAGGAGGACGAGTGCAGGCAACGGAAGGCCACGACGCACTCCAGTTGACGTTCGTCCCGTCGACCCTCGCACCGGCCGGCGGCGCGTTCGCCTGCTGGGGGCCCGACGACATCGCCGGCGCCGCCGCGGCGCTGGGCCTGCCCGCCGGGACGGCGACGACCCTGCGGACGATCGAGCCGGACGGCGCAACGCTGGTCCGCACCGACGTCCGTGCCCGCACCATCCCGGTCCTGCCCGTGCTGCGCCGCCTCGCCGAGCTGCCGCCGGGCTCGGACTGGCCGGCCTGGAAGCGTCCCAGCGCCTCGGTCCTTGCATGGTCCGCCGCCGCCAAGCTCGCGCTGGAGTTCGTCGCCGCCGGTCGGATCGTCCCGGTCATGCGCGCCGACGAGGAGTCGATGGGCACCGCCCACTGGCGGATCGCCGCCGGCGCCGACGAGCGCCTGGCCGCGCTCGCCGAGGCGATGCCGCTCGCCGCGCACGCGCTGCGTCGTGACGAGGACGACAACGCGGTCTGGGAACCGCTCGCGCTGCTGCGGTCGTTCTGCGACGCGGTGGCCGACGTGTGCGGACGCGCCGGGCAGCGTCCCGAGCGCGACATCCGGCGGCGCGGGCACAAGCGGCCGTGGGTCGAGATGTTCCCCCACGCGCTCGCCAGCTCCGAGCCCACGATCGACAAGCTGCGCATCGACGCCGACGAGCTCGCAGCGAGCATCGACGAGTGGGCAGGTCCGTTGCTCGGCGTGCGCGAACGCGGCCTCGCCCGGCTGTGCCTGCGACTCAAGCCGCCCGCGACCAAGCAGACGTCCGACGAGCTCGAGCTCGCCGACGAGCCCTGGCGCGTCGACGTCCTGCTCCAGGCCACCGCCGACAACGACCTCACCATCCCGGCCGAGGAGGTCTGGTCGCACGGTGTCGGGCCGATGGAGCTGGGGGAGCGCGAGGTCCTCGACCCGCAGGACGTGCTGGTGCGCGGCATCACCAACGCCGCCCGCCTGTTCTCCCCGATGGACCGACTGCTGTCCGAGGCGACCCCGACCCACGTGAACCTCACCCCTGTCGAGGTCGCGGAGTTCCTCAGCGAGGGCGTGGACGCCCTCAGCGGCGCCGGCATCGGTGTCCAGGTCCCGCCGGAGCTGCGCGAGGCCGAGCAGCGTCGGCTGCGCGCCCGCATCCGGATCGGTGGCAACGTCGAGCGTGACGACCGCGTCGAGGGCGAGTCGCCGTTCTCGATGGGTGCCGTCGCCGACTTCGCCTACGAGATCGCCCTCGGCGACGAGGCGCTCAACGCCGAGGAGTTCACCCAGCTCGTCGAGCTGCGCCAGCCGCTGGTGCGGTGGCGCGGCCAGTGGGTGCGCATCGACCACGACCAGCTCGACCTCCTGCGCAAGCTCGAGGGCGACACCGGCGCGCTCGACCTCACCGAGGCGCTCGCCGCCGCACTCGCCGGGGCGACCGAGCACGAGTCGCTCGGCCACGTCGACGTCGTCGCCGAGGGCCAGCTGGCCCACCTCATCGACACGCTGCACGCCGCCCCGGACCGGCTCGACGCGACGATCACCGACATCGAGGGCGAGCTGCGCGACTACCAGGTGCGCGGCGTGGGCTGGATGCAGTCCCTGCTCGAGCTCGGCCTCGGCGGGATCCTCGCCGACGAGATGGGTCTGGGCAAGACGCTCATGGCCATCGCTGCCATCACCGACCGCCCGGGCGACCGGCCGCACCTGGTCGTCTGCCCGACCTCGGTGGTCGGCAACTGGCAGCGCGAGATGGAGAAGTTCGCGCCGAAGCTGGACGTGCTGCGGCACCACGGCACCGAGCGTCCGGACTACCGCTCGGCGTTCGAGCCCGGCATGGTCGTCGTCACGTCCTACGCGCTGCTGCGCCGCGACCAGCACCTCCTCGAGGACGTGCCGTGGGACATGGTGATCTTCGACGAGGCGCAGCAGGTCAAGAACGCCTCGTCCAAGGGCGCCAAGGCCGCGCGCAGCCTCGAGGCCCGCGTCAAGTTCGCGCTCACGGGTACGCCGATCGAGAACCGGCTGTCCGAGCTGTGGGCGATCCTCGACCTCACCACCCCGGGCCTGCTCGGCACGCAGAAGAACTTCAACCAGCGCTTCGCCGTGCCGATCGAACGCTGGCACGACCGCGAGGCCGCCACGCGCCTGCGCAAGCTGATCAGCCCGTTCGTGCTGCGCCGCGAGAAGGCCGACCCGGACGTCAGCGTCGACCTGCCACCCAAGACCGAGATGACGGTCCACTGCACGCTCACGCGCGAGCAGGCGACGCTCTACGAGGCGACCGTCGAGGAGGCCTTCACCGGCAAGGGGCTGGGGACCACGTCGTTCGAGCGGCGCGGCCGCATCCTCGCGCTGCTGACCGCGCTGAAGCAGATCTGCAACCACCCGCGGCAGTACCAGCGGGACAACGGGCGACTGCCGGGGCGCTCGGGGAAGCTCACCCGCGCGACGGAGCTGCTGTCCGAGGTCGTCACCAACGGCGACCGCGCGATCGTGTTCACGCAGTACCGCGAGATGGGCGACCTGCTCGTCCAGCACCTGGAGGCCGAGCTCGACGTCCCGTCGGTGCCCTTCCTGCACGGCGGCACGCCGCTGGGCAAGCGCGACGAGATGGTCGAGGCCTTCCAGGAGGACGACGACGCGCCGCCGATCCTGCTGGTGTCGCTGCGCGCCGGTGGGTCGGGTCTCAACCTCACGCGCGCCACCGAGGTGCTGCACTTCGACCGCTGGTGGAACCCGGCCGTCGAGCAGCAGGCCACCGACCGCGCCCACCGCATCGGCCAGGACCGGCCCGTGACGGTCCACAAGATGGTCACCGCCGGGACGATCGAGGAGCGGATCGACGAGCTGCTCGAGCGCAAGAAGGCCCTCGCCGACTCGGTCGTCGGTCAGGGCGAGGCATGGATCACCGAGCTCGGTGACGAGGAGCTGCGCGAGCTCGTGGCCCTCAACGCCGAGGACGTCGACGACGACGAGGAAGCCGAGATGAGCGGGATGCTGTCGTGAGTGACGAGGCAACCCCAGAGCACACGTGGAGCGCCGCGTGGCTGACCGCCATGGGCGAGGAGGGGCGCGGCTACGCCGAGCGCCTCGGCCGTGGGCCCTACTACGTCTCGCGTGGTGCCGTCCGTGGCCTCGAGGTCACGGCGGGCCAGGCCAGTGCGAGCTTCCAGCACGGTCGGCAGCGGACGCAGCGGATCGTGCTGGACATCGAGCCGCTCCCCGACGACCAGTGGGAGGCGCTCGTCCACACCCTCGCGGCCGAGCTGCGCTTCACCGCGGCCGTGGCCGACGGGCGGCTGCCAGCCGAGGCCGTGCCGCTGCTCGACGACGCCGGTGTCGACCTCGTGCCCGCACGCGACGAGGTCACCGAGTCCTGCAACTGCACCGAGACCGGTGGCGACCCCTGCCGCCACATCGCCTCGGTCCACCACGCGCTCGCCCAGCAGCTCGACGACGACCCGTTCCTCCTGCTGCGGCTGCGCGGCAGGGACGTCCGCACGCTGCGGGCGGCCATGCGTGCCGCCCGGACCGGCGAGGACCTCGCCACCGCGGCGCGCTCACCAGACGCGCTCGGGATCGACGAGCTCGAGCCCGGCGACCTGTTCACCGCACGCGGTGACGTCGACCAGATCGTGCTGCAGCCGCGGCGCGTCGAGGACCCCGCCTGGCTGTTCGACCAGCTCGGCGAGCCCCCGGGCTTCGACGACCCGCTCCCGCTCGAGGAGCTGATCGTCCGCGCCGCCGACACCGCGTGGAAGATCGCGGCCGGCGACGGCGCCGAGGCGGCCGACACCGAGCTGCTGCTCACCGAGCTGCGGGCGCAGCGCATGTCGACGCCGCCGAAGCTCGCCGAGGCACTCGGCTGGGACGTCGACGTCGTCGCCGAGGCGCTCGACGAGCTCTACCACCAGGACGCCGTCATGCGGATGGGCGAGGGCCTGGACGCGAAGTACCGCGCGGCGAGCTGAGGGCGAACCCGACGCCGAGCGCCGCGGCGCCGGCGACCAGCAGGTTCTCCGGGACCGGGTCCGCGACCCGCTGGCACCTCGTGTGGTCCGCGACGCTCCGGCACCGGTCACCGGTCCGGATCGGGGTCGCGAGCACGATCGCGACCCCGACGCCCAGCGCAACGGCGACCCTCGTGCCGCGCCGCAGCCGCGGCAGCCACGTCACTGCGCCCAGCACGAGCCCGGCGGTGACCGACGCGCCGCCGGCGAGCACCAGGAGGGCGGTCATCGGGCGGCTGGTGCCGGGGACGAGGGCACCGGCCAGCCCGGCGGCGACGCCGGCGAGCGTGGCGGCGATCGCAAGAGGTCGTGCAGCACGCCAGCCGCGCTCGAGCAGCACGGCGGCCGGTGCCGCGAACAGCATCGCGGGTGCGGCCAGCACGAGCGCCGACGGCGCCTGCAGCACGACGGCGACCGTCGTCGCCGGCAGCAGCGCGAGCGCCGCCGCGAGTGCGATCGGCGCGGTGCCCGTGCTGGGTCGCCCGGCCCGGGCGATCGTCTGCTGGTCCATCGTCGACACCCCTGTCCTGCGGGGGCTCCGACCCTACGGAGGTCGGTCCGCGCTGCCGGGACAGGGGTGTCAGGGGCGTGTCAGGACCGTCAGCTGGTCGGGCGCTCGCCGAGGGTGAGGTCGAGGTCCTGCTGCTCGCCGTCGCGGACGATGGTGAGCGTGATCGCGGTGCCGGGGTCGAGGCGCTGGACCGTCGAGGCCAGGGCAGCCATCGAGTCGACGGCCTCGCCGTCGACGGCGACGATGATGTCACCGCGCTGCAGGCCGGCGGCGGCGGCCGGGGTGTCCGGCCCGACGGCGGCGACGACCGCGCCCTGCTCGACCGGCAGGTTGTAGAGCCGGGCGACCTCCGGGTCGACGGTCTGGCCCTCGATGCCGATGAAGCCGGCCTTCACCTCGCCGAACTCGATGAGGTCCGCGGCGACGTTCAGGGCGGTCGAGGACGGGACCGCGAAGCCGATGCCGTCGTTCGCGCCGCTGCCGGAGATGATGGCGGTGTTGATGCCGATGACCTCGCCCGCCCCGTTCACGAGCGCGCCACCGGAGTTGCCCGGGTTGATCGCCGCGTCGGTCTGGATGAGGTCGGTCAGCGTGGTCGTCCGCCCTGTCAGGGTGCGGCCGAGCGCACTGACGATCCCGGACGTGACGGTGCCGTCGAGGCCGAACGGGGAGCCGATGGCGACGGCGACCTCACCGATCTGCGGCTCGGTCCCGCTCCAGTCCGGGACGGGCAGCTCGGTGCTGTCCACCTCGACGACGGCGATGTCGGTCGCGGGGTCGGTGCCGAGGACCGTGCCGGTGAAGGTCTCGCCGTCGGGCGTGAGGACCTCGACCTCGCCGGCGCTGCCGACGACGTGGGCGTTGGTGACGATGCGTCCCTCGGCGTCGAGCACGACGCCGGAGCCGGACCCGCCGTTGGCGTTGATCCGGACGACCGACGGGGAGACGCGCTGCGCGACCGCGGCCACCAGCGAGCCGTCGGAGGCGCCGGGCAGCGGTGCCACCGGCTCGGCGGCCGCGTCGCCGTCCGCCGTCGCCACAGCGTCCGCGGTGGCGGTGGGCGTCCGTGCGTCGTCCGCGAGGAACTGGGTCGGGACGACGACCGCACCGGCGCCGAGGGCGGCGGTCAGCGCGACGGCGACGTAGCTGCGCAGCGGGAGCCCCGGGCGGCCGGTGCCACCACTCGCCACGGGTGCGGGTGGCGGGGGCAGCGACGGCCCTGCGGCGTCGGCGGCCGGCGGCGCCGACGGCTGGTCGAGCGTCTCGGTCGTCTCGGTCGTCATCACGTGGCTCCGGGAGGTCGGGACGTCGGGGGTGGGAGGTCCCCCGACGTTGTGACGAACCGTATGGACGGGGTGGTCAGCACCCGCCCCGTGCTCGGTAAGGACTCGGTAAGGACCTGCCGTGGATCCGGTCAGGACGCCGTGGTCCCGCCGGTCACGGCCCGTAGCCTCGCGGTCCGAGGAGGTGGGCCGTGGCGCGACTGCTGCTGGTCGAGGACGACGTCGGCATCGCCCGACCGCTCGTCGGCGCGCTCGAGTCCGCCGGCCACGACGTCCAGCACGTGACCAGGGGCGCCGAGGCGCTGAAGGCCGCGGAGGCCGGGGTCGACGCGGTCGTGCTCGACCTCGGGCTGCCGGACGTCGACGGGGTCGAGGTGTGCCGCCGGCTCCGCGCGGCGCACGGGGACGCGTTGCCGATCCTCGTGCTGACGGCCCGTTCCGGGGAGCTGGACGTCGTGGTGGGGCTCGACGCCGGCGCCGACGACTACGTCACCAAGCCGTTCCGCCTCGCCGAGCTGCAGGCGCGGATCCGTGCGCTGCTGCGCCGCGCGAACCCGGACGTGGACGACACCGTCACGGCCGGGCCGGTCCGGGTCGACGTCGGCGCGCGCCGGGCGTGGCTCGACGAGGCCGAGCTCGACCTCACCCCGACGGAGTTCGACCTGCTTGCCCTGCTCGTGGAGCACGCGGGCGACGTCGTCGCACGCGAGACCATCTTCCGCGAGGTCTGGGACACGGCCTGGACCGGGAGCACCAAGGCGCTCGACATGCAGGTGTCGAGCCTGCGCCGCAAGCTGGGGGAGGACCCGGCCGACCCCGACCACCTCCACACCGTGCGTGGCGTCGGCTACCGGTTCGACCCGGCATGAGGACG
>JBFKQZ010000035.1:0-17203 GCA_041627475.1 Nitriliruptoraceae bacterium | reverse complement strand
TGGGGGTCGACGGCATGCGCCTCGACGCGATCCCGTACCTGTTCGAGCGCGACGGGACGAACAACGAGAACCTCCCCGAGACGCACGAGTTCCTCAAGGAGCTGCGTGCGCACCTCGACGAGAAGTGGCCCGGGCGGATGTTCCTGGCCGAGGCCAACCAGTGGCCCGAGGACGCCGTCGCCTACTTCGGTGACGGCGACGAGTGCCACATGAACTTCCACTTCCCGGTCATGCCGCGCCTCTACATGGCGGCCGCGATGGAGGACCGGTTCCCGATCATCGACATCCTCGACCAGACGCCCGAGATCCCCGACAACACCCAGTGGGCGCTGTTCCTGCGCAACCACGACGAGCTCACGCTCGAGATGGTCACCGACGAGGAGCGCGACTACATGCGGCGCGTCTACGCGTCGGACCAGCGGATGCGGATCAACCTCGGCATCCGCCGGCGGCTCGCCCCGCTGCTCGACAACGACCGTGGGCTGATCGAGCTGCTCAACGCGCTGCTGTTCTCGCTGCCGGGGACGCCGGTCATCTACTACGGCGACGAGATCGGGATGGGCGACAACGTCTGGCTCGGGGACCGGGACGGCGTCCGCACCCCGATGCAGTGGAACGGGGACCGCAACGCGGGCTTCTCGACCGCCAACCCCCAGCAGCTCTACCTGCCGACGATCATCGATCCCGAGTACCACTACGAGACGGTCAACGTCGAGGCGCAGCAGGCGAACCCGCGCTCGCTGTGGTGGTGGATGAAGCGGACGATCGCGCTGCGCCGGCAGCACCCCGTCTTCGGTCGGGGGGACATCCAGTTCCTGCACCCCGAGAACCCGAAGGTCCTCGCGTTCGTCCGCTCCGACGGCGAGGAGGACGTGCTGGTCGTCGCGAACCTCTCGCGCTACCCGCAGGCCTGCGAGCTCGACCTGCGGGAGCACGCAGGTGCGCACCCCGTCGAGATGTTCGGCGCCACCGCCTTCCCGCCGGTGGGCGAGCAGCCCTACCGGCTGACCCTGGGCGGCCACGGCTGGTTCTGGTTCCAGCTCGAGCGTCGGCCGCTGGACATCAGCTACGCCGGCGCGAGCGCGACCGGCCCGCGCGCGGCCGCCGCGGCGACCCCGACCCTCGCGACGTCGGTGCCGTGGCCGCGGCTCGGGCGTGAGGGCGCTGCGCTCAACCGCGTGCTGCCCGACGTGCTGCGCCAGCGGCGCTGGTTCGGCGGCAAGGGTCGGACCGTCCGCCGGGCCGGCATCGCCGACGTGTTCGCGCTGCCTGCCTCGACGGCCGGCGAGGCCAGCCTGACGCTCGTCGACGTCGAGTACGCGCAGGGTGATCCCGACCGCTACGCCCTGCTGCTCGGCTTCGAGCCGGGCACGCCCCCGGACGGCCGCACCGTGCTCGCCGAGGTCGCCGCCCGTGGCGACGACGCGGTCGACGGCACCCTCCTCGAGGGTGCCGAGGACAGGGTCGCCATCGGTGCGCTGCTCGACCTGATCCGCACCGGCGGCAGCATCGACGGCCGCGGGAGCCAGTCGCTCGTCGGCGTCCCCGGCGCGCTCGCCGACCTGCCCGACGACGTCGCCGAGCTGCCGAACCACCCGCTGGGGGCCGAGCAGTCCAACACGTCGGTGCTCGTCGACGACCGCTACGTGCTGAAGCTCGTCCGTCGGCTCACCGAGGGCACCAACCCCGACCTGGAGGTCGGCCGCTTCCTCACCGAGCGGGCCGGGTACGACCACACGCCCGCCGTGCTCGGCGCCGTGGAGCTGCAGGCGCGACGCAGCCAGCCCTCCACCGTCGCGGTCCTCACGCGCTACGTCCCCAACGAGGGAGACGCGTGGTCCCAGGCGCTCGACGTGGTGGGTCGTCACCTCGAGCAGGCGCTCGCCGGCGAGGGGTCGCTGTCGACGCCGCGCACGACGCTGGTCCGCTCGGCGCGGCGCGGGCTGCCCGCCGGGGTCACCGACCTGTTCGGCCCGTGGGCAGGGCACCTCGACCTGCTCGGCCGTCGCACCGCACAGCTGCACGCCGCGCTGGCGAGCGACGCCGACGACCCCGCCTTCGCGCCGGAGGACTTCACCAAGCTCTACCAGCGCTCGCTGTACCAGCACATGCGCACCCGGGCCCGGCGGGCCCAGCAGGCGCTCACCGCCGCCACGGCGCTCGACCTGTCCGAGGACACGGCGGCCCGCGTGGCCGCGCTGCGGGGCGCCGACACGGCGATCCTGGCGGCGTTCGAGCACCTCAAGACCGATCCGCTGAGCGGGGGGAGGATCCGCACGCACGGCGACTACCACCTCGGTCAGGTGCTGTGGACGGGGCGCGACTACCTCGTGATCGACTTCGAGGGCGAGCCCGCCGCGCCCGTCAGCGAGCGACGGATCAAGCGCTCGCCGCTCCGCGACGTCGCCGGGATGCTGCGCTCCTTCCACTACGCGGCCCACGTCGGGGTCCGCAGCCAGCGTGGCCGTGGCCTCGACCTGGAGCCCCACGAGCTCGACCGCTGGGCCGACACGTGGGGTGCGTGGTCCGGCGCCGCGTTCCTCGGCGGCTACCTCGCGGAGGCGCCGACCGCGGTCCTCCCGGACGAGGACGGCGACCTCGCGCGCCTGCTGGACGCCTTCGTGCTCGAGAAGGCGCTGTACGAACTCGGCTACGAGGTCGACAACCGACCCGGTTGGCTGGACATCCCCCTCGGCGCGGTCCTCGAACTCACCGGAGTCGACGCATGACGTCACCACTCACCGACGACGATCTCTACCTCTTCAACGAGGGCAGCCACACCCGGCTGTACGACAAGCTGGGGGCACACCTCACCGAGGACGCGGACGGCAACGCCGGCGCGCACTTCGCGGTGTGGGCGCCGTCTGCCCAGAAGGTGTCCGTCCGCGGCGACTTCAACGGCTGGGACTTCCACGCGCTGGCGCCGCGCGGCAGCTCCGGCATCTGGGAGAGCTTCGTCCCCGGCGCCGAGCACGCGCAGGGCTACAAGTTCCACGTGGTCGGCGCCGACGGCGAGAGCCGGGACAAGGCCGACCCGTTCGCGGTCCACGCCGAGACCCCCCCGTCGACCGCCTCCAAGCTGTGGGACCTGTCCTACGACTGGGGCGACGACGAGTGGATGGCCAGCCGTGGCGAGCGGCAGTCGCTGCAGTCGCCGATCTCGATCTACGAGGTCCACCTCGGGTCGTGGCAGCGCGGCGAGGACGGCAGACGGTGGCTGAGCTACCGCGAGCTCGCGCCGCAGCTGATCGAGCACCTCCAGCGCACCAACTTCACGCACGTGGAGTTCCTGCCGGTGATGGAGCACCCGTTCACGGGCTCCTGGGGCTACCAGACGACCGGCTACTTCGCGCCGACCTCGCGCTTCGGCAGCCCGCAGGACTTCATGTGGCTCGTCGACCAGCTCCACCAGGCCGGCTTCGGGGTGATCCTCGACTGGGTGCCGAGCCACTACCCGGAGGACGAGTTCGCGCTGGCGAAGTTCGACGGCACCCACCTGTTCGAGCACGCAGACCCCAGGCAGGGATTCCACCCCGACTGGAAGTCGGCCATCTTCAACTACGGCCGGCACGAGGTCCGCTCGTTCCTGCTGTCGAGTGCGCTGAGCTGGCTGGACCGCTACCACGCCGACGGTCTGCGCGTGGACGCCGTCGCCTCGATGCTCTACCTCGACTACAGCCGCGAGGAGGGGGAGTGGATCCCCAACGCCTACGGCGGCAACGAGAACCTCGAGGCCATGGAGTTCCTCAAGCGGCTCAACTCCGAGGTCTACGCCAACTTCCCCGACGTCCAGACGTACGCGGAGGAGTCGACTGCGTGGCCCGGCGTGACCCGGCCCGTCCACCTCGGTGGCCTCGGCTTCGGCATGAAGTGGGACATGGGCTGGATGCACGACTCGCTCGCGTACTTCGAGAAGGAGCCGGTCCACCGCCGCTTCCACCAGAACCAGCTGACGTTCCGGGCGGTCTACGCGACGGCCGAGAACTACACGCTCCCGCTGAGCCACGACGAGGTCGTGCACGGCAAGGGCTCACTGCTGGACAAGATGCCCGGCGACGACTGGCAGCAGCGTGCGAACCTGCGGCTGCTGCTGGCGCACCAGTTCCTCACCCCGGGCAAGAAGCTGCTCTTCATGGGGCAGGAGTTCGGGACCCGCGGTGACTGGAACCACGAGGCCCAGCTCGACTGGGGCCTCCTCCAGGACAGTCGGCACGGTGGCCTGCTGCGCTGGACCGCGGACCTCGCGGCGCTGTACCGCGACCTGCCGGCCCTGCACGTCAACGACTGCGACCCCGCGGCGGGCTTCGCCTGGGTCGACGCGTCCGACGAGAACCAGTCGGTGGTGTCCTACCTGCGTCGCGCCGAGGGGCACGACGACGTGCTCGTGGCCTGCAACTTCACCCCCGTGCCGCGACACGGCTACCGCATCGGCGTGCCCGCCGGGTCGTACTGGAACGAGGTGCTGAACTCCGACGCAGAGGTCTACGGCGGCAGCGGCCAGGGCAACATGGGTGGCATGGAGGCCGACGAGGTCCCCGTGCACGGCCAGGGCTGGTCGCTCGAGCTCACGCTGCCGCCGCTCGGCGTCGTGGTGCTCACCCCGGCGACGCGGTGAACATCTGGCCCGGTAGCCCCGATCCGCCCGGGGCCACCCCCGACGGGGACGGCACCAACTTCAGCCTGTGGTCCCGCGTGGCGACCAGGGTGGAGCTGTGCCTGTTCGACGAGGACGGGACCGAGACCCGGGTCGACCTGCCCTCGGCCACCGACCACCGCTGGCACGGCTACGTGCCCGACGTCGGGCCGGGGCAGCGCTACGGGTACCGCGTCCACGGCCCCTACGAGCCCCGCGAGGGGCATCGGTGCAACCCGCACAAGCTGCTGCTCGACCCGTACGCGAAGGCCGTCGACGGGGAGGTCGTCTGGCACGACGCGATCCACGGCTACCCGGCCGCCGAGGGCCTCGCGGCCGCGAAGCTCGAGGTGCCCGACACGACCGACTCGGCACCCTACGTGCCGCGCGGCGTCGTGGTGCACGACGGGTTCGACTGGGAGGACGACCGCCGCCCCGACGTGCCGCTCACGGAGTCGGTGGTCTACGAGGTGCACGTGAAGGGCTTCACGGCCACGCACCCCGACGTCCCCGAGGACCTCCGGGGGACCTTCGCCGGGATGGCCCACCCCGCGGCCATCGCCCACCTCAAGGACCTGGGCGTGACGGCGGTCGAGCTGCTGCCGGTCAACCTCGCCCTGACGGAGAAGGACATCGCCCAACGGGGCCTCGTGAACTACTGGGGCTACAACCCGCTGTCGTGGTTCGCGCTGGACCCGCGGCTGGCGGCGGCCGACGAGCCGCAGGCGGTGCTCGACGAGTTCAAGGGCATGGTCAAGCTGCTGCACCGGGCCGGCATCGAGGTCCTGCTCGACGTGGTCTTCAACCACACCGGCGAGGGCAGTCACCTCGGACCGACCCTGAGCCTGCGCGGCATCGACAACTGGGCGTACTACCGGCTGTCCGCCGACGACCGACGCTTCTTCGCCAACTACTCGGGCTGCGGCAACACCGTGGACCTGCGGACGCCGCACGCGGTGCAGCTGGTGGCCGACGCCCTGCGGTGGCTCGTGACCGAGTGCCACGTGGACGGGTTCCGGTTCGACCTCGCCACGTCGCTCGGGCGCGGGACCGAGGGGTTCGATCCGGAAGGGCTGTTCCTGACCGTCGTCGGCCAGGACCCGGTCCTGCGCGAGGTCAAGCTGATCGCCGAGCCCTGGGACGTCGGACCGGGCGGCTACCAGCTGGGGGGCTTCCCGGCGCCGTGGTCGGAGTGGAACGACCGGTTCCGCGACACCATCCGTGACTACTGGCGGGGCGTCGACGAGTCCCTGCCCGAGCTCGCTGCCCGGCTGGCGGGCTCCGAGGACCGCTTCGCGCACAACGGTCGGCAGCCCGTCGCGAGCATCAACCTCGTCACGTCGCACGACGGGTTCACGCTGCGCGACCTGGTGTCGTACGACGAACGGCACAACGAGGCCAACGGCTACGACAACACCGACGGACACAGCCACGAGCGGTCGTGGAACTGTGGTGTCGAGGGCGAGACCGACGACCCGCAGGTCACCACGCTGCGCGCGCGGCAGCAGCGCAACCTGCTCAGCACGCTCTTCCTCAGCCAGGGGGTCCCGATGCTGCTGGGCGGCGACGAGCTCGGACGCACGCAGCACGGGAACAACAACGCCTTCAACCAGGACAACGAGATCTCCTGGTTCGACTGGGACGACGTCGACGAGGACCTGCTGGCCTTCACGACCGGACTCATCGCGTTCCGTCAGCGGCACCCCGTCTTCCGCCGCCGGCACTGGCTGGTCGGGAGGCTCGGTGGCCACGAGGCCGACTACGACACCGCCTGGCTGACCGCCGTCGGGATCGAGATGTCCGAGGCCGACTGGCACACTGCCTCCACGACCACGCTGCAGATGGTCCTCAACGGGAAGGCCACCAAGCGCCGCGGTGACCGTGGCGAGCCCCTGCGCGACGACACGTTCCTGCTGCTGCTCAACGCCGAGCACGAGCCCCACGCCTTCCGTCTCCCCGACGGTTTCGGGGACAGTTGGCGGCTCGTGCTGGACACGGCGGACGGGAAACCGCCGGGCGACCAACGGACCGATGTGCGCGCTGCAGGCACGCCGACGAGACTCCTGGGCCATCACCTGCTGCTGTTCGCACGCCACGACGACGACTGACCCCTCCCCGTCGTGCCCCGCACGCCATTCGCAAGGACCCTCCCATGACCACGCCCGTGCTCCCTGCCGGCCTCGGCCTCGACGACGTCGAGGCGGCCGCTGCCGAGCTCGCCCAGCGCCTGCCCGAGCCGTTGCGACCGCTCGCGCGCGTCGCCCACAACCAGCGCTGGTCCTGGCACCGCGACGGCGCCGCGCTCTTCGCCGACCTCGACGCCGACGCCTGGAACGCTGCCGACCACAACCCGGTCCGGCTGCTCGCGCGTCTGCCCAACCCGGACCTCGACCGCCTCGCCGCCGACGAGTCGATCGTCGCGCGGGCCGAGGCGCTCGCGGCCGCCATCGACGAGGACCTCGCCCGTCCGTTCCGCGAGGGCCTCGACCCCGAGCACCCGGTCGCGTTCCTGTGCGCCGAGTTCGGCCTGCACGAGTCGCTGCCGCAGTACTCCGGCGGCCTTGGCGTGCTGGCCGGTGACATCGTCAAGGCGTCCAGCGACCTCGCCCTGCCGATGGTCGCCGTGGGCATGTTCTACAAGTACGGCTACTTCCAGCAGCGGCTCGACGACACCGGCTGGCAGCACGAGTCGTGGGTCGCGCAGGACCCGACGCGCATGCCGATCGTCCCCGTCTCCAACGGCGGTGGGCCCCACGACCAGCTGCACATCACCGTGCCGGTCCGCGGACGCGACATCCAGGCCCGGGTCTGGCGGCTCCAGGTCGGTCGCGTCCCGCTGTTCCTGCTCGACACCGACGTGGAGAGCAACAGCCCCGAGGACCGCTGGACGACCGCGCGGCTGTACGACGCCAACCCCGACATCCGTCTCGCGCAGTACGCCACGCTCGGGATCGGCGCCGTCCGGCTGCTCGACCACCTCGGTGTGTCGCCCGCGACGTTCCACATGAACGAGGGGCACGCCGCGCTGGCGTCGCTCGAGCTGGCCAGCCAGCAGGTGGCGCAGGGGACGTCGTTCTGGGACGCACGTGAGGACGTCCGCAAGCGGGCCGTGTTCACGACGCACACGCCGGTCGCTGCCGGCAACGAGAGCTACCCGCCACAGACGGTCCTGGCGGCCCTGCCCGGGTTCGCCGAGCGCCTGGGCCTGTCGACCGAGGAGCTGCTCGACCTCGGTCGGGTCGAGTCGGGGCACCACCACGAGGCCGGCATGACGCCGATCGCGCTGCGGATGTCGCGCTCGACCAACGGGGTGAGCGCCCGCCACGGCGAGGTCGCCCGGTCCATGTGGCAGCCGCTGTTCGGCGGCGCCGTCGAGGACGTCCCGATCACGTCGGTCACCAACGGCGTGCACGTCCCGACGTGGATGAGCCCGCAGTTCCGCGAGCTCTTCGACCGCCACCTCGGCGACGACTGGCAGGAGCGCCTGTCCGAGCCCGCGCTGTGGGCCGGCGTCCACGACATCCCGGCCGGGGAGCTGTGGGCCGCCCGCTCGTCCGCTCGTCGTGAGCTGATCGACTGGGTCCGGGAGCGGTCGGCATTCGACCGGCTGCGCCGTGGCGAGTCGTTGCAGTACGCCCAGGCCGCCCACCAGTCGCTCGACCCCGACGGCCTCACGCTCGGCTTCGCGCGACGGGTCGCGTCCTACAAGCGTCTGCACCTGCTGACCCGCGACATCGACCGGGTGATCCGGCTGCTCGACGGGGAGAAGTCCTTCCAGCTGCTGATCGCCGGCAAGGCCCACCCCAAGGACGACGGCGCCAAGGCGATGGTGCGGGACATGTTCCAGTACCGCGGCAACGCGGAGATCGCGTCGCGCATCGTGTTCCTCGAGGACTACGACATGGAGGTCGGCCGCCTGCTGACCTCGGGCTGCGACGTGTGGCTCAACGTGCCCCGTCCGCCGATGGAGGCCAGCGGCACCAGCGGCATGAAGGTCGTGCTCAACGGTGGCCTGAACCTCTCGGTGCTCGACGGCTGGTGGGCCGAGGGCTACGACGGCACGAACGGCTGGGGGATCGACGGGTCGATCGACCACGACCACGGCCACCAGGACCACGAGCACGCCCAGGCGCTGCTCGACACCCTCGAGAAGGACGTCCTGCCGACCTTCCACGACCGTGGCGACGACGGTGTCCCGCACCGCTGGGTGCAGATGATGCGCTCGTCGCTGGCAACGCTGGCGTGGCGCTTCAGCGCCCGCCGGATGATGGAGGACTACGCCAGCGAGATCTATCCGACCGGCTGAGCGGCAGCCGCCCGGCGGCGCACGGTGGGATGCGGGGTCAGCACAGCCCGTGCCCTAGCCTGCGCCCGTCGACCGACACCAGGACCGACGTGGACCTCATCGCCCCGGGGCAGGACGACCTGCACCGCTGGCGCCCGGCCGTGCCCGCAGGGCACCCCCGCCACCCGATCCGCTCATCGGACGCCGCCGCGGTGTGGAACGGCGTCGTCTGGGGCCGGCTCGGGCGGTGCGACCTGGCCTGGGCGTGGTGGGACAGCGTCGATGCGCCCGAGCTGCAGCCGTGGATCGCGGGGGAGCGGGGGCGCGTCCTGCGGGAGCTCGGCCTCCATGCGCGAGCTGCCGAGGTCGAGGAGGCGGGGCTCTCCGAGGCGCGCGACCTCGTCGACGTCGTCCTGCTGCGGCTGTCCCTGGCGGCTGACGCCGTGGGGCTCGGGCAGGAGGCCGCGGCTCGTCGTGCGCTGGGTACCGCGGGGTCCCTGCTCGAGGAGCTGCCGGACGACGAGCGGGTCGCACGGCAGCGGCTCCGGCGGCGGTGGATCGAGGTCGAGGTGGCGTTGCTGACCGGGTCGCAGCCGAGCGACGAGGGGCTGCCGTGGATGGCGGAGGACGGGCCGCAGTTCCCGGCCGACCACGCCGCGGGGACGGACTTCCACGCGGCGAAGGGGCTGCTGTTCGCCGGCATCGTGCACGACGACCCGGCGCTGCTCGCTGCCGCGGCCGAGCTCGCGCCGCCGATGCTGCGCTGGGCCGTGGAGCTGGCGCGGGCGGACCGCGGGGACGACGGTGCCGAACGGCGCGCGATCGCAGCGTGGCGGAAGGTCGTGCCGCCCACGGAGGTCGAGGCCGGCGTCGCGGCGACGCCGACGGCCCGCCGCCTCGAGGCGCTCAACCGGACCTGAACCGGCGTCGGACCGCGACGAGCGCGACGACGCTGCCCGCGACGAGGGCGACGGCTCCCGCCGTGAGCGGGCCTGCCCCCGTCGACGCGCGGACGGTCCGGCCCGCTTCGTCCACCACGACGACCTCGGCGGGCAGTGGCCACCGTGCCGCCACCGCGACGAGCTCGATCGGCCGGTCGGGCAGGACGAGGCGGTCGGGGAAGGTCACCCGCTGCCGGCCAGCGACCGTCACGGACACGAGGGTCGCGGCGCCGGCCGTGACCACGGCGCGCACGTCACCGTCCGCGGTCCGGAGGCGCACGCCCGGAGGCTCGTCCGTGCCGCCCGGGAGCACGAGGGCAGTCACCGTCCGGTCGCTGGCCGCAGCGCTCGCGGCGCGGACCTCCACGACGAGCAGCGTCGGGGTCTCGACGCCGTCCACGACGAGGCGGAGGCGTTCGCCGGGGCGCAGGCGCGCGCCACGCTCCACGGTGCCGGCGACCCGGCCGGGACCGGCCGTGACCGTGCCGTCGGCAGCCACGTCGGGTGCGGCCAGCCGGGGTTCGACCACGACGTCGGCCGGGGCCTCGGTGCCGAGCAGCACGTCGAGCTCCGCGCGCCCGTCGACGGCCCGCACTGCCCCCGGCTCGACCAGCAGCTGGTCTCCGGCGGTCGTGTGGCGGGTCACGTCGGGCGAGGCCGTCGCCACGGCGGCTGCGGCCGGTCCGGCGAGCACGCACGTCCCGGCGACCACGACGAGCAGCGCAGCGACGAGGACGCGGGGAACACGGCGGGGCGGGGTGGTGGCGGGCACCGCGTCACCGTAGGCCGCCGGTAG
The DNA here is from genome assembly GCA_041627475.1 of Nitriliruptoraceae bacterium. Classification (GTDB taxonomy): domain Bacteria; phylum Actinomycetota; class Nitriliruptoria; order Nitriliruptorales; family Nitriliruptoraceae; genus JBFGFG01. Next base: position 6,548 of record JBFKQZ010000035.1, on the reverse strand, counting down.
CGTTCGGCGTCGTGCCGTCCCGCCTGCGCCCCCCACGGACCCCGCTCCTCGCGAGCGTGGTCCTCGTCGCGGTGCTCACGGCCGGCTGCGACCTCCCGTCGTCCGACGGCGGTGAGATCGTGGTCACCGAGGACGACCGGGTCGACGAGGTGCGGGCGGCACGCGAGGTCCTCGCCGAGCCGGTGCCACAGCTGCTCGGCGAGGCGGAGCGTCTCGTGGACGCGCTTGAACGGGTCTGGACCGAGGAGGCGCCCTCGGCCGAGCGCGCCGCTCTCGCGGACTCCCTGCAGCTGGGACCGTTCGAGGCGGCGATCGACGTGATCGCCACGACGGACCTCGAGGGCGTGGGGCCGGACGTGACGACGGCGTCCGCGCTGCTCGACGACCTCGTGCGGGATGCCCGGGCGGTGGTGTCCGAGGTCGAGGGTGAGCTCGCCGCCGTCGCCGCCGTGCCTGCCTTCGACCAGCAGCTGGAGGAGCTCCTCGCGGGCTGGGACGCCCGCGGTTCCTACAGCCAGCAGCTGACGGCCTTCGAGGAACTGGCGACGGCGGCCGAGGGCCTCGCCGCCACGGCGGACGACCGCTCGGCCACCCCGGCGTGCGTGGAGCTGTGGCCGCGACGCAGCGAGGCTGCCGCGGTGGTGGCGGACCGCACGCGAGAGCTCCGCGAACTCATCCGTGACCGCCGTGGCCAGGAGTTCGACGAGCTCCGTGACCGCTACCGGCAGGACCCGTTCGGCACGGGGGACCTGCTGGGTGTGCTGGACGCCCGGGCCGCTGCGGCCTGCTGGGTGGACGGTTCGGGTGTGCCGGCGGCGCTCGTCGTCCTGGAGGAGCGGGTGGGGGAGCTGGGCGCCGCGCTCGACCCGGTCGACCTGCGCGGCTGAGCCAGCCGCGCCACCTCACCGGCGGGCGTGGTGGGCGTGGTTACAGTCGCGGACGATGGACACGCCACACACAGACGATCACACGCGCCAGGCAGCCGAGAGCGGCCGCGTGGCGGTGCCCGAGATCGCCGAACTGCTGCACCTCCAGCGGCCCGCGGCGATGGTGGCCGCCGCCGTCGTGGTGCTCCTCGGCCTCGTGCTGGCACTGGTGGCGCCGGGTGTCCTGCCCCCGAACGCCGTGTCGGGGTTCGTGGTGGGCCTGCTCGCCCTGTTCGCCGGCGCCACGGCCGCGGTCGTGCTGGACGGCCGCGACCCGGTGGTCCGCGGACCGCGGCACCTGCGCCGGGACGGGCACGCCGTGCTGGCACGGATGGCCGGACCCGACCCGGAGGAGCACGCCGCACCCGTCCTCGCGGCGCTGCAGCGCCGCATGGCCGAGCGCAACCACCTCAGCATCGCCGTCACCGGGACCGGGACCGACCCGTCGGAGCTCGCGGCCGCGGTCGCCCGGGGTGCCGCTGCGGCCGGCCACACGTCGCTCGTGATCGACCTCCGCGCTGCCGGGGCCCCCGGGGTCGCCGACGTCGGTGCGGGGACCGTCCGGCTCGGCGAGGCGGCCACCCTGGCCGACGACCGCCCCTACGCCTGGATCGGTGGCGGCCTCGACCGCGCCGCCGCCGTGACCGCCGCGGCCGGCGTCGCCCGTCGCCCCCCGCGGGACCTCGAGCTGCTGCTCGTCGTGGCGCCGGAGGCGGCCACGCACACGCCCGAGCTGCTGCGAGCGGTTGACCGCACCCTGCTGCTGGTCGCGGCGGACACCCAGCAACGGGCCATGGTCTCGGCTCGGCTCGACGCCCTCGAGCGGGCCGGTGGCACGCCGGAGGCGGTGGTCGTCGGTGGGCTGCAGGTCGGGACGGTCGCTGCCGCGACTGCGCCGGCGTCGCGACCCGCCGCCCGCGGGATCGGTGCAGCCTTCGGTGCTGCAGGCGCAGAACGGCCTGCTGCGGCCCTCCCGCCCCTGGAGGTCGAGGAGGAGCGTCCCGCACCGTTCGCGGAGACGCCGGCTGCCCCCGACGTCTCGCCGCCCACCGCGCCCGAGCCGCCGGTGTCGACACCGCCGGCGCCCCCGGTCGAGCCCGTGTCACAGGACCCTGTCCCGCCACCCCCGCCCCCGGTCATGGAGGACGTCGGCCCTGCGTACGAGGAGGACGACGTCGACGTCTTCGCGCCCACCGGTGCCGACGACGTCGCGATGTCCGCGCCGGACGACCTGGACGAGCGTGAGGACCTGGACGAGGGCGACGACGCGGCGAGCGATGACGAGACACTGGACGACCTCGTCGCGTCGATCGAACTGGCTGCACTGGACGACGAGCCGGAGCCGGACGCGGCGGAAGGCGGCGAGCCGGCCGCCGCGGACGACGGCGTCGACACCCATCAGATCGATCTCACCGGCATGGACGACACGCCGGACGCCAGTGACGCACCGCAGGACGACCGTCCGGCGGTTGCGTCCGCGACGGACGAGCGGGCGACCGATCCGGATGCGACCGGGCCCCTGCGGCCGATCTCGTTCCGGACGACCACAGGTGACCTGGACCTCGACGGCTTCGCCGAGAGCGACCCGCTGGTGACAACGGCCGCGTTGGAGCAGCTGCTGCGTCGTCAGGACGGCGAGGGCTGAGCGCCGGTCGTCCGGGCATCCCCGACGTGGTTCCCTGACGGCGAACCGACTCGGAGTCCGTCGTTGTCCGTCCTGCGTCCGCTCGCGCTCGCCCTGCTGGCCGCCGTGCTCGCAGCATGCACCGCGGGTGGTGGCGGTGGTGCCGGCCCCATGGCGTGGCGTGACCTCGACCTGGTCGTCCCGGCCGGTTGGCAGGTCCTCGCCGAGCGGGGCGACCTGCTGCTGATCGCGAACCGGGACCTGCGGGCGGACGACATCGAGGCGACGCCGTCCCTGCCCCAGGACCCCGAGGCGAACGACGCCGTCGCCGTGCAGTTCACGACCGATCCGACCAACGCCGACGCGTGGCGGGCGCTGATCGAGGCCGAGGGCGGACAGGTCGAGTCCGACCGTCGCATCCAGCTCGACGGCATCCCCGCGACGTCGATCACCTTCAGCTGGGTGACTTACGACGTGCCGACCCGCGAGCAGGTCGTGATCGTGCCGTCACGCGAGCTGGTGATCCTGCTGCAGCCGGTCCCGGTCCAGGGGCAGCGCACGGCACCGGACGTCTACCTGCGCCACGTCGAGGAGTTCCAGGCGATCCTGGACTCGCTGGACTTCGGCGCCCCGGTGGACGCCTAGCGCCGAAGGGCGTCGCGCCCGACGTCGCGCCTCAGGCGCGCTGGACGGAACGCCTCAGGCGCGCTGGACGGAGTGCCTCAGGCGCGCTGGACGGAGCGCCTCAGGCGCGCTGGACGGAGTGCCTCAGGCGCGCCCGACACTGTGGTAGTGGATCCCGGCGTCGCGCATCGCGGCCGGGTCGAAGACGTTGCGCCCGTCGATGACGATCGGGTAGCCGAGGAGTTCGTACACGCGCTCGGGCGTGAGCTCGTGCAGCTCGTCCCACTCGGTCGCGACGATGGCGGCGTGGGCGCCGTCGAGCGCCGACTCCAGGTCCTCGACGACCTCGTACTGCGGGTACTGCTGCTTCACGGCGCCGAGTGCGACCGGGTCCCAGAGGCGGACCTGCGCGCCCTCCTCGGTGAGTGCCGCGGCGATGTGGAGCCCCGGTGCCTCACGCAGGTCGTCGGTGCCGGGCTTGAAGGCGGCGCCGAGGATCGTGATGGTCTTGGACTCGAGGTGCCACAGCTCGCCGCGGAGCTTCTCGACCGCGAGCTCGCGCATGCCCGTGTTGACCGCGCGGACCTCCTCGAGGATCCGGAAGTCCTCGCCGACCTGACGGGCCAGGTGGATGAACGCGTCCACGTCCTTGGGGAAGCACGAGCCGCCGTAGCCGATGCCGGCGCGGAGGAAGTGCGGACCGATGCGGACGTCGTGGCCCATGCCCTCGGCCACGGTCTCGACGTCGGCACCGACGCGCTCGCAGATCCGCGCGACCTGGTTGATGAACGAGATCCGGGTCGCGAGGAAGGCGTTGCTGGCGTGCTTGATCAGCTCGGCGGTCGGGACGTCGGTCTCGACGACGGGGCAGCCGTCCTCCTCGACCACGGTCGCGTACACCTCGCGGAGGCGGTCGCGCGCCCAGTCGTCGGACGTGCCGTAGACGATGCGGTCGGGGTGCAGCGTGTCCTGCACGGCGACGCCCTCGCGGAGGAACTCCGGGTTCGAGGCGACGCTGATGCGCACGCGCTGGCCGTGCCGCTCCTGCTCGCGGGCGATGACCTGCTGCAGCCGTTCGCCGGTGTTCGCCGGGACGGTCGACTTCTCGACCAGCACGAGGTCCTGCTCCGCGTACGCGGCGACGTTGCGACCGACCGCCTCGACGTAGCGGAGGTTGGGACCGCCGCCGGGCAGTGACGGGGTGCCGACGCAGACGAAGACGACCTCGGCACCGTCGATGGCGGTGCGGGTGTCGCTCGTGAAGGTGAGGCGGCCGGACTCGACCCCCTCGGAGACGAGCTCGAGCAGGCCGTCCTCGTAGAACGGCACGGAGCCGGCCTCGAGCGTCTCGATCTTCGAGGCGTCGTCGTCCATGCCGACGACCTCGTGGCCCCAGCGCGCGAGGCATGCAGCCGTCACCAGGCCGACGTGGCCGACACCGATCACCGCGGTCTTCATCGTTCCTCCATGGTCAGGTCGGAACGGTACCGCCGACCGTCGGGCGACCTCGACCGTCGATGTCCCCCTCAGCGGTCCTCGCGCGCCGTTTGCACGCCACGCAGGAAGCCGGCTCCCCAGGCGTGGTGCATCACCGCGAACACGGCCGGCAGTCGGCGTCGCAGCGCCCAGGGCACCGGTGCGGTGACCGCTGCCGCGAGGGCGGCCACGGCGTACGTCACCGGGGCCACCAGGGCGATGCGCAGGCGGGTGAGCCCGAGGACGAGTCCGAGCAGGTTGGCGATGACGGCGGCAGGTGGCACGAGCTGCCGCCAGCGCACGGAGCGGGGGTCGCGCTCGAGGACGAGACGCTTCCACTGCCCGTACTCGTGGTACTGGCGGGCCAGGGCACGCAGCGTGGCCCGGGGTCGGTACGTCACCTCCAGTGCCGGGTCGAACCAGACGGTCCCGCCGGTGTCCCGGAGTCGCCAGTTGAGCTCGTAGTCCTGGTTGCGCACCAGCTCCTCGTCGAAGCCGCCGACGCGTTCGAGCGCGTCACGGCGGAAGACGCCGAGGTAGACGGTGTCGGTCGGCCCCTCGGCCCCGCCGTAGTGGAACTGCGCGTCACCGACGCCGAACCGCGAGGTCATGGCGGCCGCGATCGCCTGCTGCATGGGCGTGGTCCCCACGGCGCGCTGGACGCCGCCGACGTTGTCCGCGCCGGTCCGTCGGAGGGTCGCGACCGCCTGCTCGACGTAGCCGTCGGACAGCTCGGCGTGGCCGTCGACGCGCACGATGACCTGTCCCGAGGAGGCCGCGATGGCCGCATTGAGCCCGGCGGCGGTGCCGCCGGCAGGATTGGCGACGACCGTGATGCGCGGATCGTCCGCCGCCATGGCTGCGGCGATCGCCTCCGTGGCGTCCGAGGAGGGCGCGACCGCCAGGACGACCTCCAGCGGCCGTGGGTACGACTGGGTGAGGACCGCAGCGACGGCGGCCCCGAGGTGGTCGGCCTCGTCACGGACCGGCATGACCACCGAGACCGTCGGCCAGTCGTCGCCCACGTGGGTCGGCTCCGGTCGAGGATGCGCAGCGGATGCTGCACGGCTGAGGTCGTACCCTAGCGAGGGTGGGATCGAGCCCACCGCGTGTCCCGGGGAGGCTGATGTGGCGCAGGTCGACCAGCCGACCTCGACGTCGCCGCGCCGGCCCCAGCCCCCGTCACGGGACCGGGGCCACGACCCGCTCCTGCGGCGGCTGAACCGGCACGGCTTCCGGCTCGCCCACCTCATGGACTTCGTCGGGCTGTACGGCCTGCTGCTCGCCGTCATGTTCGTGCGCAACGGCACGCAGTGGCCGACCTACGAGGTCGCGTCGTACCTGCTGAGCTTCCTGCTGACGACAGTCGTCTTCCAGGTGTCGTTCTACTTCGCCGGGCTGTACGCCCGGGAGCCGCGCCTCGGCCGGCCGCCGGTCCTGCCCCGGGCGGCGGGGCCGTCGCTCGTGGCCGGGGGCAGCGTCGCGCTGCTCATCCTCGCCCTGACCGGCGTGGCCCGTGAGCTCGGCTTCCGCAACGTCGAGAACCTCCCCGTCGAGCGCGCACTGCCGATGCCGATCGGGAACCTGATCGTGCTGATCATCCTGGCGCCGGTGCTCGTGGCCTTCGTCCGGCAGGCGGTCAAGTGGCAGCGGACACGGCGGGAGGGGCCGCCGCGGCTGCTGCTGGTCGGTGACGCGGCCGAGGTCACGCTGGCGCGCCAGCACCTCGACCTCGCCGAGGAGGACGGCCTCCTGCGCGTCGTCGGGGTCGTGCACGACCCGGAGGAACTGTCGCCGGCGGGCGTTCATGACCTCGTCGAGGCGGGGCACGCTGTGGTCGTCGAGCGCGGCGCCGGCAAGGAGAGCGGCTTCGACGACGCCGAGTACGAGACCGCCGG
>JBFKQZ010000034.1:0-17565 GCA_041627475.1 Nitriliruptoraceae bacterium | reverse complement strand
TCACGACCGATGTGGTTCGGCACTGCCTCCAGCACGAGCGAGAACGCACCGGCCTGCTCGAGCTCCTTGGCGTCGCGGATGATCCGCTGGGCGGCCTCCTCGTCGCGCCCCTGGACCTTGTAGCCACCGAGCGCGTTGACGCTCTGCGGGGTCAGGCCGAGGTGGGCCATGACGGGGATGCCGGCCTCGACGAGCCGCGCGGTGACGTCGACCATGCGGCCGCCGCCCTCGAGCTTCACCGCGTTGGCGCCGGCCTCCTTGAGGAAGCGGGTCGCCGTGCGCAGGGCCTGCGTCGGGCCCTCCTGGTAGCTGCCGAACGGCAGGTCGCCGACGACGAACGCGTGCTCGACGCCGCGGACGACGGCCTTCGTGTGGTGCAGCATCTGGTCGATCGTGACGGGCACGGTCGAGTCCTCGCCGAGCATGACCATCCCGAGGGAGTCACCGACGAGCAGCAGTTCGATGCCGGCCTCCTCGGCGATGGCCGCGGAGATCGTGTCGTAGGCGGTGAGCATGGCGAACTTCTCGCCAGCGGCCTTGTGCGCCTGGATGTCGTGGATCGTGACGGGACGAGTGCGCGCATGCACGGACATCGTCGCCTCCTTCCTGCCGGCCTCTCGCGAGGTCCAGCGGCTGAGAACAACTGCCACGAGTGTACGGCAGGGCCCCGGACGGCGACGCCCGGGACCCTGGCTCGTGCGGTTGCTCAGGCGGTCACCGGGACCTCGTCATTGACGTCGTGAGCCACGCTGACCTCCGTGTCGTCGAGGCCGGTGCTGCGGTCGATCGCAAGGCGTCCCGGCCCCAGGGCGACGACGCCGATGGAGAGCGCGATGAGTGCGAGGTCGAGCTCTGCGCCCGGCAGGGGAGAGCCCATCTCCGCCACGAGCCCCAGGTCCGTCTTCACCAGGAGCGTCGCACCCGCGAGGACCAGCCCGTTCGCGGCGGCGGCGATGCGGGACGCGAGGCCAAGGACGAGCGCGATGCCCCCGACCAGTTCGACGAGGGTGACCACCCAGGCCATGGCGACCGGTGCTGGCACGCCGAGGCCGTCGAGCATCCCGTTGCCGAACCCGGCCGGGGTCATGGCGGTGAGCTTCTGCCACCCGTGGACGGCCATGATCACGCCGAGCGTGACGCGCAGGACGGTCGGCGCCCAGGGGGCGAGGCGGTTCGTGAGTCGAGTCATCGTGGGTCTCCTGTCAGGGGCTCGGGCGCCGCCGTGGCGCCCGACAGCCCCCAACCGGACTAGTCCACTCGTGCTTCCAGTCGGGCGTCGACATGCGTGTGCTCGCCCGGACGACGCACGTCGGCACGGCGCCGGGAAGAAGCGTGGAGGTCGGTGACGTTGCCGTCAGGCTCCCCGTAGCTCGCCGAGCGGCCCCGCCCAGAGCATGGCCTTGATCTGGCCCAGGATCTGTGGGTTCTTGCCCGTCAGGCCCGTCGCGAGCTCGAGGGCGCGCGGCACCACCTCGTCCTCGCCGGCCAGGTGCTCGACGATCCCGCCCGCGAGCGCCTCGTCGGCGGTGAACCGGTGCCCGGTCGTCATCGCGCGCGACGCGGTCCCGATCGGCAGCTTCGCCGTGATCAGGGCGTTCATGCCCGGTGTGAACGGCATGTCGATGTCGATCTCGGGCAGGCACCACCAGCCGCGGTCGGCGCGCATCACCCGCGTGTCGTGGCACAGCGCCAGCATCGCCCCGGCGGCGAACGCGTGGCCCTGGAGGGCGGCCACCGTCGGCACGGGCAGCTCGAGGAACGCGGCCATGAGGTGCTGCGCGTCGGAGAGGTAGGGCTGGAACTCGGTCGGGTTGGCCTGCAGCCACTCGAGGTCGAGCCCGTTGGACCAGATCTTGCCCGTCGCCGTCGTGACCAGCGGGGCTGGGTCCTCGCGCACGAGCCGCAGCAACTCGTGGACCTCCAGCATCCAGTCCGGCGAGAAGCGCTGTTCGCCGTCGCCGAGGTGCAGGACGTGGACGTCGCCGTCACGGGTCAGTGCGGGCATCAGGGGTTCCAGTCGTTGGTGATCGGCACGCGGCGTTCCCGGCCGAACGCGCGGTCGGTGATCTTGGGGCCGGGGGCGGCCTGGCGCCGCTTGAACTCGGCACGGTCGATCATGCGCAGGACGTCGCGGACCATCGTCTCGTCGTGGCCGTCGGCCACGAGGTCCTCGACGGTCCGGTCCTCCTCGATCAGCCCGGCGATGATGGCGTCGAGCACCTCGTAGGGCGGCAGCGAGTCCTGGTCCAGCTGGCCCGGCCGCAGCTCGGCCGACGGTGGCTTGGTGATGGTCCGGTCGGGAATCGTCTCGCCGGCAGTGCCGTCCGGGCGCGGCTGGTCGTTGCGCCAGCGCGACAGCTCCCACACCAGCGTCTTCGGCACGTCCTTCAGCGGGCCGAACGCTCCGTTCATGTCGCCGTACAGCGTGGCGTACCCGACGGCGTACTCCGACTTGTTGCCGGTGGTCAGCACCAGACCGCCGTGTTCGTTGGACAGCGCCATCATCACCGTCCCGCGGATGCGCGACTGGAGGTTCTCCTCCGCGATCCCGAAGTGGTCGTCCAGCAGGTCGCCGAGCACGGTCTCGAGCCCGGTGATGGCCGGCTCGATCGCCAGCTCGTGGATGCTGATGCCGAGGTTGGCGGCCAGCGCGTGCGCGTCCTCGATGGAGTGGTCCGACGAGTGCGGCGACGGCAGGGCCACGCCGGTGACGGCGTCGGCCCCGAGCGCGTCCACGGCCACGGCCGCCGTCGCGGCCGAGTCGATCCCGCCCGACAGCGCGATCCAGACGTCGCGGAATCCGTTCTTGTGCACGTAGTCGCGGGTGGCGAGCACGAGCGCCGCCCAGGTCTCGCCGAGGTCGTCCGGGCGCGGTGCCGGCTCGCTGACCTGGGCGCAGGTACCGGTGTCGAGGTCGAGGTCGGCGACGACGAGGTCCTCGGCGCACACGGCGCCGCGCGCGCCCACCTCGCCGTCCGGCCTCACGACGAACGAGTCGCCGTCGAACACGACCTCGTCCTGTCCACCGACCTGGTTGACGTAGAGCACGAAGGTCCCGTCCCGCGCCGCGTGGCGTGCGGCCCACGACTCCCGCGTCGCGCGCTTGCGGCGGGCGTACGGCGACGCGTTCGGCACTGCGATGACCTGTGCCCCCGCTGCGGCCGAGTCGGCCAGCGGCCCCTCGTGGGCCCACATGTCCTCGCAGATCGTGATGCCCACCCGCACCCCGGCCACGTCGACCACGACCGGCTCGTCCCTCGCGGTGAAGTACCGGGCCTCGTCGAACACCCCGTAGTTCGGCAGCCGGAGCTTGCGGTAGGTCGCGACGACGTCGCCGTCGCGCAGCAGCGACGCCGCGTTGTGCAGGTTGCGTGCCGACACCGCCGTGTCCCAGTGGGCCTGCTGCTCCTCTGGGGCGAGGTCGGCCTGGTGGTCGTGGTCCACGTGCCCGAGGACCAGCGCGCACCCGTCGGGCCCGGCTGCCGCGAGGTCGCGCAGCGCCTGCTCCTCGGCGTCGATGAAGTCGCGCTTCAGCAGCAGGTCCTCCGGTGGGTAGCCGGTGAGCACGAGCTCGGTCGCCACGACGAGGTCGGCACCGGCCTCGGCGGCCCGACGCCAGGCGTCGAGCACCAGCGCCGCGTTGCCCGACACGTCGCCCACGGTCGGGTTGCACTGGGCGAGAGCGACGCGGAACGGCACGTGGGGACCTCTGGACGGTGGGTGGCGACGGTGCCACACGGGGCGGGCCGGCCGCCAGCCGTAACACGACTGTCACATCGGTTGACCGGGATGACACAGCCGGCACACGGGAGGGAAACGGCCCATTCGTAGCGTCCGCCCCGGCTGGACGACCCGGGCACAAGCAGGGGAGAGGTCCGACCGGCCTGAACCGACAACAAGTCAAGGAGTGAACGTGCATCGCACAAGAACCGTCCTAGGAGCTGGCGCAGCCATGTGGTTGCTGTCGGCCAGCCCGGCGTCGGCGGCCACCGTCGAGAGCCTGTCCGCTGACATCGACGTGATCTGGGTCGCCGCAGCGGCCGCCTTCGTGTTCCTGATGCAGCTGGGCTTCTCGCTGGTCGAGGCCGGCCTCGTCCGCGCCAAGAACGCCGCCAACATCATCGCCAAGAACATCGCCGACATGTCGATCGGTGCCGTCTTCTACTGGGCGATCGGTGCAGCGCTGGCGTACGGCGCGACCTCCGGTGGCTTCTTCGGCACGACCGGCTGGTTCGACGGCGCGTACGGCACCGGGCTCGGTGACGGCACGCAGTTCGTCTTCCAGATGGTCTTCGCCGCCACGGCCGCCACGATCGTCTCGGGTGCGGTCGCGGAACGCATGAAGTTCCCCGGCTACCTCCTGATGTCGGTGGCCATCACGGCGTTCATCTACCCCATCGTCACCCACTGGCAGTGGAGCGGTGAGGGCTGGCTGGGCGACCTCGGCTTCTACGACTTCGCCGGCTCGACGCTGGTGCACATGACCGGTGGTGTGGCAGCCCTGATGGGTGCCGCGATCCTCGGCCCGCGCATCGGCAAGTACGGCAAGGACGGCAAGCCGCGCGCCATCCCGGGTCACAACGTCCCGTTCATGATCTTCGGCGTGTTCATCCTCTGGTTCGGCTGGTTCGGCTTCAACGGTGGCTCCACCCTCGGCGCCACGGGCCAGGCCTCGGCCATCGGCAACATCCTGCTGACCACCAACATCGCGGCCGGTGCGGGCGCGCTCGCCGCCGGTGCCGTCATCTGGGCCGTCAACGGCAAGTTCGACCCGACGATGGCCGGCAACGGTGCACTCGCGGGCCTGGTCGGCATCACCGCCGGTCCGGACTTCGCCTCGGGCCCCGCAGCGCTGCTGGTCGGGCTCATCTGCGGTGCGGTCGTGGTGTTCGCCGTCAAGGGCTTCGACGCCATCAAGGTCGACGACCCGGTCGGTGCCATCTCGGTCCACGGCGTGTGCGGCATCATCGGCACGCTCGCCGTCCCGTTCTACCCGGGCGCTGCTGACGCCGGCATCACCATCGGTGTGCAGGCGATCGGCGTCCTGTCCGTCGCGGGCTTCGTCGCCGTGACCTCGGGCGCACTGTTCTTCATCCTCAAGTCGATCGGCATGCTCCGTGTCTCCGAGGAGGAGGAGATCGGCGGCCTCGACGTCGCAGAGCACGGGCTGGAGGCCTACCCGACCGCCGGTCTCGCCGGCAGCGCGCCGTTCGCCGGCACCGCCGCCAGCAGCCAGGTCACGCCCGTGGCTCGCCCAGCGACGGAGTGACCTCCGCGGAGGTCGGCGTCGTCGGTCGCCGGCCTCCGCACAACCCGTGGGCGCTCGCCCACGTACCGACCCGCCGCCCGCCCCGGTCTCCCGCCCGGGGCGGGCGTCGGCGTTCGAGCCGGTGGGATCCCCGGACGGCACGTAGGCTCGTCGCCCCGATCCGGGACGGGAACCCAGGAGCAACGGTGGACAAGCAGCAGGAGTACGTGCTCAGGACGGTCGAGGAGCGCGACATCCGGTTCATCCGTCTGTGGTTCACCGACGTCCTCGGGTTCCTCAAGTCGGTGGCGATCACGGCGGCCGAGCTGGAGTCGGCGTTCGAGGCCGGCGTCACCTTCGACGGATCGGCGATCGACGGCTTCGCCCGCGTCCACGAGGCGGACATGGTGGCGCGGCCCGACGCCGCGACGTTCCAGGTCCTGCCGTGGCGCCCGCAGGAGGGCCGCGGCGTCGCGCGGATGTTCTGCGACATCGTCACGCCGGACGGGGAGCCCTTCGCCGCGGACCCCCGCCAGGTGCTCCGTCGGCAGCTCGATCGAGCGGCCGAGCTCGGCTTCCAGGTCGAGGTCAAGCCCGAGATGGAGTTCTTCCTCTTCGCGGGCCCGAAGGACCCGACGCCGCTGGACGAGGGGTCGTACTTCGACATGACCCCGCTGGACGTCCAACAGGACTTCCGCCGCCAGGCGATCGACCTGCTCGAGCGGACCGGCATCAGCGTCGAGTACAGCCACCACGAGGTCGCACCCAGCCAGCACGAGATCGACCTGCGGGCGACCGACGCCCTGACGATGGCGGACAACCTCATGACCTTCCGGCTCGTCGTGAAGGAGGTCGCGCTGTCACGCGGCGTGTACGCCTCCTTCATGCCCAAGCCGATCGAGGGGCAGTGGGGCAACGCGATGCACCTCTACCTCAGCCTCTTCCACGAGGACGAGAACGCTTTCGTCGACGAGCACGACTCCGACGGGTTGTCGGGGACCGCGAAGCACTTCGTCGCCGGCCTCCTCCGCCACGCACCGGAGCTGACCGCGATCACCAACCAGTGGGTGAACTCCTACAAGCGCCTCGTCCCCGGGTTCGAGGCGCCGACCCACATCGGCTGGGGGACGCAGAACCGGTCCGCCCTCATCCGCGTGCCGGCCGCTGCCGGCCGCTCGGGGCCCGGTCGGATCGAGTACCGGGCACCCGACCCCGCGACGAACCCCTACCTGTGCTTCGCCGTGCTCGTCGCCGCCGGTCTCGCCGGGATCGAGGGCGAGTACGAGCTGCCGGACGAGACCAACGACAACGTCTACGAGCTGTCCGACGAGGAGGCCGCGGCCGCGGACATCCGGTCCCTGCCGCGCGACCTCGGTGACGCCCTGCGCCACATGGAGCAGAGCGACCTCGTCGCCGACGTCCTCGGTGAGCACCTGTTCCGCTACTTCATCGCCAACAAGCGTCGTGAGTGGTCCGCGTACACCGACCACGTGACCAGGTTCGAGCTCGACCGCTACCTCCCGCTGCTGTGATCCACGGCCGCACGATCGGGGTGCTCGCCATCGGCCTGGTGGTGACCCTGCTCGGGACGTGGGTGTCGTGGTGGGACACGGGCAACGACGTGCAGGAGCGGCTCGACGAGCGGGCGGACCGGGTCGCCGCGGTCGTGGCCCTGGAGCTCGAGCGGTACCGCAGCGCCTCGCGGGCGGCCGCGGCCCTGCGAGCCGACGACCCCACACTCGACGAGTGGGTCGTGCGGGTGGACCGACTGGGCATCGCCGAGGACCTCGCATCGGTGTTCTCCGTCGCGTCGACGACGCTGCGCGGCGTCGGCGAGGACCGACAGCTGGTCATCGACCTCGTCGCACCGGTGGCGCCGAACGAGGCCGCACTCGGGCTCGACGTGCTCGACGTGCCCCTCGCGGCGCCGGCTGCCGCGCGGGCGCTCGACCAGGAGCAGGTGTCGCTGTCGGAGGCGCTGACGCTGGTGCAGGAGCCCGGTGACCAGACCGGCCTCGTGGTGTACGCACCGTGGTACGCCGACGACGGCACCGTGGGCGGCGTGACCGACCTCGTGCTGCGGGGCGAGGACCTCCTGGCGGCGCTGACACGGGAGGTCGGCGACGTCGGCGTCCGGCTGGTCGACGTCGACACCGGGGACGGGCCGCGCGAGATCGGCCAGCTCGTCCCGGACATGGGCACCGACGACGGGCTCGTCGCCATGCGGCGCATCGAGCCGCTGGGGCAGGTGTGGGACGTCGAGGTCACGGCTGCCACCGGCTTCGTCTCGACGTCCGAGCGCTTCGCGCCGCTGCTCACGTTCCTCGGGCTCGGGGCCATCACGCTGCTCGTCGCGCTGCTCGTCCACGTCCTCCAGCGTCGTGAGGAGCACGCCCTGGCCGAGGTGGAGGCGCGGACGGCCGAGCTCGTCGCGGCGAACGAGGACCTGGCCCGAGCGCTGCACGCCAAGGACGAGTTCCTGGCCGTCGTCACCCACGAGTTCCGCACCCCGATCACGGTGATCCGGGGCTTCGCCGAGACCGCGGCCACGGGGCGGGCCGGCGAGGTCCCCGAGCACACCCAACGGTTCCTCGAGCGCATCGACCGCCATGCACGACGCCTCCACTCGCTGATGGACAACGTGCTGACCACGGCGCGCCTGCAGGCCGGAGAGCTCACGATCGAGCCCGAGGCCGTGGACCTCGAGGTGCTCGTGGCCGCCGTGGCCGTCCAGCACCAGCACATCAACCCGTTGCACGTCGACGTCCCCGACGGGCTGCTCGCAGAGGTGGACCCGGCCCACCTCGTCAGGGTCGTGGACGCGCTGCTGTCCAACGCCGACAAGTACGGGCGGGCACCGGTGACGGTGTCGGGCCGACGCGACGGCGACGAGGTCGTGCTGTGCGTCGAGGACGAGGGCGAGGGCGTCCCGGCGGACGTCGCGCCGCGGATCTTCGCGGCGTTCGAGCAGGCCGACCACGGCGACACCCGGCGCTCGCAGGGGATGGGGCTCGGCCTGGCCGTCGTGCGGCAGCTGTGCGAGCGGATGGGCGGCACCGTGACCCTGGTCGAGGGGGCCGCAGGCGCGCGCTTCGAGGTGCGGCTGCCCGCCGCCGAGGCGTTGGACGAGGAACCGGCGTCGGTAGCCTCCGGCGCGACGACGAGCGACGAGGGCTGATGCACTGGCGCGAGGGCTACGTGCCCGGCGGGGCGACCCGGTTCTGGGTCCGCGAGGCCGGTCGTGGTGACGACGTCGTCATGCTGCTCCACGGGTTCCCGCTGGACGGGGGCAGCTGGGACGCGGTCGCCGAACTGCTCGTCGACGCCGGCTGGCGCGTCGTCGCGCCGGACGTCAAGGGCATCGGTCGGACGCGCGCCGCCGACGAGGACTACGACCCGCAGACGCTCGGCGACGAGATCAGCCAGCTGATCCGCAACCTCCACGTCCGCAAGGCCCTGCTGGTCGGTCACGACTGGGGTGGTGCGGTCGCGCTCGCGACCGCCTTCCGTCACCCGGGCCGCGTCAGCGGTGTCGTGATGGCTGCGGCGCCGTACCGCCACCTCGACCTGCGCCACGCCTGGCACATCGCGCTGGCCAACCTGCCCGTCGTGCCGGAGCTCGCCTTCCGGGCGCTGCCGCGGCCACTGGTCGCGACGGCGCTGCGGCTGCAGACCCGGACCCGTGGTGCCGTCGACCAGGCAGCGATCGACGCGGCGACGACGGCCGTCACGGCCGACCCGGCGGGCTGGCTGCAGTACTACCGCACCCTGTCGCGCGGGGCGATCGGCGAGTGGCTGGTCCGCCGTGCCCGGCGCAGCGTCGCCCTCCTGCGCGACCCGGAGCGCCCCAACGCCCTGCGCGTGCCCGCGACGGTGGTCTGGGGGGAGCGCGACCCGGTCTTCCCGCTGCGGCTCGGTCGCGGCGTCGCGCGAGACCTCGGCGTCGATCTCGAGGTCCTCCCCGGAGCCGGACACCACCTCCAGCTCGAGGCGCCGACCCACCTCGCCCGGTCGATCCACCGGTTCGCGTTGGACAACGGCCTGCGCACCGACGTCGCCGAGGCAGCGGGATGACCGACCTGCGCATCGCGATCCTGCTGTTCGACGGGGTCGAGGAGCTCGACTGGGCCGGTCCCTGGGAGATCCTGACCATGTGGGCGGCCCTGGCTCGACGCGGCAGGGGACCGCAGGTGCACGTCGGCCTGTACGCCGACACGGTCGGCCCGGTGACGTGCGCCAAGGGGGCGCGCGTGCTGGTCGACCAGACCTGGGACGAGCTCGAGACGGCGCCCGACGTGGTCGTCGTCCCCGGCGGTCGCGGCACCCGCGCCCTGGTCGAGGACGCCGCGCTGCTCGCGCGGCTGCGGGCCCTGCACGAGGACGGTGCGCTGCTGGCCAGCGTCTGCACCGGGTCGCTGCTGCTCGCTGCTGCGGGCCTGCTCGAGCACCGTCCTGCGACCACCCACCACGGGGCACTGCAAGAGCTGCAGGGCCTCGACGGCTCGTGCGAGGTCCGCCGCGACGTCCGGTGGGTCGACGACGGCGACATCATCACCGCCGCGGGCGTCTCGGCCGGGATCGACATGGCCCTCCACCTCGTCGAGCGGCTGGCCGGGACCGAGCAGGCCCGCGCCGTCCGCCGGGCCGTCCAGTACGACCCGGACCCGCCGGTGTGACCTACCCCGATGCGGTCCTGTTCGACTGCGACGGCACGCTGCTCGACAGCGAGACCGTCACGATCGACGCGATGCGGCGTGTGCTCGACGAGCTCGGGCACGCGCTCACGGACGAGGATCTTGCGCGCATGGTCGGCCACCCGTGGCCGCGGACCCGCGAGCTCTTCCGCGAGCTGTACGGGATGGGGGACGCCGAGATCGCGGAGTACGAGCGACGCATGCAGACCGGGCACGGGCTGGCGTTCGACGACCCGGCGCTCGTGTTCGACGATGTCGTCGAGGTCCTCGACGTGCTGGCGGCCGCCGACGTGCCGCTGGCCGTCGTGACCTCGTCGGGACGGCGGCACCTCGACCGCGTCCTCGAGCTGCCGGGCCTACGGGGCCGCTTCGCGGTCCGGGTCGCGCGCGAGGACGTGTCCGAGCACAAACCGTCGCCCGTGCCGTACCTCTCGGCGCTCGAGCAGCTGCGTCGGGCCACCGGCCGCGAGCTGGGCCGCGCCACCGTGGTCGAGGACAGCCACGCGGGTGTGGCGGCCGGCGTCGCGGCCGGTGCGTGGACGGTGGCGGTCGACCGTGGCGCGGGCCTGCACGACCTGTCGCACGCAGACCTCGTCGTCGAGCGACTGGCCCTGCACCACCTCGTGCCGTGATTCTCAGCGCCGGCTCAGTCGATGACGGCATGCTGCGCACCATGAACAGGATCCTGGTCGTCGACGACGAGCGCGCGGTGCGTGATGCGCTCGACCGTGCGCTGCGCCTCTCGGGCTACGAGGTCGCCCTCGCCGAGCACGGCCTGGACGCCCTGGCGCAGGTGAGCGCCGCGCCGCCGGACGCGATCGTGCTGGACGTCTCGATGCCCGGCGTCGACGGCCTCGGTGTGGCGCGGCGGCTGCGCGACGACGGGGACCGCACCCCGATCCTGATGCTCACCGCACGCGACGCGGTCGACGACCGCGTCGCCGGGTTGGACGCCGGGGCCGACGACTACCTGGTCAAGCCGTTCGCCCTCGAGGAGCTGCTGGCGCGGCTGCGGGCGCTGCTGCGCCGGACGACCCGCGAGGAGCCCACCGACGAGGTCCTGCGGTTCGCCGACGTCACGCTCGACCCCGCCACGCGCCTCGTCCACCGTGGCGAACGGCGGATCGAGCTGACCAACACCGAGTTCCTGCTGCTGGAGCTCTTCCTCGCCAACCCGCGGGTCGTCCTGGAGCGTGACGTGATCCTCGACCGTGTCTGGGGCTTCGACTCGGGGACCTCCAGCAACGCGCTCGAGGTGTACGTGGGCTACCTGCGGCGCAAGCTCGAGGCAGCGGGCGAGCCGCGCCTGATCCAGACCGTGCGCGGCGTCGGCTACCAGCTGCTGGCGGCGACGTGAGCCTGCGGGTCCGCATCGCCGTCACCGCCGCCCTGGCCGTCGCCGTGGCGGTGATGGTGGTCGCGGTCGTCGTGTACGGCGCCACCGCCCGACGCCTCACCGAGCAGGTCGACGTCGAGCTCACCAGCGCGGCGCGCACGATCCTCACCCTCGCGCCCTCGGACGCGACCCGCCGGGCCGAGCTCCTCCCGCGCCTGCGTGAGCAGATCCGCGAGAGCCGGTCGCAGGTGCCCCGCGGTGGCGACGACCGCTTCCTCGGCCCGTTCGACGTCGGCGTCGTCCAGGCGGTCACGACCGACGGTGCGGTGCGCACGCTCGGGGCGGTCGACCTGCCCGTCGACGACGAGACGCGGGCGCTCGCGGCCGGCGAGGTCGACGGCCCGCTGCGGCGCACCGTGGAGGTCGACGGCACCCCGGTGCGGGTCCTCGCGGTCGCCGTCGATGACGGCGGCGCCGTGCAGTTCGCCGTGCCGCTCACGGCCCAGGTGCGGTCGCTGGAGGCGCTGCGCCGGCAGCTCCTGCTGACCGGGTTCCTCGGTGTCGGGCTGGCGGCCCTGCTCGGTGCGCTGGTCGCCAACCGGGCCGTGCGGCCGGTGCGTCGCCTGACCGAGGCGGCCGAGGAGGTCGGCAGGACGCAGGACCTCGACCACCGCATCGACGTCGCCGGCGAGGACGAGCTGGGGCGGCTCGCCACCGCCTTCAACGGCATGCTCGCGAGCCTCGACCGGGCCCGCAACGCCCAGCGCGAGCTCGTGGCCGACGCCTCCCACGAGCTGCGCACGCCGCTGACGAGCCTGCGGACCAACATCGAGGTGCTCCAGCGGGGCGACGAGCTGCCGGGGCACGAGCGGGACGCGCTGCTCCAGGACGTCCGGCTGCAGCTCGAGGAGTTCGGCCGGCTCGTGGACGGGCTCGTCGAGCTGGCACGCGGGGACCGGCCGGCCCGGGCGCCGACGCCCGTCGCGCTGCGCGACGTCGTGGACGACGTGGTGGATCGCGCCAGCGTGTTCGCGCCGGACGCGACGATCCGGGTGGTTGCGGACGACTCCGTGGTCGTCGCCGAGCGCGACCGGCTGGAGCGGGCCGTCGCGAACATGGTGGACAACGCCGTCAAGCACGGGGGTGGCGAGGTCGAGGTGACCGTCGTCGACGGCGCCGTCGTGGTGCGCGACCGTGGTCCTGGCTTCGCCGACGGCGATGCCGAGCGCGTCTTCGACCGGTTCTACCGGGCCCCGTCGGCCCGCGGGCTCCCGGGTTCCGGGCTCGGACTGTCGATCGTCGCACAGGTGGCGGAGTCCCACGGCGGCTCCTACGCGGCGAGGACCAACCCGGCCGGCGGTGCCGAGGTCCAGCTGCGGCTGCCCACGGCCTGACCGCTGTCTGCCCGCTGGCCGGACGGCCAGCCCGGTCCGGCAGGGGCTGTGCCGGTCCATGTCGAAGTCCCCGGGCAGCCTGTCCTGGAGCTGCCGTGCGCACCGTTCTCGCCCTGTCCGCCGTCCTCGCCCTCGGTGGTCTCGCTGCCGCACCGGTCGTGACGGCGCCGGTCGCCGCCCAGTCCGACACCGAGTTCGTCGAGGTCACGTTCGCGCACGACGTGACGCAGGCGGACCGCGACGCGCTGTCCGCAGCGGGGGCGACCGCCGTCACCGTCACCGGGGCCCGCACCTACCGGGTGGCCCTACCGGTCGCTGCGACGGTCCCAGGGGCCGCCGTCACCCCGGTGGACGCCCGTGCGAAGCTGGACGCCGGCCTCGACCGGGCGCTCGTGGGACCGGTGGCGATCCGCACCACCAGGATTGCGCTCGACGGCGTCGTGGCACAGGTCGCCCAGCTCGGCGGTCGTCTGCTGGGCAGCAGCGACGTCCCGGACAGTGCAGGGATGGTCGAGCTGGTCGCCGTCCTCGACGGCGCGGCCGCCGCGGGCCTGGCCGGGTCGCCCGCCGTCGCCTACGTCGGGCCGGCACCCGCCGCCATCACGCCGGAGGGGGAGCGCACCGACGCCGTCCTCGCCCGGCTGGTCGCGTCCGGCCGCGACGACCTCTTCGGTCCCGACCCGGTCTACACGCCCACGTACGAGGAGTGGCTCGCCGAGCTCGGGCTGGACGGCAGTGGTGTCGTCGTGGCGATCGTGGACGACGGGGTGGACGAGGAGCACCCGCAGCTCAACGTGGTGGCGACCAAGGACTACATGGAGCCGCACGACGAGCCGGTCGACGGCACGGGCCACGGCACGCACGTCGCCGGCATCGTCGGGGGGACCGGGACCACCGTGCCCGACGTGCTGGCCACCGACGCGGACGGTTTCGAGCCCGGCGTCGGCGTCGCACCGGCGGTCGGCCTCACCAACCAGAACATCATCGCGACCAGCGGGATCCTGACCGTCGACCACGTCGCCCTGTTCGAGCAGACGGTGAGCGACGCGATCGACTTCGGTGCGAACATCTGGAACGCGTCGTGGACGTCCGGCGAGGGGACCGGGGTCGGCTACCTCGCCTCGGGCGCCCGGCTCGACAGCCTCGTCCGTGACGGCCAGGCCGAGGTCGACGGGCTCCAGCCGTTCACGATGGTCTTCTCCGCCGGCAACTCGGGGTCGGGTGAGCAGACCCTCACCGCGCCGAAGGCCGCCAAGAACATCATCGTCGTGGCGGCGCTGCAGAGCCCGACCGACCCCGCCCTCGGCGGCGTCGGCGACCCGCGCCAGCTCGCCTCGTTCTCGTCGCGCGGTCCGACGAAGGACGGCCGCATCGGCATCACGGTCGCCGCACCCGGCGAGAACGTCCGGTCGACCAAGTCGCTCGGTGGCGGTGGCCTGTGCTTCGAGCCGGTCACCGACCCGGTCGCCCCCCTGTACTCCTACTGCTCGGGGACGTCGATGGCGGCCCCGCACGTGGCCGGTGCGGCCGCGCTCGTCACGCAGTGGTGGCGCGAGGGGCAAGGGGCCGGGGAGGACCCGTCGCCGGCCCTGGTCAAGGCGCTGCTCGTCAACTCCGCGGTCGACGTCCTGTTCCCGGACATCCCCAACATCCACGAGGGCTGGGGTCGTGTCGACCTCGAGGCGCTCTTCCGTCCCGGGACGGGCCGCGTCATCCGCGACCTGCGGGACGTCCTGACCGACCCCGGTGAGGTGCACGAGTTCACCGTCGAGGCCGCCGGGGACACCCCGCTCAAGGTCACGCTCGACTGGCTCGACCCGGCCGGTGACCCCGCCGCCGACGCGGCGATCGTCAACGACCTCGACCTCGAGCTGGTCGCGCCTGACGGCACGGTCCTCCTCGGCAACGTCTTCGACGACGGCTGGTCGGTCCCGGGCGGGACGGCCGACCGCCTCGAGGTCCTGGAGAACGTCTACGTCGAGTCGCCCATGGCAGGGACGTGGACCGTCCGCGTCCGTGCCCACGCGCTCCCGGCCGACGGTGCGCTGCTGCGTGGCGACGGGACCGACCAGGACTACACACTCGTGGTCACGGGCACCGCCCGCTGACGCCGGGCGTGCCTAGGCTCGTCCCACGCTCCTGACGGGACCGCCATGGCACGTCGCCTGTCCGCACCGCTCGTCGCGCTCGCCCTGGCCGCCGCGTGGCTGCTCGCCACGGCGGTGCCGGCGGCCGCTGCCTGTCACATCGCGGGATTCGTCGAGACCGACGTGACCGCGTCCCCCGGGAGCGGCACCGTCTCGCTGGTCGTCGAACTGCAGGGCCGGGTCGGCACGTGCGCCGGCACGGTCGACGTCGCGACGGTGGACGGCAGCGCGACGGCCGGGCAGGACTACGAGTCGGTCAGCGCGACGCTCACGTTCGAGGAGAACGACGACCGCGTCGAGACCGTCGACGTGACGATCCTCGCTGACGCCGCTCCCGGGTCGTCGTTCACGCTGGAGCTGACGAACCCGACCGGGGACATCAGCGGGACCAGCGGCCCCGCCACCGTCACGATCGAGGGCGACGGGGCGACCGACGACGATGACGCCGTTGATGGCGAGGACACCACGAGCGACGAGCCTGCGGACGGCAGCAGCGACGTGGAGGACGACGAGGACGAGGGCGGCACGCTGGGCATCGCGCTGGCGGTGCTCGCCGCGGTCCTCATCGGCGCCGGTGCCTTCGCCCGGCTGCGCGGCCGGGGGTGAGCAGCCGCCACCTCCTCGCGGCTGCTGCGACGGGCACGGCCCTCGCCGTCGGGTGCGCGCCTGCCGTGGGGGACACGACGGTCGGCGGGTCGTCGGGCGAGACCGCACCGGCGCCGGCCGCTGCCGTGGCGGCATCGCCGGCGGCGCCCACTCCGAGCCCGAGTCCGAGTCCGTCTGCAGTCGCCTCGCCGTCGCCAGCGGTCAGTCCCGTCCCGGCACGGGTGCCGGCGGCGTCGTCGAGCGAGCCACCCGCCTGGTACCGCCAGCGGCTGCTCGAGGTCACGGCGACGGGTTTCCCCGCGCCGCAGCCGCCGCCACCCGAGTACGTCGACCGCCGCATCCGGACGGTCGACGTCCTCGCGCCGCCGCCGACGGAGGACTTCGTCGCCACGATCCAGCCGGTGCCGGACGAGATCGTGCCCGTCTCGACGTGGCGCGAGGACTGCCCCACGACGCTCGACGAGCTGCGCTACGTGACGGTCTCGTACTGGGGCTTCGACGAGCTGCACCACACCGGCGACCTCATCCTCCACCGTGACGTCGCCGAGGACCTGGTCGGCGTCTTCGAACAGCTCCACGCCGCTCGGTTCCCGATCGAACAGATCGGTCTGCTCGACGACGAGGACTTCACGCAGTTCCACCGTCGCGGCGACGACAACCTCACCGCCGCCTACCACTGCCGCGCCTCCACGGGCAGCAGTCGATGGTCGCAGCACGCGTACGGCCGGGCGATCGACATCAACCCGTTCCACAACCCGTACTGGAAGGTCACCGACGCCGGTGAGGTCGTGCTCCCCGCCTACGCGACGGCCTACCTCGACCGTGACCGCGACGTGCCGGGCATGATCCGGGAGGGCGACGTCGTCGTCGCGGCGTTCGACGCCATCGGCTGGGGCTGGGGCGGTCGGTGGAACACGCTCAAGGACTGGCAGCACTTCTCGGCGAACGGGAACTGACATGACACAGCTCACGGTGGCCGCGGCCAACATCCACGGCCGGTGGCTCGATCCCGACGGCACCACTGAGATCGTCGTCGAGACGCTGCAGGAGGCGGCCGCCGCGGGTGTGGACCTCGTGGCGTTCGGCGAGACGTTCCTCTCCGGCTACCCGCACTGGGTGGGGCGCACCGGCGGGGCCGCGTTCGACGACGACCTCCAGAAGCGGTGCTACGCGCTCTACCTGGACGCCGCCGTCGAGGTGGACGGACCGCAGGTCGCGCGCATCACCGAGGCGGCCAACGACCTCGGCGTCTTCACGTACCTGGGCATCACCGAGCGGAGCACCACAGGGGGCAGTGGCACGGTGTTCGCCACGCTCCTCGCCATCGACCCCGTCGGCGGCGTCGTCAGCGCGCACCGCAAGCTCCGTCCGACCTACGAGGAGCGGCTCGTCTGGGGGCCGGGCGATGGGCACGGCCTGCGCGTGCACACCTTCGACGGTGTGCGCGTCGGTGGGCTCAACTGCTGGGAGAACTGGATGCCGCAGGCCCGTCATGCCATGTACGCGGGTGGCGAGGACCTGCACGTCTCCGTCTGGCCGGGGTCGAGCGGCCTCACCCGCGACGTGGTGCGTTTCGTCGCGATGGAGGGTCGCGTGTGGTCGCTCGCGGCTGGTGGCCGCTTCGAGCTCGCGGACGTGCCCACCGACTTCCCTGCCTACGACCTCCTCGCTGCATCGGAGGAGACCCACGGCCCGATCTCGTACGACGGTGGGTCGTGCCTCGCCGCCCCCGACGGCACGTGGGCGATCGAACCGACGACCGACGAACTGCTCGTCACCGCCACGATCGACACCGAGGCTGTCCGTGCCGCCCGGCAGAACTTCGACCCGACCGGCCACTACGGCCGCCCGGACGTCTTCCACGTCGAGATCGACCGCCGCCGCCACGAGGCCGCCACCTTCCGCGACGACTGACCCAGCACCGCAGCCCCCACCACGGTGGGGGTCAGCGGGCCGGGACCACTTCCGGCGGCGACTGCGCCGTGGGTCGTGTGCCGCGGGGGTAGGTGGTGTGCACCGCGCGGCCCTTCGGCGACCGGCGCAGCTCGAAGCGCCCCGTGTCGCCATCGAGGTGCGGGTGCCAGAAGGTCGAGTGCAGCCGTCGGTGATGCCTGCGGCACAGCGACAGCAGGTTGTCGAC
>JBFKQZ010000033.1:0-18237 GCA_041627475.1 Nitriliruptoraceae bacterium | reverse complement strand
GCCCGCCCCCCGTGGGGGCGGGCTCGGCCGTGTGTCGTGCTGGACTCAGCCGCGCGGCTGGAAGTCCACGACGTTGACGAGCGGACCGGCGCTGTTGGCGTCCGGCGCGACCGCGGCGCTCACGAGCCGCTGGTTGCTGAACGCGTAGAACGTCGGCTTCTGGGTCAGCGGCAGCATGAAGAGGCCGTCGCCGTCAGGGCCGAGCGTGGTCACGTACGTGTCGAGCTCGTTGTAGCAGGCGGCGCGCTCAGCGTCGTCCACCGTGCCGTCGCACTCGATCGACTTCTCGTCGAAGTTCTCGTTGCAGTAGCCGTACGGGTTGTTGCCCGAACCGCAGCGGTAGGAGGCCGACTGGCCACCCGGCCACGGACCGCCGACCCACGCGAACTGGGTGATGTCCCAAACGTCGCAGTCGGAGGTGACAGCAGCGTCGCCCTCACCGGAGGTCTCACCGCTCGGGGTACCCGTGGCGCAGGCCAGGGCGGCACCCGAGAACGGCTTCTCACCGAAGTAGGCGGAACCGTCGACGTTGTCGATCACGATCTCAATACCAGCGGCGGCGAACTGCTGCTGGAGGATCTCCTGCTGCAGCTCACGCAGGGCGTTGCCGCCCGTGGTGCCGACGCGCAGCGTCAGACGACCCCGCTCCGGGTGCTCGTAGATGCCGTCACCCGAGTCGGCGTAACCGGCCTCCTCGAGCTTGGCGATCGCACCAGCGGTGTCACCGGCGCCGTAGCCGGCGTCACCAGCGTGGTTCTCGTAGTCGGGCTGGTTCGACATCCAGTAGGTGTTCCCCAGGCCCTCGGCGGGCAGCGAGTCACCGAACAGCGGCGTGTAGAGACCCTCCATGACCTGCGCCTTGTCCATGGCGAGCGCGAGCGCCTCACGGACGAGCGGGTCCTGCAGGTGGTCGTCGTACAGGTTCAGACCCCAGTGCTCGAAGACCGGACCGGCCTCCGACGCGACGGTGAAGTCCTCGTTGGACGCGATGGCGTCCTCGAACTGCAGCTGCGGCTGGACGAAGATGAAGTCCGCCTCACCGGCCTGCAGGGCGTTGACCTGCGCGTCGGTGTCGGGGACCACGTTCACGGTCACGCCGGTGACGCAGGCGACACCGGTGTTGGTGACATCCGGCGACACGGAGCCGTGGTAGCTGTCGTTGGTGACGAGCTCGACCGCGACCTCGGGCTCGAGCGACTCGAAGAGCATCGGGCCGGTCGAGGGCAGCGTGGTGCCGTCCACCTCGAAGTTGCGGAAGGCCTCGTTGGCCGTCGCGGCGTCAGCCACGACGTGCGTCGGGAAGAGCTCGGAGAACAGCGCCTTGTAACCGGCGAAGAACTGGTCCATCGTGAAGCTGAACTCGGTGTCCGAGGTCGCCTCGATGTTCTCCGGCTGGATCAGGTCGTAGCCGGTGCGGTCACCGGTGAGGTAGACGGCGTTGGCCGTCGGGTCCTCGGCGCCGAACTCGTAGCCCTCCATGATGATGTTGTAGGTGTCGACGATCTGCTGCGCCGTGACGGGCGTGCCGTCCGACCAGGTCAGGCCATCACGCAGGACACCGTTGAAGGTGACAGTGCCGTCGTCGTTGCTGACGACCTCGAGCTCCTGCGCGAGCATCTCCGGGAAGAAGGCACCCGCGGCGCTGACGCCGTAGAGACCCTCCCACAGCGACTGACGCACCCACGAGGTGATCGACAGGTTGTTGTTCGGGTCGTCGAGGTGCATGTCGGGCGGCGTCTGCTCGTGAGCCCAGATCAGGCCCGTCGTGCCGCAGGAGGCCTCGCCGGCAGCCTGCTCGTCGTCCTCGCCCTCGTCCTCAGCGCCGTCGTCGGTCTGCTCGGTCTCCTCGCCGTCGTCGACGGGGTCTTCCTCGCTCGAACACGCCGTGGCGAGCATCGCCACAGCCGCGACGGACGCGATGAGGCGCGCTCCGTACTTCCTCTGCAAAGCCACCTTCGGTTCCTTTCGTCAGGTGGTGCGGTCGCTCTCCCCGGGGATTCCCCGACGCGCCGCGCTGGCGCAACCTACTACTGCAGTCGCAGATTGCATGGAGGCTCCGCGGCCTGCGCGATGAACGCGCGCACCGCGACCACAGCGACTCCCGCGACGGGAGGGGCCGTCATCGTCCGATCGGACGCGCGGTCCCGGAGGGTGTCAGCGACGCCACCCGACGATCAGCGCGAAGTCATCGGCCGTGAGGCTCGCACCCCCGACGAGTGCCCCGTCGATGTCGTCCTGGCCGAGCAGCTCGCGGACGTTGCCGGGCTTCACGGAGCCGCCGTACTGGACGCGGACCGAGGCGGCCGTGTCGTCGTCGTAGAGGTCCGCGAGGACGGCGCGCACGTGCGCGCACATCGCCTGGGCGTCGTCCGGCGTGGCGGTCTCGCCCGTGCCGATCGCCCAGATCGGCTCGTAGGCCACGACGAGCGCCTCGGGGTCCTCGACCTCGATGCCGGCCAGGCTCCCGGCCAGCTGGTCCGCGACGACCTGCTCTGCGGCGCCCTCGCGGCGCTGGTCGATGGTCTCCCCCACGCAGAGGATGGGCCGCATGCCGTGCCGCTGGATCGCGGCGACCTTCTGGTTGACGACCTCGTCGGTCTCACCGAACAGCTGTCGACGCTCGGAGTGCCCGGCGATCACGTACTTCACGGCCAGCCGCACGAGCATGGAGGCCGACACCTCGCCCGTGAACGCACCCGAGTCCTCGGGGTGGCAGTCCTGCGCCCCGAGCTGGATCGGGTTGCGGTCCGCCTCCAGCACGGTCTGCACCGAGCGCAGCGAGACGAACGGCGGACACACCACGACGTCCTGCCCGTCGTGGTCCTCCTCGTCCAGCACGTACCCGAGCTTCTGGACGAGCTGCACGGCCTCCAGGTGGTCCTTGTGCATCTTCCAGTTGCCGGCGACGATCGGGCGGCGGTCGGTCATCGGGTCCTCGTGTGGTCGTGGGGCTCGTCCCGGCAGCCTAGAGCGCCACGACGACGCGGACCCACCCGCGGGGGGTGGGTCCGGCGTGGTCGTGCGCGACGGGCGTCAGCTGGCCTGCTTCTCGGCGCCAGCGTGGCCGGCGGCCTGCTGGGCCTTCTCCTCGGCCTTCTCCTGCAGCTCCTGGGCCTCCTCGGCCTTGCGAGCCTTCTTCTGCTGCTGCTCGCCCTCGGTCTGCAGCTCGTCGTCGCCGACGAGGTCGCCTGCGGCTTCCTTGACGCTGCCCTTCAACTTCTCGGTCTCGGTGCTCACTTGTGCTCCTGTGTGGAGTCGCGTGCGGGAGGACACCGGGCCAGTCGGGCGCCCGGGGACCGCGGGTGGTCGTGCGGGGCGGTCCGCACCGGACGTACCACGTGTCGACGGTGCGTATACATGGCGGCCGTCGTCCCCCGCCGCAGCGTCAGCCGCGCAGCGCCGCGATGCCCGGGAGGTCCTTGCCCTCGAGCAGCTCGAGGCTCGCACCACCCCCCGTGGAGACGTGGCTCACACGGTCGTCCAGTCCGAACGCCCGGATCGCAGCGGCACTGTCCCCGCCACCGACCACGGTGAAGGCGCCGGTGTCGGCCATCGCCTGGGCGACCCCGCGGGTGCCGGCGGCGAAGGCGTCCCACTCGAACACGCCCATGGGGCCGTTCCAGAACACGGCCCCCGCGTCCATGAGCGCAGCGCGGTAGTTCTCGACCGTCGTGGGTCCCACGTCGAGCCCCATCTGGTCGGCGGGCATCGCGTCGACCTGGACCGTCGTCGCCGGTGCGTCCTCGGCGAACTCCGGGGCGACGACGACGTCCGTCGGCACGAGCACGTCGACGCCACGCTCGGCCGCGCGATCGAGCAGTTCGCCCACGGTGTCGACGAAGTCCTGCTCGACGCGTGAGGTCCCGACGTCGTGGCCCTGGGCGACGAGGAACGTGAAGCACATCGCGCCGCCGACGCAGATGGCGTCGACGCGCTCGAGCAGGTTCTCGAGCACGGTCAGCTTGTCGCTGACCTTCGCCCCGCCGAGCACGGCCACGTAGGGCCGCATCGGGTCCTCGAGCAGGCCGCCGAGCACCTCCGCCTCCCGCTGCAGCAGGTCCCCCGCGGCACCGGGGCGCCGTGCCGGGACGCCCGCCACCGAGGCGTGGGCACGGTGGGCGGCACCGAAGGCGTCGCCCACGTAGAGGTCGCAGAGGTCCGCGAGCGCATCGGCGAAGTCGTCGTCGTTCGCCTTCTCCCCCGGTTCGAACCGGAGGTTCTCGAGCAGGACGACCTCGCCGTCCTGCAGCGCCGCGACGCGGGCGCGCGCGTCCTCACCCACGACGTCGCCGGCGACAGGCACCTCACGGCCCAGCAGTTCGGACAGTCGGGCACCGACCGGGGCGAGCGACAACGACGGCACCACCTCGCCACCGGGGCGACCGAGGTGGCTGCAGAGCACCACCCGGGCCCCGCGGTCGAGCAGCGACCGCAGGGTCGGCAGCGCGGCCTCGAGGCGGAGGTCGTCCGTCACGCGGCCGTCCTCGAGCGGGGCGTTGAGGTCGGCGCGCAGCAGCACGCGCCGACCTGCGACGTCCAGCTCGGTGTGCGAGCGGACGCCGTCCAGGAGGGACGTCACAGCGATGCGCCCACCCGGACGACGAGCTCCGCGAGGCGGCTGCTGTAGCCCCACTCGTTGTCGTACCACCCCATGACCTTGACGAGGTTGCCGATCGCGAGCGTCGACGGCGCGTCGAAGATGCAGCTGTGGGGGTTGCCGACGATGTCGATCGAGACCAGCGGCTCCTCCGAGTACTGCAGGATGCCCTTGAGCTCACCCTCGGCCGCGGCCTTGAAGGCGGCGTTGACCTCGTCGACGGTGACGTCGCGCGACAGGTTCAGGGTCAGGTCGGTGATCGAGCCGTCCGGGATCGGCACGCGCAGGGCACCGCCGTCCAGCTTGCCCTTCACCTGGGGCAGGGCGAGCGCTGCGGCCCGCGCGGCACCCGTCGTCGTCGGGACGATCGACATGGCGGCCGCACGCGCACGACGCGGGTCCTTGTGGGGGGCGTCGTGGATGTTCTGGTCACCGGTGTAGGCGTGGACCGTCGTCATCAGGCCCTTCTCGATGCCGAAGGCCTCGTCGAGGACCTTCGCCATGGGGACGACGGAGTTCGTGGTGCACGAGGCGTTGGAGATGATGTCGTGCGACGCCGGGTCGTAGTCGTCGTGGTTGGCGCCGAGGACGACGGTGACGTCGGGGTCCTTGGCGGGGGCCGAGATGATGACCTTCTTCGCACCGGCCTCGAGGTGCTTGGACGCGTCGGGGCGTGCGGTGAAGAAGCCGGTGGACTCCACGACGATGTCGACGCCGAGGTCGGCCCACGGCAGGTTCGCGGGGTCGCGCTCCGACAGCACCTTCAGCTCGTCGCCGTCCACGACGAGCCCGTCGTCACCGACCTCGACCGAGCCCGGGTACTTCCCGTGGATCGAGTCGTACTTCAGCAGCAGCGCGAGGCTGGCCGGGTCGGTCAGGTCGTTGACGGCGACGAAGTCGACATCGAGACCCTGCTGCTTGGTGGCGCGGAAGAGGTTCCTGCCGATCCGGCCGAAACCGTTGACGGCGACGCGCAGACCCATGGGTGGGCTCCTTGGTGGTGACGTTGGGAGTTGTCGGTGACGGGCTCGACGCTAGCGGGCGTCCCCGGTCAGATGAAGGCCGTTCGCGACTCAGCCGCCGGACGCGGCGTCCTCGACGAGCTGCCGGAGCCGGCTCAGCCGGCGGTGCACCGCGGACTTGCCGACGGGTGGGTCGCAGAGCTGACCCAGTTCGGCCAGCGAGGCCGAGGGGTTCGCGAGCCGTGCGAGGGCGACGTCGCGGAGGTCCTGCCCGAGGACGTCCCAGCCGAGCACGTCCACGGCGTGCTCGACCAGGCGCACCTGGTCGCTCGCCGCCGCGACGGCGCGACGCACGTTGGCGGCGTCGGCGTTGGCGAGCCGCTGCGCCTCGGCCCGGACCTCGCGCCGGACCAGCTGCTCCTCGTGGGCGATGTAGGCATTGGTGGCACCGACGGCGCCGAGCAGGTCCGCGATGGCGACCCGCGACTTCAGCACGGCCCGGTGCCCACCCCGCGTCTCGCCCACCGACGGGCGGGCGTCCACGAGTGCCTCGACCGCGTCGGCCAGCTGCTCGGCCGTGTCCCGATGCGTCGTGCGCACCTCCAGGTGCGGCGGGCGTCGCGGGCCCGAGACCGACCCGCCACCGAGCAGGGCGCCGCGGACCATCGCTGCGGGGTGCGTGACCTGGTCGTCGGGTGCGGTGCCCACCGGACGGCCGTCGTCGTCGAGCAGGCCCAGACGACGGCCCACGGCGGCAGCGGCCGGTGGCGCGAGCACCACCCCGTACGTCCGCTGCTCGACGTTGGTCGCCTCGCGGACGACCAGGGTCGGCGTCGCCCCCAGGTGGCGCAGCAGCGTGTGGGCCCGACGCACGGTGGCGCCGGTCGTGGTCTGCAGCTCGAGACGCAGCCCCTGCGAGTCCCGTGCGAGGCGTCCCGCGGTCCGTAGCAGGGCCGCCAGTTCGGCCGGCACCATCGGGGCGTCGAGCGGCAGCGCGGCCAGCTCCTGGCGCACCTCGTCGGTCGTCCCCGCCACTCAGGCAGCCACTCGTCGCAGGGTCGCGGCGAGTGCCTCCGGGTCGTGCCCGCCGCGTTCCCCGAGCAGGTCCGCGGCACGCACGGTGCCGACGAGCATCGCGAGCTCGTCGTCGGCACGGAGCGGTGGGCGTCCCGTGGCCGGGGCCGGTCCGTCGTGGACGAGCACGTGGTCGACGAGCAGGTCGGGGACGGCGGCGGTCAGCATCCGGACGGGGTCCGCGATCGACCGCCCCTCGCCCTCCCCGGTCTGCTCGTCGAGGTTCGCGACGAGCACGCGCGGTGCCCGTGCCGCGGCGAGGGCCTCCCCGATCCCGGGCACGAGCAGGTTGGGCAGGACCGAGGTGCAGACCGAGCCCGGCCCGAGCACGATGAGGTCGGCCGCCTCGATGGCCGCGACGGCGGCCGGGCAGGCGGTCACGTCCTCCCCGACCAGCTCCAGGTCGCGGATGCCCGCCGTGACGGCGACGGCTGCCTGCCCGACCACCGGGCCGTCTGGCCCGGTGGCGCGCAGCTGGACGTCCGCCTCGGTGGACGGCAGCACGCGGTGCGGCAGCTGCAGCATGCGGGCGAGCCGGTCCATGCCACCGACGATCCCGCCCTCGAGCTCGGCCAGCGCCACCATCACCAGGTTCCCGACGGCGTGGCCGTCGAGCGACCCGCCACGGAAGCGGTGCTCCAGCAGCTCGGCGATGTCGGACTCCGTCAGGGCACTGAACGCCATGCGCATGTCACCGGGTGGCAGGACGCCGAGCTCCCGGCGGAGCCGTCCGGACGAGCCGCCGTCGTCGGCGACGGTCGCGATGGCCGTGACGTGCTCCGCGATGGTGCGCAGGGCACGCAGCGTGCGCGCCTGCCCGTGGCCACCGCCCACGGCCACGGCGTGCGGGAAGACCGGGTCCACGGCGGTCACTCGTTGCCCAGGTCTCGGTGGGCGACCCGCACGTGGAGTCCCTCGTGCCCCGCCAGGTGCGCACCGACCTCCTCTGCGATGGCGACCGAGCGGTGCTTGCCGCCGGTACAGCCGACCCCGATGGTCAGGTAGCGCTTGCCCTCGCTCTCGTAGCCCGGGACCAGCACGTCGAGCAGGGACTTGAAGCGCTCGAGGAACGGGCCCGTCCCGTCGTGGCCGAGGACGAAGTCGCGCACCGGCTGCTGGAGCCCGTTGTGGTCGCGCAGCTCCTCGATCCAGTGCGGGTTGGGGAGGAAGCGGACGTCGACGACGACCTCCGCCTCCCGCGGGGAGCCGTACTTGAAGCCGAACGACATCACCTTCACCCGCAGCCGGCCCGTGTCGGAGCGACCGAGCAGGTTGGTGACACGGTCGCGCAGCTCGTGGACGTTCGTGTCGGACGTGTCGATGATGAGGTCGGCCTGGCCCCGCAGGTCGGCCAGCAGCGCCCGTTCCCGCTCGATGCCGTCACGGACGTCGTCGCCCTCCTCCGCAGCGGGGTGACGGCGACGGGTCTCGTTGAATCGACTCGCGAGCGTGTTGTCGCTCGCCTCGAGGAAGACCAGCCGGACGTTGGCCTCGTGCCCCTGCTGCAGCTCGTGCACCGAGCTGGCCAGCTCCGAGAAGAACTCGCGACCACGCACGTCGGCCACCAGCGCGAGTCGGGTGACCGACGACCCCGGTGCGAAGGCGAGCTCGACGACCCGCTTGATCAGCGGGGGCGGCAGGTTGTCGACGACGAAGTAGTCCTCGTCCTCGAGCACCTTGGCGACGTTCGTCCGGCCTGCGCCGGACATGCCGGTGATGACGACGACCTCCGGCTGCGCCGCGGGCGTGCCCGGCACGTCCTCGGACTCGTCCACGCTCGTGCCCCTGCCTCGACTCGTGGCCGCGAGCCTAATGAACCCGCCAGCGGGGACCGCGTGAGGTCAGGCTGCGAGGGCGGGGTGGACGGCCAGCTCGATCAGCTGCTCCTTGCCGAGGACCGCGGTGACGCCGACCTCCTCGGCAGCTGCTCGCAGCTGGTCGTTGCAGTTCGCGCTGAACAGCACCACCCGCATGTCGGGCCGCTCGGCCAGCACGTGCCGGGCGACGTCGAGCCCGGTCATGTGCGGCATGTTGTGGTCGAGCACCAGTGCGAACACCTCGTCGCGGTGCGCCTCCCACTCGGCGAGGGCCGTCCGGCCGTCGGGTGCCTCCGCGAGGATCTCGTAGGACCCCTGCAGGACCAGACGGAGCATCACTCGGATGTCCTCGGTGTCGTCCGCGACGACGATCTTGCGCACGGCAGCCTCACAGGATGCGAGATGGGAGCGTACGGGTCACCCCCCAGCGCCGCCCGAAGTCGCGTCCTCCCCCTCCCCGAGGTGTTCGAGGACCTGGGTGGCCAGCGTGCGCGACAGACCGTGCACGGTCATCAGGTCCTCGACACTGCTGCGGCGGATGGCGGCCACGGAGCCGAAGCGTTCCAGCAGCGCAGCGCGGCGGGTCGGCCCGATGCCCGGCACGTCGTCGAGCTCGCTGCGCTGGACCGACGAGCGGCGACGCGTGCGCTGGTAGGTGACGGCGAAGCGGTGGGCCTCGTCGCGCACCCGTTGGACGAGGTAGAGCGCCTCGGAGCCGCGCGGCAGGACGACCGGTGTGCGGCGGCCCGGGAGCCACAGCTCCTCGAACTGCTTGGCGAGGGCCGCGAAGGCCACGTCGTCGACGATGCCACCCGCGGGTGCAGCCACCGGCGCCACGTCCTCCCCGGTCGGGAACGCCTCCGGTCCGGGCACCGAGTCGTCCTCCTGCCGCAGGACGTCGGCGACCCCGGCGAGCGCCGCGTTGAGCTGCCCCGGGCCGCCGTCGATCAGCACGAGGTTCGGTGGGTAGGCGAACTTCCGGGCCTCGCCGTCGTCGTCGACGATCGGCTGCGCCTGCTCCTCGAGGAGACGGCGGAAGCGCCGCCGCAGCACCTCGTGCATCGCGGCGTAGTCGTCGTTGCGGTCCTGGCTCAGCTTGAAGCGGCGGTACTCGCTCTTGCGCGGCAGCCCGTCCTCGAAGACGACCATCGACGCAACCACCTCCGTGCCCCCGAGGTGCGAGATGTCGACGCACTCGATGCGCAGCGGCGCGTCCTCGAGCCCGAGCGCCTCCTGGAGCTCCTCCAGTGCCCGGCTGCGAGCGTTGAAGTCACTGCCTCGCTTCAGCCGGTTGCGCTGGAACGCCTCTCGCGCGTTCTCCTCGACCGTCTCCAGCGCCCGCTTCTTGTCGCCCCGCTGCGGCACCCGGATCTCGACGCGCTCCCGGGTCCGGCTCGCACCCTGGGCGAGGTCGGCGTCGCGTCGGATGTCACCCAGCAGGAGTGCGAGGTCGTCCTTGTCCGCCGGTTCGACCGGGACGCACACCAGGGGTGGAACGTCGTCCTCGCGCTCCTCGTAGAGCTGCACGAGGAACCGGGTCAGCAGCTCCGGGGTCGTCACCGGGTCGACCTTGTCGACGGTCCAGCCCTTGCGTCCCATGAGGCGGCCGTTGCGGACGAAGAACGCCTGCACCGCGGCCTCGATCTCGTCCTCGTGCACCGCGACGACGTCGAAGTCCTCGCGCCGTGTCGAGACGACGACCTGCTTCTCCAGCGCCTTGCGGGCGGCGAACAGCTGGTCACGCAGGCGGGCGGCGGCCTCGTACAGCTGGTGGTCGGCGGCCGTCTGCATCTCGGTCTCGAGCCGCTCGAGCACCTCGTCGGCCGTGCGCCCCTCGAGGAAGTCCGCCAGGTCGTCGACCAGCGCCCGGTGGTCCTCGACGCTGATCTCGCCGGTGCACGGCGCGGTGCAGCGGTCGATGTGGAACAGCAGGCACGGCCGGCCCAACCGGGCCGCGCGGTCGTAGGTCCCCTGACGGCAGGTCCTGACCGGGAACACGCGCAGGAGCAGGTCGAGCGTCTCGCGGATCGCGTAGGCGTGCGCGTACGGCCCGAACCGGCGGTCGTCCCGCCGGATGCGGCCGCGGCGCACCATCGCCCGGGGGACCTCCTCGGAGGTCGACAGCACCAGGTACGGGTAGGACTTGTCATCGGTGTAGCGGATGTTGAACCGCGGCTTGTGCCGCTGGATCAGCGTGTACTCGAGGTGGAGCGCCTCCGACTCGCTGTCGACGACGATCCAGTCGACCTCGCGGGCGGTCCGCAGCATCTGCCGGGTCCGCTCCTGCAGCCCCGACCAGCCGGTGAAGTAGTTCGCCAGCCGGGCCCGCAGGTTCTTGGCCTTGCCGACGTACAGCACACGACCGTTGCGGTCCTTGAACTGGTAGCACCCCGGCGACTCCGGGATGGTGCTCGGCTCGGGGCGGAAGTCGAGCGCGGGGACGTTGGCTGGCATGACGCGACCGTAGCCAGCGCCGCCGTCCCGCCCGTTACGGTCGCGGTGACCGAGCGAGGAGGAGCCCGGGTGGCCGCGCACTGCACGGACGCACAGTCGGGACCGCTCTGCGAGCTCGTCTACCGGATGACCGACAACGCCGAGCTCGCGTCGACGCTCGACGTCTGGCTGGCGCGTCCGTTGCGCGTCGTGCTCATCATCGCCGTCGCGGTCGTCGCCTACCGGATCCTCGGTGGGTTCGTCCGCCGGTTCGTCCGGCGCTACGAGAACGAGATCGAACGTCGCGTCGAGCGCGCCCGTCGCCTGGGCACGGTCAGGAGCCGTCGGGCCGAGACGCGGCGGCTGCAGCGCCTCCACGCGATCGCGGGTGCGATCCGCTCGGGCCTCGGGATCATCATCGGCTTCACGGCCTTCCTGCTGTCGGTCGCCCAGTTCGTCGACCTCGGCCCCATCCTCGCGGGGGCGGGGCTGGCCGGGATCATCATCGGCTTCGGCGCCCAGCAGATGATCGCCGACCTGCTGTCGGGGTTCTCGATGCTCGTCGAGGACCAGTACGGCGTCGGTGACTGGATCGACGTCGACGGCAAGGTCGGCGAGGTCGAGAAGGTCGGCCTGCGAGCGACGAGCTTCCGGGATCTCGACGGCACGGTCTGGCACGTGCCGAACAGCAAGGTGGCGATGGTCGGCAACCTCTCCCAGCGCTGGGCGCGGGCCGTGCTCGAGGTCCCGCTGCCCGTCGACGTGGACATCGCCGAGGCGCGTCGCATCGTCAGCCGCGTCGCGCACGGTCTCGCCGCGGACGAGCGCTGGGCCGACGACATCATCGGCGAGCCCGAGATCTGGGGCGTGACCGAGTGGAGCGAACGCGGCCTGCGCCTGCGGCTGGTCGTCCCGACGCGCCCGCTGCGCAACTGGGACGTCAACCGTCAGCTGCGCGAGCGGCTCAAGGTCGCGTTCGACCGAGCGGGCATCCGGATGCCGGTCCCGATCCAGGAGGTCGCCGGCGCCCCCGGCCGTCGCGCGGTGCACACGGCACGCGCCGAGCCGGACCCGGAACCGACCGTTCGTTCGGAGGTCCCCCGGTTCGACCCGAACACGACCCAGCGGCTCGAGGCCGAGACCGGTCGCATCGACGTCGACGCGACGCCCGACGGTCCGGCACGTCCCGACCGCTGAGGCGTCAGGCGTCCAGCTGGCGGGTCTCCGCATCGAGCCCGCGCAGCACCCAGACGTCAGTTCGGTCCAGGGCCGCGGTGAGTCGTGCGCGCAGCGGTTCGCGTGCGGGGTCGTCGAGGAAGGCCCGGAAGGACGCCCCGTCCGGGAAGTCCACGGCGTGCACCTCGTCGGGCGGTGCCACGTCCGAGCCGTAGCCGGGCAGGTGGGACGCCGCGTCCCGGCGCACGGTCGCGCCGTGACGACGGGCCAGCGGGGTCAGCTCGTCCTCGACGGCGCGCAGCGCCGCGGGGTCGGCGGCCCACTGCAGCACGAGCAGGCGGACAGGGCCCGGCGGCAGGTCGTCGGCCGTCACGGCAGCAGCTCGCGGAGGAACTTGCCCGTGTACGAACCGCTGGCCTCGGCGACCTCCTCCGGCGTGCCCTCCGCGATGACCATGCCGCCGCCGTCACCGCCCTCGGGTCCGAGGTCGATGATGTGGTCCGCGGTCTTGATCACGTCGAGGTTGTGCTCGATCACGATCACCGTGTTGCCCTTGTCCACCAGGCGGTGCAGCACGTCGAGCAGCTTGCGGACGTCCTCGAAGTGCAGGCCGGTCGTGGGCTCGTCGAGGATGTAGACGGTCTGGCCCGTCGCCCGCTTGCGCAGCTCGGACGCCAGCTTCACCCGCTGCGCCTCGCCGCCGGACAGCGTCGTCGCCGACTGCCCGAGCCGGACGTACGTGAGGCCGACGTCGGCGAGGGTCTGCAGGTGCTTGCGGATCGTGGGCTGGTTCGTGAAGAACTCGAGCGCCTCCTCGACCGGCATCTCGAGCACGTCCGAGATCGTCGCGCCCTTGTAGTGGACCTCGAGCGTCTCGCGGTCGTACCGGGCCCCCTCGCACACCTCGCACGGGACGTAGACGTCCGGCAGGAAGTGCATCTCGATCTTGATCGTCCCGTCGCCCTTGCAGGCCTCGCAGCGGCCGCCCTTGACGTTGAACGAGAAGCGGCCCTGCTTGTAGCCGCGGACCTTGGCCTCGGGGGTCGACGCGAAGAGCTTGCGGATGTGGTCGAAGACGCCGGTGTAGGTCGCCGGGTTGGACCGCGGCGTGCGACCGATCGGCGACTGGTCGACCACGACCGCCTTGTCGACGTGCTCGAGCCCCTCGATCCGGGTGTGCCGCCCGGGTGCCTCACGGGACGCGTACACGTGCCGCATCAGCGCCCTGCTGAGGATCGCGTTGACGAGGCTCGACTTGCCCGACCCGGAGACGCCGGTCACCGCCGTGAACGTCCCCAGCGGGAACTGCACGTCGATCTCGCGCAGGTTGTGCTCGGCGGCGCCGACGACGCTGAGGTGCTCGCCGCTGCCGGCCCGGCGCTCCTCGGGCAGCGGGATCGACCGCTCCCCCGCCAGGTACGCACCGGTGAGCGACTTCCGGGTGAGCTGCTTGAGCTGGGCGAGCGAGCCGCTGTGGACGATCTCGCCCCCGTGCTCGCCAGCGCCGGGGCCGATGTCGACGATGTGGTCGGCGGCCTCCATGGTCGCCTCGTCGTGCTCGACCACGATCAGGGTGTTGCCGAGGTCGCGCAGCCGGATCAGCGTCTCGATCAGGCGCTCGTTGTCCCGCTGGTGCAGCCCGATCGAGGGTTCGTCGAGGACGTAGAGGACCCCGACGAGCCCGGCACCGATCTGGGTCGCGAGGCGGATGCGCTGTGCCTCGCCGCCGGACAGCGAACCGGCGGCACGGTCGAGCGTGAGGTACTCCAGCCCGACGTCGAGCAGGAAGCGCAGGCGTGCGCGGACCTCCTTGAGGATGCGCTCGCCGATGATGGCCTCGCGCTCGGTCAGCTCCAGGTCCTCGACGAAGTCGTGTGCGTCCCGGACCGACTTGGCCGTCAGCTCGGCGATGTTGGCGCCACCGACGGTCACGCCGAGCACGAGCGGCCGCAGCCGGGCGCCGTGGCAGGTCGGGCACGGGATCTCCCGCATGTACTGCTCGACCTGCTGGCGAGCCCAGTCGCTGTCGGTCTCGGTGCGCTTGCGGGACAGCTGGCCGAGCACGCCCTCGAAGTTCGCCTTGTACGACCGGGTGCGGCCGTGACGGTTGGTGTAGGTGACGTGGACCTTCTCGTCGAGCCCCTCGAGGACCACCTGTCGGGTGGCCTCGGAGAGCTCGCGCCACGGTGCGTCGGGGTCCTCGCCCATGTGCGACACGACCGCCCGCAGCAGCTGGCTGTAGTAGCGCGACTGGTGTCCCGACGACCACGGGATGACGACGCCCTCGCCGACGGCCAGCTCCTCGTCGCCGATCACCAGCTCGGGGTCGACGCGCAGCTGCGTCCCGAGGCCGGAGCAGGTCTCGCAGGCGCCGTACGGCGAGTTGAACGAGAACGTGCGCGGCTGCAGCTGGTCGAAGCTGAGCCCGCAGTTGGCGCACGCCAGGTGCTCCGAGAAGCGGCGCAGCTCCGGCTCGGCGTCCGCGGGGGCGTCGCGGTCCGGCAGGACCTCGACCTCGACGACGCCCTCCGCGAGGGCCAGCGCCGTCTCGATGGAGTCGCTGAGCCGGCGACGGATGTCGTCCTTGGCGACGAGCCGGTCCACGACGACCTGGATGTCGTGCTTGATCTGCTTCTCGAGCTTCGGCACGTCGTCGATGCCGTGGACCTCGCCGTCGACGCGGACGCGGGCGTAGCCGTCGGCCGACAGCTGCTGGAACAGCGCGCCGTACTCGCCCTTGCGACCGCGGACCACCGGTGCCAGCACCTGGTAGCGGGTCCCCTCCGGCAGGGCGAGCACCTGGTCGACGATCTGTGCACTGGTCTGGCGGGCGATCGGCTCGCCGCAGTTGGGACAGTGCGGGGTGCCGATGCGGGCGTAGAGCAGTCGGAGGTAGTCGTAGACCTCGGTGATCGTCCCCACGGTCGACCGCGGGTTGCGCGAGGTCGACTTCTGGTCGATCGAGATGGCTGGCGACAGGCCCTCGATGAAGTCCACGTCCGGCTTGTCCATCTGGCCGAGGAACTGCCGGGCGTACGCGCTCAGCGACTCGACGTACCGGCGCTGCCCCTCCGCGTAGATCGTGTCGAAGGCGAGGCTGGACTTGCCCGAGCCGGACAGCCCGGTGAACACGATCATGGCGTCGCGGGGCAGCTCGAGGTCGATGCCCTTGAGGTTGTGCTCCCGCGCACCGCGGATCGTGATGGTCTCGCGTGACACCCGTGCCTCCTCGCCCGCCCGCTGGCTGCCGGGTCGGACGCGCACCACGGTACCGACGCACGCGAGCCGACGAACAGACGTTCGATCGCCGCCGCCGTGGCCGATCGGGCCCCGTCCCTACGACCGTGGTCGTACCTCCTGACGGGGCCACGTCCCTGACCTACGGTCACCCCCGAGCAAAGGGGGGCTCGTGGGCTACGACGGACACGTGGAGCCCGACGGCGACTGGATCCAGCACGAGGACGGCCCCGTGCGGGTCCGAAAGCTCTCCGTCGAGGAGATGGACAACAACGTCTACGTGCTGTCCTGCACCTCGACGGGGAAGGCGCTCGTCGTGGACGCTGCGGCGCGGCCCGGTCGGATCGTCGAGGCGACGCACGACGTCGACGTCGTGGCGGTCGTGCAGACCCACGGCCACTGGGACCACGTCCGTGCGTGGGACGTCCTGGCGCACCAGCACGGCTGGCCCGTCTGGGGGCATCGCGGGGACGCCGGCCTGTTCCCCCACGACTGCGCGCGGTGGCTCGAGGACGGCGACGTCCTCGAGATCGGCGAGCTCCGGGTCGAGGTCCTGCACGTGCCCGGCCACACTGAGGGCTCGTTGCTCTACCTCGTGCAGGGAGAGGAGCGCCCCCACCTCGTCACCGGCGACTCGCTCTTCCCGGGCGGTGTGGGCAACACGTTCGGCGACGCCGACGCGTTCCGACGGCTCCTCGGCGGGATCGAGGAGCGCGTCTTCGACCGCCTGCCCGACGACACCTGGGTCTACCCGGGACACGGTGACGACACCACGCTCGGAGCCGAGCGTCCCCACCTCGAGGAGTGGCGCGACCGCGGGTGGTGACCTGTCGTCAGGTGAGTAGTTCGTCCGAGCCATGTCGTGAAATGGGACAAAGTGCCTATGGATCGCGGCCTGCAGGTCACGCAACCTGCGGGCAGCCGACCACGAGGCCTCCGCACCCATGCGCCGATCCCTGCTGACCACGACCATGGCTGCGACCCTGGTGTCGCTGCTCGCGACCCCGGCCGCCGCGGCCACGACCCGCGGCACCGCGGCCACGACCTCCGTGCCGCTGCGCGTGGAGGCGGTCGACACCTACGCCGCGGTCGGTGAGCTGTCGCTCGTGGCCACCACCGACGGGGACCAGGTGGACCTCGCGCCGTGGTCGTCGGTCGGCCTGACGCTCGTCGACGTCGCCGGCGCGCGCTTCGGTGAGGTCAGCGTGCGCTCCGACGGTGAGACGACGAGCCAGGGGCTCAGCCTCAGTCGCGACACCGCGGTCGGCACGGTCGGCGCGACGACCGCGAACGTCTTCGCGGTGGCCGACGACGTGGCCCGCAGCGCCACCTCGGCCCTGACGACCCTGTCGACCGAGGCCACGGTCCTCCAGGGCCTCGGCGTCGACGTGACCGTCAGCGACGTCGTGGCGAGTGTCGACGACACCGGCGCCTCGGCAACGCACACGCTCACCCTCGCCGGGCTCGACTGGGACCTCGCGGCCATGCTCGGTGCTGACCTCCTCGCCCAACTGCCGCTGGACGACCTGCTGGCGCTCGCGGACGAGCTGGGCATCGCCGTCCCGGCCAACCTCGGCAACGCCAGCGAGGTGGTGGCGGCGACCGAGGCGCTCGTCGCCGAGGTGGCCACCGTCGTCTCGGCCAGCGAGACCGTCGACGGCGCCGCCGCGGACCTGGTCGCCGCCTTCGGCGCGATGCCGGCCGAGATCACGGCGGCGATCGCCTCGATCACGGCCCTCGACCCGTCGAGTCCGACAATCGTCGTGGAGCTCACCGCCGCGCTGGCTTCGTTCACGGGTGATGCAACGCCCTGCAACAGCCTGCCGCCCCTGCCGATCGAGCAGGCCGACCTCGATGCGATCCTCGTCTGCCTCCACGACGCCGCCCTGGGCGCCGAGCTGACGGCGTTGCAGGACGCGGTCACCAGCTACCTGGCCGCTGTGGCTGCCGCCGCGACGGCCGCGGACGCGCTCGAGCCGAGCACCGTGGGTGACATCCTCGACGGCGTGCTGGACCTCATCGCCCAGCTCGCCGCGACTGACCTGGTCGGCCTCAGCGAGACCGAGGTCACCCAGCAGGTCCGCGCCGTCGGCGGATCGCTGGCAGCATCATCGGCCAGCCACACCTGCAGTGTCGCGACCCTCACGCTCGTCGGAGAGGAACCTGTCGAGATCGCCGGGTGCGACGGTGACGGTGGCGCCCTGACGGCACTCGTGGACACCGTCGACGACGCGATCCGCACCATCCTCGACGCCACCGGCGCCGTGGACCTCGGCGACGGCATCGAGCTCACGTTGTTCGGCACGGTCGAGGACTCGGTCACCGAGGACGCCGACGGCTGGGTCCGCGCCAACTCCACGCTCGAGGTGCTTCGTCTCGAGGTCCCCGACGTCACGATCACCCCGTGCGACCTCGCGACGCTCGGGCCGGTCGTCTGCGCGCTCGGGACCGACCTCCTCGGTCCGCTCGACGGCGCCCTGACACAGCTCAGCGATGCCCAGGCCACCGTCACAGCCGCGATCGGCGACGCCGGCGCTGCGCTCACGGCGCTCGCTGCCACCGTCGACGCCAGCGCGGGGACCGACGCCGCGACGGCGGTGGACGCTGCCATCACCGCGCTGACGACGGTGCTGGACGGCCTGCCGCTGGGTGAGCTCGGCACGGTCCCGGCGGTCACGCTGCCCGGTGCGTCCGTGGTGGTCGACCCGCAGCTCGAGGCGGAGCACATCGTCGTCAGCGCCGCGGCAGGGCCGCCCGACCCGGCCGACCCCGCACCGACGCCGACGGACGACCCGACGCTGCCGAACACCGGTGGCGGGGCTGCCCTGCTCGCCCTGCTCGCCTTCGGTGCCGGGACGTTCCTCCTGCGTCGCCGCGAGGACGGCTGACAGGTGACCGAC
This sequence comes from Nitriliruptoraceae bacterium, assembly GCA_041627475.1. GTDB lineage: Bacteria > Actinomycetota > Nitriliruptoria > Nitriliruptorales > Nitriliruptoraceae > JBFGFG01. The sequence goes on along the minus strand of JBFKQZ010000033.1, from coordinate 41 downwards.
GCAGCGCCGGCGGGGTCAGCCCCGCCGGCGTTCGCGTTCGT
>JBFKQZ010000032.1:0-18249 GCA_041627475.1 Nitriliruptoraceae bacterium | reverse complement strand
TGGGTCGCGCAGAGGTCGCCGATCAGCGGTGCGACCGTGCGGTGCACGCCGAGGACGTTGACGTCGAGCTGGTGCCGCAGCTCCTCGGTCGAGAGTTCCTCGATCGGCCCGGCCACGGCGATCCCGGCGTTGGCGACGACACCGCGGAGGTTGCCCTCGGCGAGCGTGCGCACGACCTGCAGCCCTGCGGCGACCGCGTCGTCGTCGGTGACGTCGAAGACGACCGGGTGGATGTCGGCGGCCTCGAGCTCGGCCGCGTCCTCCTGACGCCGGACCGAGCCGTGGACGGCGAAACCTCGGGCGCGCAGGGCCTCGGCACAGGCTCGTCCGATGCCGCTCGAGGCGCCGGTGACGAGGACGTGCGGGGTGGCCATGTGCGCTCCGGTCGGTCGGGGCGCCGACCCTACAATCGCTGCCGCCCCCGACCCACCGGAGCGTCGTGCCCCGCCGCCTGCTCGGCTGTCTCCTCGCGGTGTCCGTGCTCGTCGGCTGCTCGACGGACGGGCGCCCGTTGCCGGACGTCGACACCGCTGCTGCGGCGGCTGGTGCGGCGGCGCCCGACGGCGTGCTCGTCGACGGCGGGTGGCCGGAGGTGGCGGCGTTCGTCCAGGAGTCGGCGGCCGCCGGGCAGGGGACGGTCGTGAACGTCTTCGCGTCGTGGTGCGCGCCGTGCGAGCGCGAGCTCCCGCTGCTGCTGGGGGTGTCCGAGGAGACGCCCGACGTCCGGTGGCTCGGCGTGGCGAGCGAGGACAGGCGCAAGGACGCCGAGCCCTTCGTCGAGCGGGTCGGTGTGACGTGGCCGTCGGTGCTGGACCCACCCGCCTCGACGCACATCGCCCTCGAGGGCGTGGCGATGCCGACGACGGCCTTCTTCGACGCGGACGGCGAGCTCGTGTCGGTCGTGATCGGGGAGCTCGACGCGGGGCAGCTGGCCGACGAGCTCGCCCGGATCACGCCGTGAGACCCGGACCGCGCGTCACGAGCACCGACGGCGCGGTGCTGTCGACCCGGTTCCACGGTGACCTCCGAGCACCGCGGCTGTTGCTGCAGCACGGCGTCGGGTCGTCGTGCACCTACCTCGCCGAGCACGTCGCCCCGCCGCTCGTGACCGCCGGTTGGTGCGTCGTGACCGCCGACCTGCGGGGCCACGGCGCCGCGTCCGCGGTGCGCGACCCGGCGCACCACGTGCTGGACCGCCACGTCGCTGACGTGACGGCACTCGCTGCAGTGGTGGGCCCCGTCGCCGTCGGTGGTGTCAGTGCGGGCGGCCACGCCGCCGTCGCGGCGGTGGCCAGAGGTGCCGTGGCAGTCGATCGCGTGGTCGCGGCGCTGCCGGCGTGGACCGGTCGCGCGGTCCCGGGTGAGGGCCCGCACGCCGCGGTCGCCGCCGAGGTGCGTGGGCACGGCGTGGCCGGGATGGTGGCGCGGCTGCGCACCGAGCCCGGGCTGGCGCCGTGGCTGCGGCGCGTGCTCGTCCGTGACCTGGCCGCCGGCGACACCGCGAGCGTCGAGGCGGCGCTGGTGGCCCTCGACGGCGGCCTCGCGCCCACCCTCGCGGAGCTGCGGTCCGTCGCCGTGCCCCTCGGGATCGTGGGCTGGCCCGACGACCCCGGTCACCCGCTCGAGGTCGCGCAGCAGTGGGCGGCCGCGGCTCCCGCCGGGTCGCTGGTCACCACGTCCGTCGACGCGACGACCGGGAACCAGTTCGCGCTCGGCGACGCCATGCTGGACGCACTCGGCACGCCCTGACCGCCGTGGCCCGCCCCCCGGAGTGTGCGCATCCGCGCAGTCTGGTCGCACACCCGGTGCCGCCACCCCGAAGTGTGCGCATGCGCGCAGTTCGGGCGGCGAGTCAGCCGTCGGGGTGGGCGAACGCCAGTAGGTGGGCACTGGCCCCGACCAGCGACGGGTCGTCGTCGAGCGTCTCGGCGAGGGTCAGCACACGCGCCGTCGTGGGGTCGTCGGGCGAGGCATCGAGGTCGAGCAGCGGCCAGCCCGGTCCCTCCACGCCGTGGACACGGTCCACGGTGAACCCCGCCGCGACCAGCTCGGCCGCGAGCTCGTCGACCCGGTGGCAGTGGAAGACGGGCTCGTCGTCGAGTGGGTCGACGCCTGCCGCCAGCACGCGGTCCACGGCGGCGGCCACCTCCGGGTCCGCGTCGGCACCGGTCCGCAGCTGGTGCAACGCGAGGCCGACCCGGGTCACGGCCGTCACGACGAGCAGGCCCTCGGGTCGCAGGACGCGGCGGGCCTCGGCGAGGCAGCGCAGACGGTCGTCGGCCGCCACGAGGTGGTAGAGCGGTCCGAGCAGCAGGACCACGTCGATGCTGGTGTCCGCCACCGTGCCGAGGTCGCGCGCGTCACCGACCGCGGCGTCCAGCCCGCGAGCGCGGGCCGCCGCGACGTGGTCGGGCACGACGTCGAGCAGCCGGACACGGTGGCCGGCCGCCGTCAGCCAGGCGGCGTGCGCGCCGGGCCCGCCCCCGACGTCGAGGACGCGGGCCGGCGGTGCCGGCAGTCGCGGTGCGAGCAGGCTGCGGACGCGCTGCGCCTCGATCCAGCCCTCACGGGCGTCGAGCCGACCCGCCTCGTCGCGATCGGCGTAGAACGAGAGGACCGGGTCGAGGTCGTCCACGGTCAGGGCTTGGAGAGGATCGCCTGGCCCGCTCGGCTGGCGGGTTCGCGTCCGAGCACCTGCGCCATCCACGCGCTGACGTCGACCAGCGCGTCGAGGTCCACGCCGGTCTCGACCCCGCTGCCGTGCAGCGCGTAGACGAGGTCCTCGGTGGCCAGGTTCCCCTTCGCGCCCGGTGCGTACGGGCACCCACCGAGCCCGCCCACGGACGTGTCCGCGATCGTGACCCCGTGTTCGAACGCCGCGAGCGTGTTCGCGAGCCCCTGGCCGTACGTGTCGTGCATGTGCACGGCCAGGCGGTCCATCCCGACGTTGGCGTCGTCGAGCGCGTCGAGCATCGCGTGCACCTCACCGACGGTCCCGGTGCCGATCGTGTCCCCGAGGCTGACCTCGGCGACGCCGAGCTCGAAGAGGTTCTCGGTCATGCGCACGACCTCGTCGACCGGGGTCGGTCCGTCGAAGGGGCAGCCGAGCACGGTCGAGAGGTAGCCGCGGACGCGGATGCCCTCGTCCAGCGCGGTGCGGACGACCGGCGCGAACATCTCCAGCGACTCGCCCCGGGTGCGGTTGAGGTTCGCCTTCGAGAAACCCTCGGACGCGGCCGCGAAGATGGCGATCTCGTGCACGCCGGCAGCCAGCGCCGCCTCCATCCCCTTGGTGTTGGGCACGAGGACCGGGTAGCGCACGCCCTCGACCGGCGTGATCCCGGCCAGCACGTCCGCGCCGTCGGCCAGCTGGGGGACCCACCTCGGGTGGACGAACGAGGTGGCCTCGACGACGGCCAGCCCGGTGGCGGCCAGCCGGTCCACGAGCTCGACCTTGACGGCCGTGTCGATGACCTCGTCCTCGTTCTGCAGCCCGTCGCGCGGGCCGACCTCGACGATGGTCACGCGCTCGGGAAGGGTCATGCGTCGTCCTCGTCGTGGGGGTGGACCGTGACGAGGGTCTGGCCGGACTCGACGGGATCACCGGCGGCGACGGCCAGCCCGACGATCGTGCCGTCGGTCGGTGCGGTGACCGGGTGCTCCATCTTCATCGCCTCGACGACCAGCAGCGTCTGCCCCTTCGTGACCTCGTCGCCCTCGGCCACCGAGACGCTCACGACCGAGCCCGGCATCGGGGACTCGAGCGCCGCGTCGCCACCGGTCGCACCGAGGTCGAGGTGCCGCGTGGCCGCGACGCGGCGGAGCTGACGCAACTGGCCTGCGCCACCGACCCACACCGTGTCGTCGTCCACGGTGACCCACCCGTCGACGTCCGACGCCCCCGGGTCGAGTGTCCGGCCGGTGCCCGCAGCGAGGTCCTCGCCGACCGTCACGATGACGCCGTCGGGGCCGTCTGTCCGGACCTCGAGCCGATGCTCGGTGTCCCGGTCGCGGACGTGGACGACCCAGCCGCCCCCACCGGTCCGCAGCGGGCCGACGTGGTCCCACGGACTGCCCGTCACCGCGGGCTGCTCCGAGGCGGCCATCGCGAGGGACTCGCCGACCATGCCGAGCAGGGCCTCGTCCAGCGGCGGCTCGGACCAGGACCAGCCGTCGAGCCACGCGGTCGAGATCTCGTCGGCGACGACCGCCGGCACGGCGAGGACCGCCTGCAACCACTCGAGGTTGGTCCGCACGCCGGACAGGGACGTGGCCGCGAGCGCCCGTCGGAGACGGTCGAGCGCCTCGGACCGGTCGGCGCCGTGCGTGATCACCTTTGCCAGCATCGGGTCGTAGTGCGGTGTCACCTCGCTGCCAGGCGCGATCCCGCTGTCGACGCGGACCCCGGGCACGTCCTCGTCGTCGGGCCAGGACAACTGGTCCACGGTGCCCGTCTGGGGCAGGAAGCCGACGGCCGGGTCCTCGGCGTAGACGCGGACCTCGATCGCGTGCCCACTGGGCGTGATCTCGTCCTGGGCGACCGGCAGCTCCTCGCCCGCCGCGACCCGCAGCTGCAGCTCGACGAGGTCGAGCCCCGTCACGAGCTCGGTCACCGGGTGCTCGACCTGGAGCCGGGTGTTCATCTCGAGGAAGTAGAAGTCCTCGCCGTTGGCATCGAGGAGGAACTCGACGGTGCCGGCGCCGGTGTAGTCCACTGCCGCGGCGGCGTCGACGCCGGCCTGCAGCAGCCGCTGGCGCACCTCGTCGCGCAGGTGCGCGGCCGGTGCCTCCTCGACGACCTTCTGGTGGCGCCGCTGGATCGAGCAGTCGCGCTCGAGTACGTGCACGACGTTGCCGTGCGTGTCGCCCACGACCTGGACCTCGACGTGGCGCGGGTCGGTGACCAGCTTCTCGACGATCATGCGGTCGTCGCCGACGGCGTTGCGGGCCTCACGCTTGGCAGCGGCCAGCGCGTCGGCCGCGTCGGCCGGGTCGTGGACCGCCCGCATGCCCTTGCCGCCGCCGCCGGCCACGGCCTTGAGCAGCAGCGGGAAGCCGACCTCGTCGAGCCGCGCCAGCAGCTCGTCGTCGGACAGCGTCGGGTCGTCGATGCCCGGGACGACCGGGACGCCCGCCTCGGCCATGCGGGCCTTGGCGGCGGCCTTGTCGCCCATCAGCGCGATGACCTCCGGGCGTGGCCCGACGAAGGTGACCCCGGCCTCGTCGAGTGCCCGCGGCAGGGCCGGGTTCTCCGACAGGAAGCCGTACCCGGGGTGGACCGCGTCCGCGCCGGTCGTCCGTGCCGCCTCGACGATCGCATCGACGCGGAGGTAGCTCTCCGACGCCGGCGGCGGACCGATGTGCACGGCCCGGTCGGCGAGGGCGACGTGGGGGGCGTCCCGGTCGGCCGTCGAGTACACCGCCACCGTCTCGATCCCGAGCCGTCGACAGGTGCGCAGCACCCGGACCGCGATCTCACCTCGGTTGGCGACGAGCACGCGTCGCAGCACCTGGGCTCCCTCCAAGCTCGTGGCCAGCGTCGGCCGCACCGTACTTTCCGCGTGGCACGCTGGTGACATCGACCGCCGGAGCAACGCCGTGACCCGACCTGCCCTGCTCGTCCTCCTCCTCGCCGTGGCGACCGTCCTCGCCGGCTGCGGGGGCAGTGGCTCGCCGACCGACGACCAGCAGGAGGTCCAGGCGAGCGTGGCACCGGTGGACGGCGAGGACGAGGAGACCGCCGCCCCGTCACCCACCGACGAGCCGAGCGACGAGCCCACAGAGGAGGCGAGCGACGAGCCCGAGCCGCCGACCTTCGACGAGGTCTGCGCGGGCCGTGAGGACGAGGCCTTCATCGAGGTCCTCACGCCCCTGCCCGGCACCACGGTCACGGACCCGGTCACCGTCACCGGCTGTGGCAACACCTTCGAGGCGAACTACCTCTACCGGGTCGAGGCTGCGGACGGCACGGTGCTCGTGGAGGACTTCGGGACGATGTCGTGTGGCAACGGGTGCGTCGGCGAGTTCACGGTCGACATCGAGGTCGGGGCCACCGGTGACGTGCTGCTGACCGTCTACGAGGCGAGTGCGAAGGACGGTTCGCCACAGCACGTGGTCGAGGTCCCACTCACCGTCGAGTGACGCCGCATCGGCCCGGCAACGGGGCGACGGAAGCACGACCAGCGCGTAGGCTGGCGGACTTCTGACGGGGGCAGATCGTGGACGTACTGCTGGTGGCTCGCAGGCCACAGGCGCGGTGGGAGCTCGCAGCAGCGCTCGGGCTGCCAGCGGCTGCAGCGTGCGACCCGGACTTCGCCGCCTCCCGACTCGCCCACCCCTCCGCGCCGCGGCCGGACGTGGTCCTGCTGGTCGTCGAGGACCGTGCCGACCTGGCGTGGCTGCGCCACCAGGCGGCACGTCGCGACGACGGGCGCGTGCCGCTCGTCGCCGTCGTCGCGTCCGAGGAGGACGCCGCGGCGGCACGGGGTGCGGGGGCCCGCGGCGTGGTCGCGAGCGGCGCGAGCGCGGGGGAGGTCGGCCGCGTCCTGCGGGCCGCGCTCGGACCGGCCGTGGTCATCGACCTCGACGCGATCCGGACGGCCTGATCCTCACATCCGGAAGACGCCCCAGTCGGCGCGCGGGCGGGCGTGCTGCAGGGCCGCGTCGAAGGCCAGCGCCAGCACGTCACGGGTCGCAGCCGGCTCGATGATGCCGTCGTCCCACAGGCGCGCCGTGGCGTAGTACGGGTGCCCCTGGTGCTCGTACTGGTCGCGGATCGGCGCCTTGAACGCCTCCTCGTCCTCGGCCGACCACTCGTCACCGCGGGCCTCGATCCCGTCGCGGCGCACGGTCGCCAGCACGTTGGCCGCCTGCTCGCCGCCCATCACGCTGATGCGCGCGTTGGGCCAGGTGAACAGGAAGCGCGGGTCGTAGGCCCGGCCGCACATCGCGTAGTTGCCCGCCCCGAACGACCCGCCGATCACGACGGTGATCTTCGGCACGGTCGTGCACGCGACGGCCGTGACCATCTTCGCGCCGTCCTTGGCGATGCCGCCGGCCTCGTACTCGCGTCCGACCATGAACCCGGTGATGTTCTGGAGGAACAGCAGGGGGATCCGTCGCTGGTCGCACAGCTCGACGAAGTGGGCTCCCTTCAGGGCGGACTCGCGGAACAGGATCCCGTTGTTGGCGACGATCCCGACCCGGATCCCGTGGATCCGCGCGAACCCGCACACCAGCGTGTCGCCGTACAGCGCCTTGAACTCGTCGAACTCGCTGCCGTCGACGAGCCGTGCGATCACCTCGCGGACGTCGTAGGGCGTATTCTGGTCGTCGGGCAGGACGTCGTAGACCGTCGACGAGTCGACGGCCGGTGGCCGTGACGCGACCCGGTCGTGGTCGACCGGGGAGGGGCGGGGCAGCGTCCCCACGACGTCGCGGGCGATCGCCAGTGCGTGCCGGTCGTCGACGGCGAGGTGGTCGACCACACCGGACGTGCGGGCGTGCAGGTCGCCGCCGCCGAGCTCCTCGGCCGAGACCTCCTCGCCCGTCGCTGCCTTCACCAGCGGTGGCCCGCCGAGGAAGATCGTGCCCTGCTCCCGGACGATGATGGTCTGGTCGCTCATCGCGGGGACGTACGCACCGCCCGCCGTGCACGAGCCCATGACGACCGCGATCTGGGGGATGCCGAGGCCCGACATCGTGGCCTGGTTGCGGAAGATCCTGCCGAAGTGCTCCTTGTCGGGGAACACCTGGTCCTGCTTCGGCAGGAACGCGCCGCCGGAGTCGACGAGGTAGATGCACGGCAGTCGGTTCTCGAGCGCGACCTCCTGCGCCCGCAGGTGCTTCTTGACCGTGATGGGGAAGTACGTCCCGCCCTTGACCGTGGCGTCGTTGGCGACGACGACGACGGTGCGCCCCTGCACGCGGCCGAGGCCCGTGATGATCCCGGCTCCGGGCGCCGCGCCGTCCTCCATGTCCTCCATGGCGAGGGGGGACAGCTCGAGGAACGGCGTGCCGGGGTCGAGCAGCGCGTCCACGCGCTCGCGGGGGAGCAGCTTGCCGCGGTCGAGGTGGCGGCGACGCGACCGCTCACTGCCCCCGCGAGCCGCTCGTGCCAGGCGGTCGCGCAGGTCGTCGAGCAGTGCCTCGTGGTGGGCGCGGCGCTGCTGCGCCTGGGCGGCGTCGACGTCCACGGTCGTGTCGAGTGCGGGCACGGCGGGCTCCCATGTCGCGGCCGCCGCGACCGTAGCGCTGCTGCTGGCGGGGCCACCGGGCGGACACGGGCGCGCGGGCGCCGCGCGGGCGGAACTCGCAGGAGGGAGCCGTCAGCGCCAGCGGCGAAGAACCGTCCGGAGCTGTCGGGGTCCAGCCCGACGGCCGTTCGCTCGCACCGACCCGCCGAGGCCGCCGTGACCCGCTCGATCCTCCGTTCGCTGCTCGCAGCGACGATCAGTCTCCTGCTGCTCGTCCCCGCCGTCGCCGTGGCCCACGAGGAGCGCGAGTCGGTGTTCCCGCCGGCCGATGCCCCGACCGAGATCCCCACCTACCGCGAGCCGGGCGCCGAGGCCGCCCGACTGGTCGTCTGCAAGGACGACTCGGGGGACCGGATCGCCACGATCGGTGACGCCGACCTCCGGGCGTTCAACGAGGAGCTGCTGGACGAGTGCGCCTTCGAGCACATCCAGGCAGCCGTCGACGCGGTCCAGGTCCAGGCGACCACCATCTACGTCCTGCCCGGCCTCTACCGCGAGGAGCCGTCCGTCGAGGCGGCGTGCGCCAGGGCCTATGACGGTGGCGTGGTCGAGTACGAGCTGATCGTCTCGTGCGGCGAGGTCATCAACCTCATCACGGTCGCCGGTGACGACCCGGACGACGAGGACATCCTCTGCGACAACCAGCTGTGCGACCTCCAGATCGAGGGCACCGGCGAGACCCCGCAGGACGTGCGTGTCGAGGGTGGTTTCGACGAGAGCGGTGACTGGCGCAAGCACAACGGCATCAAGGCGGACCGCGCCGACGGATTCCGCCTGGTCAACATGGCGTTCGAGCTGTTCCGCGAGAACGCGATCTACGTCCACGAGACCAGCGGCTACCTCCTCGACCGTGTCGAGGCGAACTTCAACCAGCTGTACGGGATCCTGACGTTCACGGCGGACCGTGGCGTCATCTCCAACTGCCGGACGCACCACAACGGCGACTCGGGCGTCTACCCCGGTTCCGCGGCCGACGTGAACGGTGCGATCAACCCCGTCACGCGCCGCCACGAGGTCGCCACCGCGCCGCTGGAGCGCTGGTCGGTCGAGATCTTCGGCTGCAACACCCACCACAACGCGCTCGGGTTCTCCGGGACGGCGGGCAACTCCGTGTGGTTCCACGACAACGTCGTCCACCACAACGGCGCCGGCTACGTCACCGACTCGTTCGTGCCGAACCACCCGGGCATGCCGCAGGACCACGCGTTCCTGGAGAACAACCGGATCTTCTCGAACAACGTCAACTTCTACGAGAACGTCCAGGGTGAGGACGCGCCGTGCCACGAACCCGTCCCCGCGGACGTGGGCTTCGAGGACGGGATCGTCTGCCCGGCGTTCCCGGTGCCGGTCGGCACGGGCGTCATGATCGCCGGCGGCAACAGCAACCTCGTGCGCGACAACCTGATCTACGACAACTGGCGCAACGGCGTGATGCAGTTCTACGTGCCGGCCGTGATCCGCTACCAGAAGGGGACGCAGAACGCGGTCGAGAGCGGGAACATGGCGGGGCTGCAGACCTCGCTGTCCGAGTACCTGTCGGCCGAGGGCGACACCTCGCACGACAACCACTACACCGGGAACTCCTTCGGGTTGCACCCCGACGACTTCGTCCAGCCCAACGGGCTCGACGTCTGGTGGGACGACCAGGGCTTCGGGAACTGCTGGCAGGACAACACCTCGACGTCCGAGGACGCCTCGGCGTCGTTCTCGGGCGTGAGCAACAACGCCAAGGGCTTCGTCCTCCCGACGTGTGACGTGGGGTCCGCCAACCAGGCGCCGGACGCCACCAAGTCGGGTGAGCTCCTGCCGTGCTCCGAGTACCACCAGCGGGACAACCCCGACCCGGAGAACTGCGACTGGTTCGACACCCCGGACGCCCCCGAGGGTCGTGAGGCCGCGCCGGACGACGCGACCTGGGCAGCACAGGGCGACGTGCGGATCGCCAGCGCCGCTGGCGATGCGGGTGACGCCGCCGCCGGGGACCCGACGGTGGCCGACCTCGCTGCGACCGGCGGTGGGGGCGTGCTGTTCCTCGTGGGCAGCGGCGCCGTCGTGGCTGCCACGACCCTGCGTCGCCGCAGGTCCCAGGTCGAGGCGTGACCATGCTGCTCGACGAGGTGCAGACCCCCGGGCCGCCCGCGGCTGGGCGCGCCCGCCGTCGTCGGCGGACCGTGCTCGTGGTCCTCCTCGTGGCGTTGGTGGGTGTCACGGTCGCGACGCTCGAGTCCGCCTCGACGGCGCCGGCGCCGATGCCGCGGGTCGCCATCACCTTCCCCGGTGACCCGGACGTCGTGGAGTCCGACTGGGGGAACGAGGACGTCTACGGGGCCGCCGGGTCCTACGTCCTCGCCTACGAGCACGACGACCGGACGACGATGGTCCTGCCGTGGTCGGGCGGCGACGTCGTGGGCGCGCGGCTCGGCGATGACGAGCACAACCTGTTGACCGTCGAGGGCATCGCGCAGGACGGCGGGACCCTGCTGGTCGACGTCCTGGTCACGAACTGCCGCTACTTCCACGAGCGCGCGATCGACATCTACACCGGGATCACGCTGACGCTGGACGACGGCGGCACGCAGGTCGTCCCGTTCGACCGGCCGCTGCTCGTCAAGTCGCCGATGCTGGCGTCCTGCCCGGACCGGACGCTCGACCGCGGGGACGACGCACGCGGCAACACGTTCCGCCGCGGCGGCTGAGTCAGGCGGGCACCGCGACGACGTGGTCGGCGACGGCTGCGACCATGCGCTCGTGCAGCAGGCTCACCGAGTGGCCGTGCACGGGGACGATCCGGGTCGTGAGGCGCTCGCCGTCGGGCACCCGGGTCGAGCCGGTGATCGGCACCGCGAGGTCGCCGGCGGCGGACAGCACGGACCAGCGGGGTCCGTCGTCGCCCCGCAGGTGATGGGCGAGGACCGACCGCAGCTCGTCGAGGCTGTCGGACCCCCAGCGGAGCTCCTGCCCGAGCGGGTCGCCGGGGTGCGCCGTCCACGCCGCCCACGTGCCGCGCCACGGGCTGTTGACGGTCGTGACGGACGCCACGGGGGCGCCGTGGTGCAGCACGGCACTGGCCGCGACCAGACCACCCAGGGAGTGGCCGACCAGGTGGACCGGGTCCGACTCCGCAGCGGCGGCCGCCGCGAGCCGGGCGCCCAGCGAGCGGATCGAACCGCGGGCCTCGTAGCGCCACGGCCGCGCGGCCACACCGGCCTGCGCGAGGGCGTCACAGATCGGCTGCATGCGGTCCGACGCCGTGCCCCAGCCGGGGAGGGCGAGTGCGGTGGGCACGGATGGGGCCTGGGGTCTCGGGAGCAGTCGGTGTTCGGAGCGGCCGTCCGGCCGGTGTGGGTATCGTGGCGCACGATGAGTGACACAGCCACCGAGACCATCACCCGCCCCGACGTCGAGGAACAGCTCGACGACGGGGACCACGACCGTTTCTCGCACTACGTGCGCAAGTCGGACCTGATGAAGGCGTACGTGGACGGCGAGGCGATCCTCGCCCTGTGCGGCAAGAAGTGGGTGCCGACGCGCGATCCCGAGCGCTACCCGGTCTGTCCCACGTGCAAGGAGATCCGGGCCGCCGCGCTCGGCGAGTGACGGCCCCGGTCGTCCGGTCGTGCGCGACCGTGGGGACCGGTGACTACGGTGCCGCGCCCAACCGGTGAACGGGAGCACGGTGGCGGGTTCGGACGATGCACGTGTGGCGGAGGCGCTCGACAGGCTGCTGACCGACCATCCACCGGCCGACACGCCGCACCAGGACTTCTGGGGCGCCCAATTCGATGCCGGCCTGGCCTGGGTGCAGTTCCCCGAGGGCCGCGGTGGCCTGGGGGTCAACCCGCGCTTCCAGGCCGTGGTGAACGACGCGATCGTCGACGCTGGCGGTTCGATCAGCAACCGGCGCAACAACGTGCTCGGCATCGGCATGGGCGCGCCGGTGCTGGTGACGCACGCGAGCGAGGAGCACCAGGACCGCCTGCTGCGACCGATGTTCACCTGCGAGGAGATCTGGTGCCAGCTGTTCTCCGAGCCCGGGGCGGGGTCGGACCTCGCGGGGCTCGCGACGAGCGCCGTCGAGGAGGACGGCACCTGGATCGTCAACGGGCAGAAGGTCTGGACCACCCTGGCGCACATCGCGAAGTGGGGCCTGCTGGTCACCCGCACCGACCCGGACGTGCCCAAGCACGCGGGGATGACCTACTTCCTCCTCGACATGGAGGCCGAGGGCGTCGACGTGCGGCCGCTCTACCAGATCACGGGTGAGGCGGAGTTCAACGAGGTCTACCTCGACGACGTGCGCATCCCCGACGAGCACCGCATCGGTGAGGTCGGTGAGGGATGGTCGGTGGCGATGACCACGTTGTCCAACGAGCGCGTGGCGATCGGCTCGAACATCCCCGAGCGTGGCGACGGGATGGTGAAGCACGCCGTGGCCGCGTGGCAGGAGCACGGTGGCGACGACCCGGTCGCCCGCGACACGCTGACGAAGTTCTGGATCGAGTACGAGGCGATGCGCCTGACGTCGATCCGGGCGAACGCCAACCGCAAGGCCGGCAACCCCGGGCCCGAGGGCTCCACCGGCAAGCTCCACTGGGCCGACCTCAACAAGGCCGTCACCGAGTTCGGGATGGACGTCAAGGGCGCCGCGGGGATGCTCTACCCGAAGGGCTACGAGTTCACGGCACCCGAGGCGTCGGGCACTGCACGTGACGAGTCGCTCGAGCAGCTCTACCTGCGTGCTCGCGCCAACTCGATCGAGGGTGGCACGAGCGAGATCATGAAGAACATCCTCGGCGAGCGCGTGCTGGGCCTGCCCGGCGAGCCCCGGGTCGACAAGAACATCCCGTGGAAGGACGTGCCCCGTGGCTGAGACCGACGTGGTGATCGACTTCACGCAGACCGACGAGCAGCAGATGCTGCGCGAGCTGGTGTCGAAGTGGCTCGGGGACCGCTCGGAGTCCGAGCGGGTGCGCGAGCTGATGGACACCGAGGACGGCTTCGACACGGCCGAGTGGGCCGAGCTGGCCGAGATGGGGCTGCTCGCGCTGCCCGTGCCCGGTGAGCTCGGCGGGGCTGGCATGGGCTGGACCGAGGTGGGCGTCGTCGCCGAGGAGATGGGTCGTCGCCTGCTCTGCGCCCCGTGGCTGTCCTCGGCGGTGCTCGCGACGGCGGCGCTGCTCCACGTGCGTGGCGACGTCGCCGACGAGCTGCTCGGGCAGCTCGCTGCGGGGGAGCGGCGCGCCACGTTGGCGCACCGGCCCGACCACACCGAGGTGACGTTCGACGGCTCGACGGTGACCGGGACGGCGGGGTTCGTCGTGGACGGCGTGACGGCCGACGTCGTGCTGCTCGCCGTCGACCACGACGGCGGCACCGCGCTGGTCGCCGTCGACGCGGCCGACCTCACGGCGACGCCGCTGCCCGTCCTGGACCTGACCCGCAAGCAGGCCGAGCTGGCCTTCGACGGCGCACCGGCGACGGTCGTCGCGAGCGACGCGGACGGCGTGCTCGAGCGGGCTGCGACCGTCGGTGCGGTCGTGCTGGCCAACGAGTCGGTCGGTGGCGCCCAGCAGGTGCTCGAGACCTCGGTGCAGTACGGCCGCGACCGCAAGCAGTTCGGGCGGGCGATCGGCAGCTACCAGGCGCTGAAGCACCGCATGGCCGACACGCTCAAGCACGTGGAGGCCGCCAAGTCGGCCGCCTACCACGCCGTGCGGACGCTGGACACCGACGACGCCGACGAGACGCTGGTCGCGTCGGCCATCGCCGTGTCCTACTGCGGTCAGGTCTACGAGCAGGCAGCGGGCGACAACATCCAGAACCACGGTGGCATCGGCTTCACCTGGGAGCACGACGCGCACCTGTACTTCAAGCGCGCGAAGTCCTCGAAGCTGCTCTTCGGCAGCCCCACCACCTGGCGCGCCGCCCTCGCCGACCACCTCGGCTTCTGAGTTTCCTCGCACTGTGCGAGGAAACTCGGATCGAGTCCGGGGCTGACGGGGTGCCTCGGTCCGGGCGCCCTGTGTTTCCTCGCGTTGTGCGAGGAAACTCGCGGGGTCAGGTCGTGACCGCCACGCGGGAGAGGAAGCGGCGGACGGCGCGGCTGTAGCGGATCGGTGCGTGGTTCCAGCTCGTGACGTGGTCGGCGTCGGGGAAGACCTCCAGCGTGACCAGGTCCGGACGCGCGGCGGCGAAGGCCTCCGACGTCCACACGGGGACCACGTCGTCCTCGCGGCCGTGCAGCACGAGGACGGGCTGGGCGAACTCGTCGGCCGCGGTCAGGTGGTCCAGGGCGTCCCAGTCGATCCGGGCGCGCACGCGTGCTGCCGCCATGACCGCGGGGACCAGGACGGTCGGCAGGCGGTTGGTGACGGCGACCTGGCGGAGGATCCGGTTCCACGCCAGTGCGGGGCTGTCCAGCACGATGCCGGTGATCCACGGCGCCAGCCGCGACCGGCGCACCACGTGCGCCACCAGCCCGCCGCCGAGCGAGCAGCCTGCCAGCACGACCTGCTTCGCCCCACCGGCGAGGGCTGCGGCGACGTTCGCCTCGACGTCGCGCCACTCGGTCGTGCCGAGCGTCGACACCGGCGGTGGCGCGGCGGTCCACGCATCGGTCCGGTAGCTCGCGATCAGGACCGGGAGGTCGTTGCGCAGCGCGATCTCGGCCAGACGGAACAGCTCGGTGCGTGACGACGAGCGACCGTGCACCGCGATCACCCATGTGTCGCGCGGCTCGGGAGGCAGGAGCAGCCACGTCGGCAGGACGTGGCCGGCGCTGCGCACGCCGCCGACCCGGAACTCGGCCCCGACGTGGCGGGCGAGCACCTGGGGGTCGTCGGGCCACGCGTACGGCGTGATCGTCGCGTCGACCGGCCAGGGCGGGTCGATCTGCTCCCGCCGCCGGTCACGCAGCCGGCGACGGCCGAGCAGCCGCAACGGGTCCGACGTCACGCGGCGGTCCTCGTGTGTGCGACGGTCGGCCACCCGGCGGTCCTCGCGCAGCTCGGGCAGGTCGGCCAGGCCCTCCAGCACGTGGTAGGGCCGGACGACCTGTTCGCCGTCGACGGCCCGGACGTCGGTCACCTGGACGAAGCCGTGGTCGAGTCGCAGGCCCCACGTGCCCGGGTCGTCGGCGCGGTCACCGACCAGCTCGACGAGCTCGTCGTCGAGGAAGCGGGCGCGCATGGTCGGCACGCGGACCTTCGGCGCCGGTGCCGACGTCAGCGCCCGTGCGGCCACCCAGGCGACACCGGCTGCCGCCGGTGCAGCGAGCGCGGCGGTGGCACCGGTCCAGCGCAGCGCGCGGCGAGCGAGGGTCGTGTCCATGGAGGCAGTGTCGCACCCCGTGCCCGCGCAGGCAGCGGGAACGGCTGGCCGCGTACCGTGCCCTGCCGCGACGAGGAGACGACGTGGACGACGAGCAGGTCCGTGCAGCCGCGCTGGCGTGGGTCCTGGGGGACCCCGACCCGGTCACGAGGCAGCAGCTGGAGGCTGCGCTCGAGGCCGACGACCTCGAGGAGCTCCGGGCCGCGGTCGCCCGCCCGCTGACCTTCGGCACGGCCGGCCTGCGCGGCCGGGTCGGCCCGGGTCCCGGTCGGATGAACCGGGCGACCGTCATCCGCACGACGTGGGCCCTGCTCCAGCACCTCGCCGTGGTCGCCGACGACGAGGACGCGCTGTGCGTCGGCTACGACGCGCGCCCGGACTCCGCCCGGTTCGCGGCCGACGTCGTCGCCGTCGCCGTGGCCGCGGGTCGGCGCGTCATCGGCTGGGACGAGCCGACCCCGACCCCACTGGTCGCCTGGGCGGCGCGAGAGACGAACGCCGCCGGGGCAGTCGTCGTCACGGCGAGCCACAACCCGCCGCAGGACAACGGCTACAAGGTCTACGGCACCGATGCCATCCAGATCGTGCCGCCGACGGACGAGGCGATCGCGAACCTCGTCGCCCGCGCACCCGCGGCGACGGACGTCCCGATGGTCGACGACCCGTGGTCGCACGACCTCGTCGAGGAGCTCGGTCCCTTCGCCCGCGGCCGCTACCTCGACCAGCTCGAGGAGCGGATCGACCCGGACGCGGCACGGGCCGACATCGGGATCGTGCACACGTCGCTGCACGGCGTCGGTGGCGCCGTCGTGCTCGACGCACTCGCCCGGACCGGCGTGGAGGACGTCGCGACGGTCGCGGAGCAGCACGAGCCCGACGGGACGTTCCCGACGGTGAGCTTCCCGAACCCGGAGGAGCCGGGGGCGCTCGACCTCGCGTTCGCGCTGGCCGACGAGCGGGGGGCCGACCTCGTCGTCGCCAACGACCCCGACACCGACCGCCTCGCGGCCGGCATCCGCGACGACGGCGCCTGGCGGCGGTTGAGCGGCAACGAGGTCGCCGTGCTGCTGGCCGACGACCTGCTGGCCCAGCACGACGGCGACCGCGCCGTCGTCGCCAGCAGCATCGTGACCAGCCCCTGGGTCGCGGCGGTCGCGGCGCACCACGGGGCGCGGCACGAGTCGACGCTGACCGGCTTCAAGTGGATCTGGCACGCCCTGCACCACCTCGAGCTCGAGGGTTGGACGCCGGTGCTCGGGACCGAGGAGGCGCTCGGGTACTCGGTCGGTGCCGTGGTGCGTGACAAGGACGGCGTCGGTGCGACGGTCGCCTTCGTCGACCTCGCCCGACGGCTGGCAGCGGAGGGGCTGACCGTCGCCGACCGTCTCGCCGCGCTCCGTGCGCGGGACGGCGCGTGGGTGGCCGCACAGGTCTCGGCGGTGCGGGACGGTCCGGACGGTCCGCAGGAGATCGCCGACGCGATGCGGCGCATCCGGGAGGCGCAGCCGGACGACCTGGCGGGTGCCCGGGTCACAGGATTCCGCGACCTCGCGTCGGGTGCTGACCAGCGGCCCGGGTGGTTGCCGGACAGCAACCTCGTGGAGTTCACGCTCGACGGGGGACGGGCACTGCTGCGGCCGAGCGGCACCGAGCCGAAGTGCAAGGCGTACGTCGACCTGGTCGTGGAGGGGGACGCTGCTGCGGGGCGCGCCCGCGCCGAGGAGGTCGGACAGGCACTGCTCGAGGCCGCCGGCCTCGCCTGACACGCCACGGCCACTGGGCCGGGGCGGAGCGCCGAGCGATGCGGTGCACTGGCGCCATGCACAGCACATCGCGTCCCCACGTCCGTCGTCGTCTCGCCGCAGCCGTGGCCGTGACCGCACTGCTGCTCGCGGGCTGCGCGACCGGCAGCGACGAGGAGGTGCGCGCCGAACCGGCGACGCCGTCGCCGAGCGCGGCCCCGTCGCCCAGCGACGATCCGTCACCGTCCGCGGAGCCGTCGCCCAGTCCGTCGCCGTCGCCGAGCCCGTCGCCCGACCCTGCTGCGCTGACCGTGGCCCTGGAGGTCGCAGGTGACGGGTTCAGCGGCCCGGTCCACGCCTTCGCGGCCGGCGGTCGCACGTTCGTGGTCGAGCAGGTGGGGCGCGTCACGGACCTGGACACCGGTGAGGTCTGGCTCGACCTGGCCGACCGCGTCCGCTCGGGCGGCGAGCAGGGCCTGCTCGGCGTCGACGTGCACCCCGACGGCGGCCACTGGGTCGCCCACTGGACCGCGGGCGACAGCGCCACGACGCTGGCGACCTACCTCGTCGGTGGCGACGGTCGCCCGGACCCTGCCACCGAGCAGGTCGTGCTGCGCGTCCCGCAGCCGGCGCGCAACCACAACGGTGGCACGGCCACGTTCGGGCCCGACGGCAGGTTCTGGCTCGCGCTCGGTGACGGTGGCGGGGCCGGCGACCGCTACGGGAACGGGCAGGACCGCAGCACGCTGCTCGGTGCGCTGCTGCGCCTGGACCTCGACGACCCGGCCGTCGCCCGGATCCCGGCCGACAACCCGTTCGTCGGCGTGGAGGGCGCGGCCGAGGAGATCTGGGCCTGGGGGCTGCGCAACCCGTACCGGGTCGCGTTCGACGTCGACCAGGTCTACATCGCGGACGTGGGGCAG
>JBFKQZ010000031.1:0-18553 GCA_041627475.1 Nitriliruptoraceae bacterium | reverse complement strand
GCCATCGCGGCGTCGACCTCGGCGCCGCGCCGGGCACGCTCGTCCGTGCGGCCGCGGCCGGTCGGGTCACGTTCGCCGGCCGGGTCGTCGCCGCACGTTGGGTGACCGTCGACCACGGCACCGTCCGCACGACCGTCGGACCGCTCGACGAGGTCCACGTCGGTCGCGGCGACCACGTCGTGCGCGGGTCGGTCCTCGGGACCTCCGGCCGCGCGCACGGTCGGGACGCGCTCCACTGGTCGGCCCGGCACGGCGACACGTACGTCGACCCCCTCGCCATCGGTCGCCTGGTGGCGTCGCTGGTCCCGGCCCCCGCCGCGGCCGACCGGCTGTGGCCACGGGCCCGGGTGCGGTGAGCACACGTCCGGTGGACGCCGTGCGGCCGGCACGGGTACCGTCCACGACGGCCCGGTGCGCTGCACCGGGCGTTCGCGCGCTCACGCGCGGGGCGAACGCCGTCCCGACGCACACCATCCCACACGTCCAGCGACGGGTGGCCCCGGTGTCCCCAGCACGCATCCCGACGCGCGGCGGGAGCAGCAGGGGATCGGCCACGCTGCACAGTTGCAGCACCCGGACGACCTGGACGCATCCCCAACCACTGCACACAAAGGACACGACTCATGGCAGTCGTCACCATGCGCCAGCTGCTCGAGGCCGGCGTCCACTTCGGCCACCAGACCCGCAAGTGGAACCCCAAGATGCGTCGCTTCATCTACGGCGAGCGCAACGGCATCTACGTCATCGACATCCGCCAGACGGTGGGTCGCATCGAGAAGGCCTACACCTTCACGCGTGACCTCGTCGCCCGCGGTGGGACGATCATGTTCGTCGGCACCAAGAAGCAGGCGCAGGAGGTCATCGAGTTCCAGGCCAACCGCGTCGGCATGCCCTACGTCACCGAGCGTTGGATGGGCGGCATGCTCACCAACTTCGAGACGATCAAGGGCCGCATCTCGCGCCTCAAGGAGCTCGAGGCGATGGAGCAGGCAGGCACCTACGACCTGCTGCCCAAGAAGGAGGTCCTGCAGCTGCGCCGTGAGCACGAGAAGCTGCAGACCAACCTCGGTGGCATCCGCGACATGGAGAAGCTGCCGGACGCCGTCTGGGTCATCGACACCGAGATCGAGTCGATCGCGGTCAAGGAGGCCAACCGCCTCAAGATCCCGGTCGTGTCGATCCTCGACACCAACTGCGACCCGGACATGGTCCAGTTCCCGATCCCGGGCAACGACGACGCGATCCGCTCGGCTGCGCTGCTGACCCGCATCATCGCCGACGCCGTCGCCGACGGCCTGATGCTCCGTGCGTCGCGCAGCCCCGACGAGGACCTGCAGATCGCCGCGATGGAGGCCGCCTCTGCCGAGGGCAGTGGGCTGGACACCTCCGAGCCGAAGGCCGCCTGGGAGCTCGAGCTCGAGCGCCAGCAGGCTGCCGAGCAGGCCTCCGCCGCCACCGGCGAGGACGTCGCTGCCCCGGCCGCTGCCGAGGAGGCGCCCGCCGAGGAGGCGCCCGCCGAGACCGCAGAGGCCGACGAGACCACCGAGGAGGAGTGACCTCCTCCGCGCACGCCGGCGCCGTCGCGGCGTCGGCTGCGCTGTTCACCGAACCTCCCACCCAGCAATGACAGGACACTGACGTGGCTGACATCACTGCCGCAGACGTCAAGAAGCTCCGTGAGCTCACCGACGCACCCATGATGGCCTGCAAGAAGGCCCTCGTCGACGCCGATGGCGACTTCGAGAAGGCCGCGGACCTCGTCCGCGAGCGCACCGGCGCGAAGATGGACGCACGCGCCCAGGAGCGCACTGCCGACGAGGGCGCGATCTTCGGGCACACCGCCGACGGCGTCGGCGTGCTCGTCCAGATCTCGTGCGAGACCGACTTCGTCGCCAAGGGCGACCGCTTCCAGCAGCTGGGCACCCAGCTCGCGGAGCACGTCGCCGCGACGTCGCCGGCCGACGTCGCCGCCCTGCTCGACAGCGAGCTCGGTGGCAAGAAGGTCGCGGACGTCATCTCCGAGGTCCAGGCCGTCACCGGCGAGAAGCTCGAGGTCGCCGACTTCGTCCGCTTCGAGGGCGACGTCCACACCTACCTGCACACGCCCACCCCGGGCGCCCCGGCCAAGGTCGGCGTGCTGCTCAACCTCGACGTCGACGGTGACGCCGACGAGGTCGGCGCGCTCGCGCGCGGCCTGACGATGCACATCGCCGCGATGAAGCCGATCGTCGTCTCCGAGGACCAGGTCGACGAGGCCATGGTCGCCAAGGAGCAGGAGTTCGCGCGCAAGGAGGCCCTCGAGGAGGGCAAGCCCGAGCACATCGTCGACAAGATCGTCGAGGGCAAGGTCAAGAAGGTCTACAGCGAGATCGTGCTGCTGAACCAGCCGTACGTCCTCAACGACAAGCAGACCGTCCGCGAGGCGGTCGAGGCCGTCGACGGTGTCGCCGTCGCCGACTTCCGTCGGATGCAGGTCGGCTGACCACACCGACACACCAACGAGACGACCCCCGGCGAGCTGCCGGGGGTCGTCCCGTGTGGCGTCAGCGGCGGCGCGGCGGCAGGGGCAGCGTCCGGCAGCCGTGACCGGCCCGTCGACGGCGAGCCGCGACCGGGGTCGTGGCGACCCCGCGCAGCTCGCGGGTCGTCGCACGCAGGGTCAGGTGCGCCTGGAGGAACGACGCCACGTCCTCGAGCGCCGTGACGTCGCCGTCGTCCCACACGTGGGGGACCGGCCACACCGCACAGACTGCGCCCAGCGTGATCCCGTCGGCGTCCCGCAGCGGCACCCCGGCGTACGCGCCGATGGGGAGCCCGTCGATCGGGGCGAGCGCGGCGAGGGTCGCGTCCGCAGCCGCGTCCGCGACGACCACCGGTTCGTCCGCAGTCACCACGAGGCGGCAGCAGGACGTCCGGATCGGCGAACCACGACGGGCCGCCAGCTCGCCGGCGAGGCCGAACTGGCCCACGAAGTGCTGCCGCGCCGCACCGACCACCGAGACGAGCGCCACGGGTGACCCGGTGGCCCGCGCCGCCATCCGGGCAGCGCGGTCGAAGGTCGGGTCGTCCTGCGTCATCATGAGGCCGGAGCCGCGCACGGCGGCCAGGCGCTGCGGGTCGTCGCCCTGCATCGTCACCCCTGCATCGTTCTCGTCGCCCCCGGGGCACCACCGTGCAGCATCGCGGGGCCCTCGCGCTCGGTCCGATCGGCCGGTGCGGGGCGTCCGCAGACCGCGCCGCACCGCGCGGGGGCCCCACCGGTGGCCGCTAGGCTCCACCACGGCCACCCACAGGAGACCTCCCGCCATGAGCGACCGAACCCCGCTACGACGGGTCCTCCTCAAGCTCAGCGGTGAGGCCTTCCAGGACGCGGACACCAAGGGCGGCATCGACCCGCTGATCGTGCTCCGCGTGGCCGAGGAGGTCGTCGCCCTCGTCGAGACCGAGGGCACCGAGGTCGCCATCGTCGTGGGTGGCGGCAACATGATCCGTGGCGCCGCCTTCGCGCAGCGCGGCATGGACCGCTCCACGGCCGACCACATGGGGATGCTGGGCACGGTCATCAACGCCCTCGCCCTGCAGGACGCGATCGAGCGCGCCGGCGTCCAGACGCGGGTGCAGACGGCCGTCAACATGCAGGACTTCGCCGAGCCGTACATCCGTCGTCGCGCGCTGCGGCACCTGGAGAAGGGCCGCGTCGTGATCTTCGCGGCCGGTCTGGGCGCGCCGTACTTCACGACCGACACCACCGCCGCACAGCGCGCGCTGGAGATCGGTGCGGACGCGATCCTGAAGGGCACCAAGGTCGACGGCGTCTACGACAGCGACCCCGTCACCAACCCCGACGCCACGCGCTACGACGCGATCGACTTCCTCGCCGTCCTGAACCAGGGCCTGAAGGTCATGGACGCGACGGCGATCTCGCTGTGCATGGACAACAAGCTGCCGATCGTCGTGTTCGACATGCTGACCGAGGGCAACATCGCCCGCGTGGTCCGCGGCGAGGACGTCGGCACCCTGGTCCACGCCGCCTGACCACCCCCGCCACTGGCCGCGCGCCGGTCGACCCTGCCCGAGGAGCACGAGCATGGACACCCCCCAGGAGATCCTCGCCGACGCCAAGCAGCGCATGGAGGGCGCCGTCGACAAGCTCGGCGGCGACTTCGCCACGATCCGCACCGGCCGTGCCAACCCACAGGTGCTCCAGCGCGTCATGGTCGACTACTACGGGACCAGGACGCCGCTGCTGCAGCTGGCGAACTGCGCCGTGCCGGAGCCCCGGATGCTGCTGGTCAACCCGTACGACAAGTCGGCGCTCAACGACATCGAGGCGGCCATCCGCAACGCCGACCTCGGCCTGAACCCCGCCAACGACGGTGACGTCATCCGCTGCGTCTTCCCGGAGCTCACCAAGGAGCGGCGGCAGGACTACATCAAGCTCGCCGGCCAGTACGCCGAGGAGGCCCGGATCTCGATCCGCAACGTCCGGCGCAGCGCCCGCGACGAGCTGGACCGGCTCGAGTCGGACGGCGCGATCAGCCAGGACGAGCGCGAGCGGTACGAGAAGCAGGTCGACGAGCTCACCAGCAACGAGGTCGCCAAGGTCGACCAGCAGCTGAAGGGCAAGGAGACCGAGCTCAAGGAGATCTGAGCCGCTGCCGACGGGCGGGGCGACGACAGCGAGAGCGGGGACCTGTGAGCGGGGCGAGCGAGAACCGATCGGTGGACCCGGACGCCGGGCGGGCCGGGGGCCGGAACCTGCCGGTGGCGATCGCCGTCGGCGTGGTGCTCGGTGGCGTGTTCCTGTGGTCGCTGTTCACCGACCCGCTCGTCTTCACCGTCGTCGTCGTGCTGTGCACGATGTTCGCGGTCTGGGAGACCGGCACGACGCTCGCGACGACCGAGCGCACCGTGGCCCGTCCCGTCCTGCTGGTCACGGCCGTCGTCCTCGGTGGCGCCACGTACGCGCTCGGGCCGCAGGGGCAGACCCTCGGGATGCTCGTGCTCGTGCTCGGAGCCTTCGGCTGGGAGCTCGCCGCGACGCCCCGTGAGGACTCGGTCGGCAAGCTGTCGATCACGATCTTCCTCGGCTCCTGGATCGTGTTCCTCGCCAGCTTCGCGATCCTGCTGGTCAACCGTGAGTCCGGCGGCGTGGCCGCGATGCTGGCGGTCGGTGGCGGTGCGATCTTCGGCGACATCGGGGCCTATGCCGTGGGGCGTCTGGTCGGGCGGACGAAGATCGCGCCGACCGTGTCGCCCAACAAGACCTGGGAGGGGCTCGTCGGTGGCATCGTCTTCAGCGCGGTGACGGCGTGGTTCGTCCTGCCGCTCGTCGACGGCGAGCTGTTCGCCGACCCGCTCGACGGCGCGATCATCGCGGCGCTGTCGGCGCTGGCCGGCTTCTTCGGGGACCTCGCCGAGTCCATGGTCAAGCGGGACCTCGGTCTGAAGGACCTCGGGCGGATGCTGCCGGGCCACGGTGGGGTGCTGGACCGGGTCGACGCGCTCCTGCTGGCACTGCCGGTCGGCTACTACGCGCTCGAGCTCGTGGCCTGAGGCCACCGCGGGACCACGACGAGGAGCGTGACCGCGGCCGCGACCCCGGCGATCGTCGGCCACAGCGGCGCGCCGAGGCCCAGCAGGGTGGCGTCGGCGACGGCCTCCAGGACGGCCCGGGCACCGAGCACGAGCGCGACGGCGCGCAGCGGCGCGTCGCCGTGACGTGTCGCCGCCCACCCCACGGGCAGCAGGACCGCGAGCAGCAGCGGCAGCCGCCGCAGGTCGATCGTGGTGGCGATCCCGACCGGGCCGGGCAGGGCACCACCGGGCACGGGGACCACGCCGAGCACGGCCACGTCCCGCGTGACCAGCACCGCGGCCAGCGCGACCGTCGCGGCGACGGCCACGACCCGCAGCGGACGCGACCCCGTGCCCGCCCGCGGTCCCCCGCGGTCCTGCCAGCGGCCGACCACCGCGGCGCCGGCGAGCATCGCGAGCGTCGAGGCGCTGAGGAAGGCACCCAGCACGACCGAGGGTTCGACCTCGCCCGTCAGCAGGAGCAGCCCCTGCGCCAGCATCGTCCCGGCACCGAGCGCGCCGAACGCCACCGCCGCCGGTTCGGCCGCCGCGACCCGGCGGAGGTCGCCGGCTGCGATCGCCGCGGGCACGAGGACGTCGATCGCCAGCACGAGCGTGCGTGGGTCCAGACCGCTGTCCGGCACCGCCAGCGCGACGGCCGTGGCACGGGCCACCGCAGCAGCGGCCAGCAGCACCGCCGTGGCCGTCGGTCGTGGCACGGTTCCTCCTGCTGCGCCCGGGCCGGTCGGGGACGGCCGTACCCTACGAGGTGCTGGTCACCGCCAGCGGCAGTCACCGGCTGGAGCCCGCCCTGGAACCCGCAGCAGGCGACGTCGTCGACGAGGACGTCCCACAGGTCGACCCGTACGCACTCGATGCGGACGGGCGCCGTGCCCTGCTCGTCGACGAGCTCGGCCAGCCCTCGTTCCGCGCCGACCAGCTGCGCAACTGGCTGGTCAAGGGCGTCGACGACCCGCAGGAGATGACCAACCTCCCGCAAGGGCTGCGCGACGAGCTGAGCGCGCGCTTCTCCGCTGCCCGGCCGGACCTCGTCGCGCACTCGGTGGCCGATGACGGCCACACCCACAAGCTGCTGCTGCGGTTCGGTGACGACGTGGCCATCGAGACGGTGCTGATGCTCTACCCGGCCCGGGGTGACGCAAGCGCACGGGCGACGGTGTGCATCTCCACGCAGGCCGGGTGCGCGATGGGCTGCCCGTTCTGCGCCACCGGCCAGGCGGGGCTCACCCGCCAGCTCACGGTCGGGGAGGTCGTCCGACAGGTCGTGGTCGTCGACGCGGCCCTGCGGTCGGGCGCGCTGGACGGGGCCGTCGACGGCGCCGAGGGTGCAGGCACGTTGCCGGCGGGGGTGCCCGACCACGTCACCAACGTCGTGTTCATGGGCATGGGCGAGCCGCTGGCCAACCTCGACACCACGCTCGGCACGCTCCGCTGGCTGCACGACCCGGACGGGTTCGACCTCGGTGCCCGCGGCATCACCGTCTCGACCGTGGGACTCGTCCCGGGCATCCGTGCGCTGGCGCGCGAGGGGCTCCCGGTCACGCTCGCCGTCAGCCTGCACGCCGCCACCGACGACCTGCGCGACGACCTCGTGCCGGTGAACCGGCAGCACCCGATCGAGGACCTCGTCACCGCGATGGAGGAGTACCGCGACACGACGAACCGGCGCGTCACGATCGAGTGGTGCCTGATCGGCGACGTCAACGACTCCGTCGACCAGGCGCTGCGCCTCGCCGCCATCGCGAAGCGGACCCGCAGTCACGTCAACGTGATCCCGCTCAACCCCACGCCGGGGGTCCGCTGGCAGGAACCCACCAAGGACGCGACCGCCCGGTTCCTCGACGCCGTCAGCTCGCGCGGCGTCAGCGTGACCCTGCGCGACACCCGTGGGCGCGACGCCGACGCCGCCTGTGGTCAGCTCCTCGCCCAGTACACCCTCGGCGGCGGTGCCCGGCTGCCCGCCGCCGTCGGCGCGG
The DNA here is from genome assembly GCA_041627475.1 of Nitriliruptoraceae bacterium. Classification (GTDB taxonomy): domain Bacteria; phylum Actinomycetota; class Nitriliruptoria; order Nitriliruptorales; family Nitriliruptoraceae; genus JBFGFG01. Next base: position 10,979 of record JBFKQZ010000031.1, on the reverse strand, counting down.
CCGCCCGCATCGAGCAGCGACTGCCGCAGCACGGAGGCGGTGCATGAGTCGCCGGCGGGTCGTCCTGCTCGGCGCCACCGGGTCGATCGGGACCCAGGCGCTGGAGGTCGTCCGGGCACACCCGGACCGCTTCGAGGTGGTCGGTCTCGCCTGTGGGTCCTCGGTCGACCTGCTCGTGGAGCAGGCGCGCGAGTTCGGCGTGGCGGACCTCGCCGTCGCGGACGCCGACGCGGCTCGCCGGGTGCGCGAGGCGCTGCCCGACGCGCGGGTCCGCGACGGGCTCGACGGCGTGACCGAGCTGGCGACGCTGGAGGCCGACGTCGTCTGCAACGGCGTCACCGGCGCGCGGGGCCTCGAGCCCACGCTGGCAGCACTTCGGGCCGGGACGCCGGTCGCGCTCGCCAACAAGGAGTCGCTGGTCGTCGGTGGCCCCCTCGTCGTCGCGGCCGCCGAGGAGGCCGGCGGGCGTGAGGACCACCTGGTGCCGGTGGACTCGGAGCACTCTGCCCTGGCGCAGTGCCTGCGCGGCGGTCGCCGCGAGGAGGTGGCGCGCCTCGTCCTGACCGCGAGCGGTGGCCCGTTCCGGGGCCGCACCCGCGCCGACCTCGCCGAGGTCACCGCCGCCGAGGCGCTGGACCACCCGACGTGGTCGATGGGGCCCGTGGTGACCTGCAACTCCGCGACACTGATGAACAAGGGGCTGGAGCTGATCGAGGCGCACCTGCTGTTCGACCAGCCGTGGGACCGCCTCGACGTCGTCGTCCACCCGCAGTCGATCGTCCACTCGATGGTCGAGTTCGTCGACGGCTCGACCCTCGCGCAGGTGTCGCCGCCCGACATGCGGTTGCCGATCCAGCTCGGCCTGGCCTGGCCGGACCGTCTCGACGAGGCCTTCGTCGCCATGGACTGGACCACGGCCGGCACGTGGACGTTCGAGCCGGCGGACCGCGACACGTTCCGCGCCCTCGACCTCGCAGAGGCCGCGGGGCGCGCGGGTGGCACGGCCCCGGCCGTGCTCAACGCCGCCAACGAGGTCGCCGTGGACGCGTTCCTCGCCGGCGACCTCGGGTTCCTCGACATCGCCGTCACCGTCGAGGCGGTGCTCGACGCACGGCCGGAGGCGGGAACCGTCCGGGACGTCGCGGACGTTCTGGACGCCGATGCGTGGGCGCGCGACCGCGCCCGTGCCGTGCTGGCGGGGCGCAGTGCACCACGGCACGCCGTCCGCCACACTCCCGACCACACGCCCGGAGGCCGTCCGTGACCGGTCAGATCGCAGCCGTCATCTTCGTCGTCGGCCTGGTCGGTTCGATCATGGTCCACGAGTGGGGGCACTTCTTCACGGCCCGTCGGTTCGGGATGCGGGTCGACCAGTTCTTCCTCGGCTTCGGCCCGACGCTGTGGTCCTTCCGTCGCGGTGAGACCGAGTACGGCGTCAAGCTGCTGCCGCTGGGTGGCTTCGTGCGGATCAAGGGCATGACGCCGACCGACGAACGGCTGCCCGACGTCCCGACCGCGCTCGCTCGTCGTGTCGGCGAGGGCGAGGACCCCGCCCGTGCGCTGGCCGACCTGCTCGCCGAGCGCGGCGCACCGACCCAGCTCGCCGAGCGCGTCGTGGGCCGCTTCGAGCGGACCATGGCGGCCTCCGAGGACCCCGACGACAGCGAGGGCAACCTCGCGGTGGCCGCCGACCTCGACCCGGCCCGGCTCGCGCTGCAGCTGCTGGCGTCCGAGGTCCCGCCGACCGGTCGCGTCGGCGACCTCCACCACCGGCTGCTCAAGGGCGACGACGGTCGCTTCTTCCACGACCGGCCCGCGTGGCAGCGTGCGATCGTGCTCGCGTCCGGGTCCGCGCTGCACTTCCTCCAGGCGATCCTGCTGGTGTTCCTCGGCTGGCTGCTCGTCGGCCCGACCGTCGCCGTACCCGTCATCGGCTCGTTCGCGGACGCCCAGACCACCGAGGGGCAGGTCCTCGAGTCCGCTGCGGGGGCCGCCGGGCTGCAGCCGGGGGACCGCATCATCGCCGTCAACGGGCAGCAGACCGACGAGTTCGAGGAGGTCCGCACCGTCGTGCGGGACAACCCCGGCGTGCCCGTCGACCTGCTCGTGATGCGGGAGGGCGTCGAGGAGGCGCTCCGCTTCACGGTCGTCCCGACCGCGTTCACCGACCCGGACACCGGCGAGACCTTCGGCCTGCTCGGCTTCTTCCCCGACACCGAGACGCGCGCCCTGGACGCCGACCAGGCGCTCTACGCCACGTTCGTCGGCGACGGCTCGTTCACGCAGATGCTCACCGGCACGCTCGCTGCGCTCGGCAACGTCTTCGGGCCCGAGGGCGTCGCCGACCTGTTCGGCCAGCTGACCGGGCAGGAGGAGCGCGGCGTCGACGGTGGGATCTCGCTGGTCGGTGCGACCCAGGCCGCCAACGAGGGCGTGGACGCCTTCGGTCCGCTGTTCCTGTTCTCGCTGCTGGCCAGCGTGAACGTGTTCGTCGGGATCTTCAACGCGCTGCCGCTGCCGCCGCTGGACGGCGGGCACCTCGCGGTGCTCGGGGTCGAGGAGGCGGTCAACCTCAAGCGTCGACGTGAGGACGAACCGGCCGACTTCAAGGTCGACCCGCGCACCGTCGCGAGCATCGCCGTCCCGGTGATCGTGTTCGTCGCCACGATCTCGCTGGGCCTGCTGTGGCTGGACATCACGAACCCGTTGAGCTTCTAGCTCACGGCGGTGTTGAGCTTCTAGCTCACGGCGATCTTGGGCTTCTGACTCAGCCCTCGTCCTGCTTGAGGGCCGTGTCGATGCAGAGGGCGGCGGCGACGGTCAACGACCGCAGCGGGTCGGCCAGTGGTCGGTGGACCCGCACCACGTAGTTGTCCGCCGTGGTGAACAACGCGCGTGCCAGCCCCTCGAAGGTCTTGTGGACCCGCGCGACCTCGCGGCCCTCGGCGTCCTCGACCCGGAAGTCCCACGCGCGCCAGTTCTCCGCCAGCAGCATCCCGACACGTGCGCCGCCCGCGGCCTCCATGGCGAAGCGGACCTTCCCGACCACGTTCTGCTGGACCAGCCGTCCGACGTCGGTGCCGTCAGCCGCCCGGACGTGGACGGTCGACCGCAGCAGCTTCGCCGGGCGGGTCAGCCGCAGCACGGCCTCGCCGTGCACGTCGGTGAGCTCGAGCCGGTGCTCCAGGTACTGGTCGAACGCGGTCAGCGCACGCACCACCTTGCGGGCGGTCGTCTGCCCCACCTCGCGGACGGCGCCGACCTGCTCGCCGTGCTCGTCGTAGACCATGTACTCGTTGGACAGCTCGACGAGCTTCGCCTTCTGGTTCACCACGAGCACGTCGGCGTCGAGGAGGCCGTGCTCCTGGGCAGGGCGTTGCCCGGTACCGCCGGACCGGGTGACCTGGTGGCGCACACGGCGTCGCACGAACCCACGGTCGAAGGTGGCGTGGGGGACCGCACCGGGCGTCACGCCCTCCGGGTCGACGTGCTGCTCGCCGTGGAGCCCGACGGTCGCGGTCCACGCCTCGCCGTCGAACCAGCGGTACTCGAACCGTCCGAACGGGTCGGGGAACCACCCCTCGCTGTCTGGCTGCACGTGCGGTGTCCTGTCGGCGTTCGGAGGCCTCGGCCGGCCGGCTGGGAGGCGGTCACAGCTACCCTACGCAGCAGTCCAGCCCCCATCCTGAGGATCCCGCAGTGGCCGAGGATCGCATCGACCTCCCCGTCCTGGCAGCCGACCCCGAGGCGACGCTCGAGTCGCCCGGTCCCGAGCGCCGCACGACCCGACAGGTCCAGCTGGGCCCCATCGGCATCGGCTCGGACCACCCGATCACCGTGCAGACCATGACGGTGACGAAGACGCACGAGGTCGACACCACGCTGCAGGCCATCGCCATGGTCCAGGCCGCCGGTGCGGACATCGTGCGGGTCGCCGTGCCGCGGCAGGAGGACGCCGACGCGCTGGCCGACATCGGCAAGCACGCGCAGATCCCCGTCATCGCCGACATCCACTTCCAGTGGAAGTACGCAGTCGCCGCGATCGAGGCCGGGCTCGCCGGGCTGCGCATCAACCCCGGCAACATCAAGAAGCACGAGAAGGTCAAGCTGATCGGCGACATGGCCAAGGAGCGCGGTGTCGCGATCCGGATCGGCGTCAACGGGGGCAGCCTCGAGGACTCGATCCTCGAGGAGTTCGGCGGGCCGACGCCCGAGGCGATGGTCGAGTCGGCCCTGCGTGAGGTCCGGCTGCTGGAGGACGTGGACTTCTACAACACCAAGATCTCGGTCAAGCACTCCGACCCATGGGTCATGATCCAGACCTACCGGCTGCTCGCGCAGCGGTGCGACTACCCGCTGCACCTCGGCGTGACCGAGGCGGGGCCGAAGTACACGGGCAGCGTGAAGTCCGCGATCGGCATCGGGACGCTGCTGGCCGAGGGCATCGGCGACACGATCCGGGTCAGCCTGTCGGCCGACCCGATCGAGGAGGTCAAGGCCGGCATCCTGATGCTCGAGTCGCTGCACCTGCGGCAGCGCGGGCTGGACGTGGTGTCGTGCCCGTCCTGCGGCCGCGCGCAGGTCGACGTGTGGAGCCTCGCCGAGGAGGTCCAGAAGGGGCTCGAGGGCGAGATCGACGCCCCGATGCGTGTCGCGGTGATGGGTTGCATCGTCAACGGGCCGGGTGAGGCCCGCGAGGCCGACATCGGCGTCGCGTCGGGCAACGGCAAGGGCGAGATCTTCCGCAAGGGAGAGCGCATCGCGACCGTCCAGGAGGCGGACATCGTCGAGGCGCTGGTGCACTTCGCCAAGGAGCTCCAGGACGAGATCCGCGCCGAGCGTGGCGAGGGCAAGCCGGAGGTCCTGCACGCCTGAGGCGTGACGGTCCTGCACGCCTGCGGCGTGACGGTGCTGCACGCCTGATCCGGCTGTACCTTCCCGCGATCCCTCTTCGGGATCCGCACCACGGGTGCAGAAGGTCGGCATGTCGTTCGTCGTCCCGTCGGTCCCCCTCCACGGGGCCGCGACCGTCTTCACGGTCCTCCTGGCCGTCGTCCTCGTGGCGCCCCTGGTCGCCCGTCGGCTGCGGGTCCCCGACCTCGTCGTGCTCCTGCTGCTCGGCACGGCCGTCGGCCCGGCCGGCCTCGGTGTGCTCCAGCGGGAGGGGGCCGTCGCGCTCCTCGGCGGTGCCGGTCTGCTCTACCTCATGTTCCTCGCCGGCCTCGAGCTGGACCTCGACGACTTCGTCGCCAACCGGGCGGCGTCCCTGCGCTTCGGTGTCCTGACGTTCCTGCTCCCGCTCGGGCTGGGCATCGCCGTCGCGCTGGCGCTCGGGTTCTCGCCGCTGGCCAGCGTCCTGCTGGGTTCGTGCTGGTCCTCGCACACGCTGCTGGCCTACCCCCAGTTCCGCGCGGTGGGGACCGCCGGGCACCGCGCGGTGGCGACGACCGTCGGGGCCACGATCATCACGGACACGGCTGCCCTGCTCGTCCTCGCCGTCGTGGTGCGGGCGCACCTCGGCGCGCTGGAGGCGGCCTTCTGGCTGACGCTGCTGCCGTCCTTCACCGCGCTCGTGGTCGGGACGCTCTGGGGGCTGCCGCGGCTCGCGCGCCGCTTCTTCGCCGGCCCCGGCCAGGACCCGCTGCTCCGCCTGTTGTTCGTGCTGCTCTGTCTGTTCGTCGTGGCCGGGCTCACCGAGGTCGTCGGGATCGAGCCCATCGTGGGCGCCTTCCTCGCAGGGCTCGCGCTGAACCGGGCGGTGCCCAACGGGGGTGCGCTCATGGAGCGCGTCGAGCTGCTCGGCAGCACGCTGCTCGTGCCGCTGTTCCTCGTCGCGACCGGGATGCTCGTCGACGTCCGGGTCCTGCTGGAGCCGCGCACCCTCGTCTGGGGCCTGGCCTTCACGGCCACGGCGATCACCGGCAAGTTCCTCGCCAGCCTCGCCGCAGGTCGACTCGACCGCGCCGACGCCACCGAGGTCGGTGCGATGTTCGCGCTCTCCAACGCCCAGGCCGCGGCGACGCTCGCCGCGGTCGTCGTGGGGCTGGAGGCCGGGATCCTCGGCGACGGCGTGCTGGACGCCGTCGTGCTCGTGGTCCTCGTCACCTGCGTCGTGGCCTCGCTGGTCGCCGGCCGCGTCGCACAGCGGCTGGCGCCGGACAGCGGGGGGCGCGCGCTCGGTCGCTGTGTCGTGGTGCCGGTCGCCAACCCGGCCTCAACAGCCGACCTGCTCACGCTCGCTGCCGGCTTCGCCGCCGCCGACGGGGGCGTCGTCGTCCCCGTGGTCGTCGCACCGACCGGGGCCGCACCCGAGACGATCGCTGCCCAGCGCGGGCTGCTCGCCGACGCCGTGCGGCTCGCCCAGGCCGACGGGGCCGAGGCCCTGCCCACCCTGCGGGTCGACACGACCGCGTCGGCCGGCATCACCCACGCCTGCGCCGAGGTCGACGGCTCCCTGCTGGTCCTGGGCTGGCGCGGGCTCGGCCGGACGACCCGGCTCGGCGGGATCGCCGACCTGGTCCTCGACGCCGTCGAGGTCCCGACGCTGCTCGTGCACCACGGCGCCGAGGCCACCGAGCGGGTGCTGGTCGTCCTCGACGGCAGCCTCGTGCGCACACGCGGGCACGCCGCGGTCGCCCTCGGCCTGCGTGCCGCGACGGTCCTCGCACGGCGGCGTCGCGCCCCGGTCGAGGTGGTGACGACCTACGACGACCCGGCCGTCGCGGCCCTCGTGGTGCGGGAGGTCGGCGTCGCGCCGAGCGTCGTGCAGGGCTCGCGTGCGGCGGTGGTCGCGGCCGCGGCACGGCCGGGGGACCTCGTCGTCCTGCCCAGCCTCGCCGATGCACGCAGTCTCCGGGCCCTCGGCAGCGGCGCGGCGCGCGCCGTCCCGGCCGGCGCGTCCACGCTGGTCGCGCTCGCCCGTGGTGCTCGGGCCGCCGCCGAACTGGGCGAGGCCGGCAGCGTGGCGGGGGAGCGGGGGCAGGAGCGTGCGACACGCGGACCGACGGTCGCGGCCGGCCGCCCCCGCCGGTAGCCTCCCCCGATGCACCACTGGTGCAGACAACCGACCGCCACACTTCGTGTCGGCCGGCCCCGATGGGGCCGGCCGCTTCGCGTCACAGGAACCACGACCGTGCCACCCAGCAACGACGAGCTCGCCACGCGCATCCGCGCCGTGGTGGGTCCGGTGCTGGACGAGCACGACGTCGAGCTGGTCGAGGTGGAGGTCCGTGGCGCCCGTGGTTCGCGGGTCGTCGCCGTCGTCGGCGACAAGGACGACGGCCTCGACCTCGACCTGATCGCCGACCTGTCACGCACGATCGGTGACCGGCTCGACGAGGACGACCTGATCGACGGCAAGTACACCCTCGAGGTGAGCTCGCCCGGCGTCGACCGACCGCTGCGCACGCAGCAGGCCTTCCGGCGCAACATCGGTCGGGACGTCCGCGTCGTCCGCAACCGCGACGCGATCGACCGTGGTGAGAAGGGCGAGCTGACCGGCACGCTCGAGGCCGTCGACGAGGACGGTCTCACCCTCACGGTCGGCAAGGACACGGTCGTCGTCCCCCACGACGACGTGGACCACGGGAAGGTCGTGCTGCCGTGGTGACCAACTGGAGGAGTGCCTGATGGCGAAGCCGATGAAGATCGACATCGACGCGCTGCGCGTGATCGAGCGTGAGAAGTCCCTGGACTTCATCACGGTCGTCGAGGCGCTCGAGGCCGCCCTGGCCAGCTCCTACAAGCGCTCCAAGGACGCGACGGCCGACGAGGCCCGGGTCGTGGTCGACCGCTCCACCGGCGAGATCACAGTCTTCGCCCAGGAGCTCGACGACGAGGGCAACATCGTCAGCGAGTGGCAGGAGGAGCCGAAGGACTTCGGCCGCATCGTGGCGCAGACCGCGAAGCAGGTGCTGATGCAGCGGCTGCGCGAGGCCGAGCGCGAGGCCACCTACGGCGAGTTCGTCGGCCGCGAGGGCGACATCGTCGCCGGCACGATCAGCCAGCAGGGCAACGCGACCCTGATCGAGCTGGGCCGGACCGAGGCGCTGCTGCCCTACAGCGAGCAGATCCCCAACGAGCGGCTCGACCACGGTGCGCACACCCGCGCGCTCGTGATCGAGGTGCGTCGTCAGCTGCGCGGCTCGCAGATCGTCACCTCCCGCACCCACCCGGGCCTGGTGGCCGCGCTGTTCAGCCTCGAGGTCCCCGAGATCGAGCAGGGCATCGTCGAGATCAAGGCGATCGCCCGCGAGGCCGGCTACCGCTCCAAGGTCGCCGTCATGAGCCACGACAAGGACGTCGACCCCGTCGGCGCCTGCGTCGGGCCGCAGGGCTCCCGCGCCAAGGCCATCCAGCGCGAGCTGCACAACAACGAGTCCGAGCGCATCGACATCATCCGTTGGTCGGACGAGCCAGAGGAGCTCGTCGCCAACGCGCTGTCCCCGGCCAAGGTCGAGGACGTCTACCTCTACCCGGACGACGCCACCGCGATGGTGATCGTCCCCGACCACATGCTGTCGCTGGCGATCGGCCGTGAGGGGCAGAACGCCCGTCTCGCGGCGCGACTGACCGGCTGGCGCATCGACATCAAGTCCCGCACCCAGTTCGAGGACGAGCAGGAGGCCTTCCAGAAGGCCTTCGAGGACGGCCTCATCGACGAGTTCGGCAACCCGCTCTCCGAGGAGGGCGAGAAGGCCATCCAGGAGGCGCTCGAGGCCACCGAGAGCGCCCGCCAGGAGGCCATGGAGTCCGACGAGGACGAGGCCTGAGCACACCCCCCCCGACCATCAGGAGTACCCTGCCCGTGAAGGAAGCGCCCCGACGCACCTGCGTCGGCTGCCGGACCACCCGGGAGAAGCCCGACCTGGTACGGATCGCAGCGACCCCCGACGGGGTCCGCCTCGACCCGGACCACGTCCTCCCCGGCCGCGGCGCGTACGTCTGCCCCGAACTGCAGTGCATCGAGAACATCGAGCGCACGAACGGGCACACGCTGCGAAGGGCGCTCCGCACAGCAGAACAGCACGACCCCGCGACCAGCGGGATCACCGCGGTCCTCTCCGAGCTGCATCGCCAGCTCGACCGGACCGCGACCCCCCACCAGGGGACGACCCCGGCGGCCTGACGGCCCCGGCCGGTCCGGGTCACCCGGACCAGCACCACCAGAGGAGTAGCACCGCGTGAGCAACAAGGTCCGCGTGTACGAGCTCGCAAAGCAGACCGGTCTCGAGACCAAGGAGGTCCTGCGCCGGCTCGACGAGCTCGGGATCGCAGCGACGACCGCCTCGTCGTCGGTGCTGGCTGGTGATGCCCTGCGCTTCAAGGAGGCCCTCGGCACGACGGCCGAGGAGCGCAAGAAGGCCGAGGAGGAGGCCCGGCGCAAGGAGCAGGAGGAGCTCGAGCGCTACAAGCAGATGGAGGTCAAGAAGCCTGCATCCGGCAAGGCCAAGAAGGTCCTCCCGCCGCACCTGCGCAAGCAGCAGGAGGAGCAGGAGGCGGCCGAGGCCGCAGCCGCCGCTGCGCAGGTGACGTCGTCGGACGCCGGTGCCGACGACGACGGTGACGACGACGGCGACGACGCCGCGGCCAAGCAGGCCGCGACGCCGAAGAAGGCCACGCCGATGCGTCCGTCGGGCAGCCAGCCCGCGGCTGGCACCGAGTCCACCGAGGACACCCAGTCGACCGCGCCCGCAGCCAAGGGCGACGGCGCCACGGGTGGCGCCCGGCGCATGCCCGGCGCCCCGCCGCCCAAGATCAAGAAGGGCGAGGCACCGCTGCGTCCGAACGTGGCGAAGGCACCCCCGACCGTCACCGGTGAGGGCGTGACGCCGCGCCGCAAGGTCGAGTCGAACCTCCCGCAGGAGGGTTCGGGTCGCCGCAGCATCCCCAAGCCGATCAAGAAGGCCGAGGAGCGCCCGCAGCGTCCGGCCGCCCGTCGGGGTGGACCCGGCGCCGGCGGCGGTGGCGGCGGCGGTGGTCGCGGTCGCGGCAACTCGCCGTACCGCGGCAAGGTCCCGGGCGGCCCCAAGCCGGCCCCGGGTGGTCCGAACGCGCCCGGTGGCGGCCCGAAGCAGGGTGGCCCCAACGCGCCGGGCGGCGGTCCGCCGTCGCGGACCGGCAAGAGCCGTCGGCACCGCAAGACCACGCCCGAGGAGCAGGAGGTCCAGCGCGGCGGCCTGCGTCGGGACGTCCCGATCGAGGAGCAGGTCGCGGGCATCGACCGCGTCGAGGTCCTGTCCGGCATCACCGTCGGCGAGCTCGCCGACAAGCTCGGTGTGTCCGGCGCGGCCGTCGTGAAGAAGCTCTTCGACATGGGCGAGATGGCGACGGTGCAGCAGTCGCTGCCCGACGACACCGTCGAGATCCTGGGTGTCGAGCTCGGCGTCGAGATCTACTTCCTCTCCGACGAGGAGGTCGAGTTCGGCATCGAGGACGAGGACGACCCCGAGGACCTCGAGCCGCGGCCCCCGGTCGTCACGATCATGGGGCACGTCGACCACGGCAAGACGCTGCTGCTCGACTCGATCCGCGAGTCCGACGTCGTCTCCGGCGAGGCCGGCGGCATCACCCAGCACATCGGCGCCTACCAGGTCAGCCACGAGGGCAAGACGATCACGTTCATCGACACCCCGGGCCACGAGGCGTTCACCGCCATGCGTGCCCGTGGGGCCGACGTCACCGACGTCGTCATCCTCGTGGTGGCCGCCAACGACGGCGTCATGCCGCAGACGGTCGAGGCCATCCAGCACGCCCAGGCCGCCGAGGTGCCCATCGTCGTCGCCATCAACAAGATGGACGTCGAGGGCGCCAACCCGGACAAGGTCAAGGGGCAGCTGACCGAGCACGAGCTCGTCGCCGAGGACTACGGCGGTGAGACGCCGATGGTCGAGGTCTCGGCCATGACGAAGCAGGGTCTGGACGACCTGCTCGAGATCCTCACCATCCAGGCGGAGCTGCTCGAGCTGCAGGCCAACCCG
>JBFKQZ010000030.1:0-18588 GCA_041627475.1 Nitriliruptoraceae bacterium | reverse complement strand
CTCGAGGTACTCCTCGATCTGCGACTTCTTCTTGCCCTCGGCGGGCTCGTTGATCGGCAGCTTGATGCGGCCGTGGCCGTCCCAGATGACCTTGGACATCAGGGCCGTGTAGTCGGTCGAGATGTCCTCGTCGGTGAAGTGGCGGAACTGCGTGAAGCCGAAGATGTCCGCGTACCACTTGGCCCAGGTGTTCATCTTGCCGAGCTCGACGTTGCACACGACGTGGTCGACGCTGGACAGGCCGATGCGCTCGGCGATCGGGTCGTCCTCGACCGCCTGGAAGCCGGGGCGGAACGGACCGCTGTAGTCGTCGCGGCTGACGAAGCTGTGGATCGTGTCGCCGTAGGCGTGGACCGAGGCGTAGACGATCTTGCCGTGCTCGTCCTCCATGACCGTCGGCGCGGTGTGCGGCTGCGCGCCGGCCTCGGTGGCCACGCGGAACGCCTCCTCGGCGTCCGGCACGGTGAAGCTGACGTCGCGGACACCGTCACCGTGGAGGGCGTGGTGCTGCGCGATCTCGCTGATCGGCGTCAGCGCCGTGGTCAGCACGAACGTGATCGCCTTCTGCTTGAGCACGTAGCTGGCGCGGTCGCGGACGCCCGTCTCGGGGCCGGCGTAGGCGACGAGCTCGAACCCGAACGCGTGGCGGTAGTAGTGGGCCGACTGCTTGGCGTTGCCGACCCAGAACTCGATCGCGTCGTAGCCCTTGATCGGGAAGGTGTCCGTGCTCACGCTTGGCTCCTCGTCGGCACTCGGTCGGCTCCGGTCGTCCAGTGTGCCGGTCGGGCCCCCGCACCGTCGACCGGTCGGGCGTGCGATGCACGGGCGGGTCCGACCGCAGGCCGCACGATGTGTGCTGCCTACGCTGCCGCCGCATGGAGACACGACGCGGCCCGGAGCTGTCGGTCCGCGAGGTCGGACTGGTCGCCGTCGGCGCCCTCGGACTGGCTGTGGTCATGACGTGGCCGCTCGTGCTGCGCTGGCGGACGCACGTCGTGCAGGACGAGGGTGACCCGCTGCTGCAGGCGTGGCAGGTGGCCTGGGGTGGGCACGCCATGCGCAGCGACCCGTCGGCGTACTTCCAGGCCAACGGCTTCTGGCCGCTGCCCGACAGCCTCGCCTTCAGCGATGCGCTCGTCGGCTACGCCCCGGCGGGGCTGCTCGGGGCGGGCATGGCAGGTGCGACGGTCCGTCACGGCCTGCTGGTCCTGGTCGCGTGCACGCTCGCGGTGCTCGGCATGCACGTGCTGGCACGTGAACTCGGCGCGAGCCCGTGGGCCGCGGCGATCGCCGGGGTCGTCTTCGCCTGGGCGCCGTGGCGGCTCCAGCACCTCGGTCACCTCAACATCCTGTCGACCGGTGGCATGCCGCTGACGTTCTTCCTGCTGCTGCGCGGGTACCGCCAGCGGCGGTGGGGGCTGGTGCTGTCGGGGTGGCTGGTGGCCACGTGGCAGCTCAGCCTCGGTCTGGGGGCCGGCCTCTTCTTCGCGTACTCGCTGCTCGTGGTCGCCGGTCTCCTGGCGGTGTGGTGGCTGCGTGCCGGGCGGCCGTCGCCGGGTCGTGCGGTGGCCGTGGCGACAGGTGTCGGCGTCGCCGTGCTGCTCGGGGCGACGGCGTTGCAGGCGGTGCCGTACCTGCGGGTGCTGGATGCGCATCCAGAGGCGCTGCGCACCGTCGGCTACCTCGAGATCTACTCCCCGCCGCTGCGGGGCCTCGTGACGGCGCCGTCGCAGAGCTGGCTGTGGGGCGGGCTGACCGCGCCCCTGCGCGAGGGCATGCCGTGGGCGCCGGAGCAGGCACGCTTCGTCGGCCTGGCCGCGCTGGTCCTCGGCGGCATCGGCGCCGTCGCCGGCCGAGGTCCACGCTGGCTGCGCGGTGGACTCGCCGGCGCGGTCCTCGTGACCGCGGTGCTGGCCGTGGGCACGAACCTCCTCGGTGGTCGGTTCACCTATCTGCCGCTGTACGAGGTGCTGCCCGGGTGGCAGGGCATCCGCACGCCGGGCCGCTGGATCACGCTGACCACCCTCGCCCTCGCCCTGCTCGCGGCGCTGGGCGCCGACCGCGTGGCGCGTGCCCGTCCGCAGCGCTCCTGGGTGCTGCCGGCACTGCTCGGTCTCGTCGTGGTGGAGGGGCTCGGTGCGACGCCGGTCGTCGAGGTGCCGCGGCCGTCCACGACCGAGGTGTTCGCCGTGTCGGGACCGCGGCTCCACCTGCCGTCGACCGTCACGGGCGACCAGGTCTTCCTGCTGTGGTCGACCGAGGACGGCTTCCCCGCCGTCGTCAACGGCGCGAGCGGCTTCGTCCCGCGCGAGCTCGACGAGCTGCGCCGTCAGGTGGCGGGTTTCCCCGACGAGCAGAGCGTCGCGTTCCTGCGTGACCTCGGTGTGCGGTCGGTCGTGCTCCACCCGGGCATGGCCGGCGGCACGCCGTGGGAGGACGCAGCGGCCCGCCCGATCGACGGCCTCGGCATCACCCGCGAGCTCATCGGCGCGGATGTCGTGTACGACCTCGCCGGCTGACTCGCGGTCGGGCATGCGCCGTACCCTCGCGTGTCGCGAATCGACCACGAGGAGGCAGGCATGGCGCGGCAGCACCCGCACCACCGTCTCGTCGTGGCGCCGATGATGAAGCGCACGTTCCCGGCCTACCGCCAGCTGCTGCGGCGGCTGACCGAGCACACGCTGCTCGTCACCGAGATGGTGAACGTCCGGGCGCTGCACCACGGCGACCGCGAGTCGATCCTGCCGGTCGCGCAGGACGGGCCCGTGAGCGTGCAGCTCGGCGGGTCGGACCCGGTCCTGCTCGGACCCGTGGCGCGCTGGGCCGTCGAGGAGCGCGGCTACGACGAGGTCGACCTCAACTGCGGCTGCCCGTCGGACCGCGCCACCGACAGCGACGTCGGGGCGTGCCTCATGAAGACGCCCGACGCCGTCGCCCGCGCCGTCGAGGCGATGGTCGCCACGGTCGACGTGCCGGTCACGGTCAAGTGCCGGATCGGCACCGTCGACGAGCCGCTCGACGACTGGGGTGACCACGAGGCAGCGGTCGAGGACATCGCCGCGCTCGAGCGCTTCGCCGACCTCGTCACCGACGCCGGTGCGGCGCGGGTGGCGGTCCACGCCCGGGTCGCCGTGCTCAGCGGTCTCGACCCACGGGCGAACCGGCGGGTGCCGCCGCTGCGACACGACGAGGTCCACGACCTCGCCGCGCGACGGTCCGACATCACGTGGCAGTGCAACGGTGGCGTACGGACGATGGCCGACGTCCTCGGCCATCTCGACCACGTCGACGGTGTCATGGTCGGCCGTGCCGCATGGGACGACCCGCTGCTCTTCGCCGACGCCGACCGGGTCGTGTTCGGCGACGACGATGCCCGCGAGCCCGAGGTCCGCGACGTGCTCGAGGACGTGCTCCCGCGCTGGGAGGTCGAGGGTGACCACCCCGGCGTGATCGACCTGCGCAACATCGAGGGCCTCGCCGGGCTCCGCCACGGCCGCCCCGGCGCGAAGGCGTGGCGCCACGGCCTGTCGCTGCTCCGCCAGCGCGGTGACGTCGTGGCGGCCGACGTCCTCCACCTCTGGGACGAGGTCGCGGCCCAGGTCGAGGACCCCGCGGCCTGATTCAGTCGAGGTGGGCGAGGTCCCCGAGGTCCTCGTCGGTCAGGGTGAGGTCCGCTGCTGCTGCGCTGTCGCGGATCGTCGCCGGGCGCGTCGCGGCGGGGATCGGCAGGACCACCTCGTCGAGCGAGCGCAGCCACGCGAGGCAGACCTGGTGCGGGCTCACGCCATGGCGCTCGGCGACCGTCGCCAGTGCGGGGTGGCGCTCGGCGAGGCGGCCGGCCGCACCGGGGCCACCGAAGGGGGAGTAGGGGAGGTAGGTGATCCCGAGCTCGCGACAGACGTCGAGCACCGGACGGTCCACACCGTTCGGGTTGGTCTCGTTCTGCACGGTCGCGACGTCCGTCACCTCGACGGCCTCCCAGACCTGTGCCGCGGAGACGTTCGAGATCCCGACCTCGCGGACGAGGCCTTCGTCGCGCAGGTCGCCGAGCGCGCCGACCGTCTCGGCCCACGGCACCGCGGGGTCGACGGCATGGGACTGCAGCAGGTCGAGGTGGTCGACACCGAGGTTGGTGCAGGCCTCCTGCGCCCACGCCCGGACCGCGGCCGGGCGGCCGTCGCGGACCCAGTGGCCGGCCTCGTCACGACCGGACACGACCTTCGTGGCGACCAGGACGCTGTCGCGGTCGCCGTCCCACCGTCGCAGGGCGGCGGCGAGCTGGCGTTCGCCGTAGCCGTTGTCGCTGCCCGGGCAGTAGGCCCGCGCCGTGTCGAACAGACGGATCCCGGCGTCCAGCGCTGCGTGGATCGTGCGCTCGGCCTGCCCCGGCTCGAGGTCGTCGGCGTACCCCGCGATCGGCCAGCACCCGAAGCCGAGGACCGTCGTCGTGAACTGACCCAGCGTCCGCTCCTGCATGGTCCGCCCCCTCGTCACGATCCGGTCAGCCAGCGACAGCATGCCCCGCCGGCCCGACGCCGGTGTCGCGACGGGTCAGGCGCCGCCGACCAGGGCGAGCGCTGTGACGGCACCGACGCCGGTGACGGTGGCGAGCGTCGCGAGCTGGGGGCCGCGGTCGGTCGCACGCTGCAGCAGTGCCGCGAGGCGCCGGAAGCGCGGGGTCGTCGGGGTCGCGCGGTCGTGCGCCAGCGCGCGGACGAGCCGTGCGTGCAGCAGCGGCGTGATCCCCACCTCGGCGTCGATGACGGCGTCCTCGGTCGTCCGGCCCGGGACGGTCGGGACGGGCTCGCCGTCGACCGGCTGGATCCCGACGCGGCCCTCGATGGCCGTGGCCGCCCGGTGGAGCCGGACCCGGACCATCGCAGCCGTCGTGCCGGTGCGGGCCGCGACCTCGTCGACGGACCGGCCGCCGACACGGAGCAGGAGTGCCTCACGGTCGAGCGGGCCGAGGTGGGCGACCGCGGCCGCGACGGCGTCGGCGTCGGAGGCCTCGGTGGTCCCGTCGGTGGACTGGTCGAGCAACATCGCCTGGCTCCCCCCGGAGTGGACGTCTGCATGCACGTGTGACGATCGAGACGGCCGTCGCGTTGCGTGCACCCTCGTGGCCGCGCGCCGACCGCGCGGTCCTGCGCTCATCCGAGCAGCGCGAGGTCCTCGTCGGTCAGGTCGATGTGGACGGCCTCGGCGGACGCTACCGCCGTGGCGGGCCGCGACGAGCCAGGGATGGGGATCACGACGTCGGCCTTGGCCAGCTCCCAGGCGAGGCAGACCTGCTGCGGGCTGGCCTCGTGCCGCTCGGCGACCTGCGCGAAGGCGAGGAAGTTGCTGCCGAGGTCCTTGGCCGACGACATCCCGCCGAGTGGTGACCACGGCAGGAAGGCGATGCCGAGCTCGGCGCACAGCTCGAGCTCGGGCTCCGAGGAGCGGAAGGCGGGGCTGAACTCGTTCTGGACCGCGGCGAGCGGGAGCATCGAGTGCGCGAGCCGGATCTGGTCCGGGTTCGCGTTCGAGATCCCGATCATGCGGATCTTGCCCTCGTCGTACAGGTCCTTCATCCCGCCCAGCGTCTCCTCGTACGGGACGTCCGGGTCGGGGCGGTGGTGCTGGTAGAGCCCGATCGCCTCGACGCCGAGCCGTCGCAGCGACGCCTCGCAGGCCTCGCGGAGGTACTCGGGACGTCCGTTGCGGTCCCAGCCACCGTCAGGTGTGCGGAAGTGCCCGCCCTTGGTCGCCACCAGCACGCTGTCCGGGTCGCCCGACCACGTCCGCAGGGCCTCGGCGACCAGCTCCTCGTTGTGGCCCATCTGGCCGGTCGGGGAGTAGGCGTCCGCGGTGTCGAGCAGGCGGACCCCGGCGTCCAGCGACGCATGGATGGTCCCGATGGCCTGCTCGCGGGACGGCTCACCGACGTGGACCGACATCGGCATGCAGCCGAGGCCGATCGCGGAGACCTGGGTGTCACCCAGACGTCGCATCTGCATCGTCGTGCTCCTCAGACCGGCGGGATCATGCCGGGCGGCAGGTCGCTGCGGCCCTCCAGCGGCGAGAGCTCGAACTCCTCGCGGCCGATGCGGAGGAACTCCAGCGGCTCGTCCTCGCCGAGGTGCTGGCGGACGAAGGCCGGGACGTCTTCGACGGTCATGCCGCCGTACCAGACGTCGTCGGGCGCGACGTAGACCGCTGGGCCGACCATGCACGGCTCGAGGCAGCCGCTCGCGACGATCTTGATGTCGACCATGCCGAGCTTGCCGGTCTCCTCGCGGATCGCCTCGAACACGCCGGCCGAGCCGCGCGGTGCGCACGACGGGCGCGGGTGCTCGTCGGGTCGCTTGTTGACGCAGACGAACACGAACTTGCGGGGCATCCCGACACGTGCCACGTGGGACCTCTCCGGTGGGCGGTCTGCCGGACCGTAGTGGTCGTCCCTCGGGCGCGTATCGTCCGTCCTGTCCGTCCAGCCCAGCAGGAGCAGCCACGAGGTGTGGGTCGCCGTCCTCTCCGGTCTCGTCGCCACCGGCGGCGTCGGTGCGTGGCTCGCCAAGCGGGTCGCGGGCTCGCGGGCGCAGCAGATGCTCGACGAGGGCCTGGCCCAGATCGAGCAGGCGCTGGTCGACAACCTCGGCGGGGCCGCGACGGTCACGGTCGACGGCGAGGCCCTGCCGGTGCTGCTCGACCTGCGCAACGACGTGCTGCCACCGGGCCGGCTCGAGATGGAGCAGTTCCGGCTGCCCAACGGTCTCGCGGTGCGGCACGCCACGCTGAGCACGTCCGGAGGTGACGACGCGGGGCACCTCGTCGCCTACGTGACCGCACGGGCGATCAGCGAGCAGCTGGCCATGCCCGGCGTCACGGTGCAGATGCAGGACGGCCGGCTGCGGATGGTGCTCGGACTGGCAGCCGTCACGGTCCGGGTGAAGGTCGTCGACGGCCGGATCGTGCTCTCGATCCCCGCCGCCCCACCGCCGCTGGGCGGCATCGTGTCCGCGGGCCTGACCGAGCTCGTGCCCCACCCGCCCGACGGTGTCGAGCTGCACGACGTCGCCGTCGAGGGTCGGGAGCTCGTCATCCGCGCCATCGTCGACATGCAGCACCTCGCCGAGCTCGCGCAGCAGCACCAGCGCGACTGACCTCCTCCCACCTCGAAGGCCCCGCCGCATGGCATCCCCGCGCTCCCCGATCGACCTCGACGACGCTCGCACGCTCGCGCTGGTCGGTGCACGCCGCATCGCGCTGGTCGGCGCGTCCGACGACCCGCTGCGCGACAGCAACACCGTGCTGCGGTCGCTGCTCGACGCCGGCTACGAGGTCGTGCCGGTCAACCCCAACGTCGCCGAGGTGCACGGCCAGCGGGCCTACGCCTCGCTGGCCGAGGTCCCCGGCCGCATCGACGTCGTCGACGTCTTCCGCGCTTCGGAGCACCTGCCGGGCATCGCTCGGGAGGCCGTCGCTCGCGACGACGTCGGCGTGGTCTGGAACCAGCTCGGGCTCGTGTCCGAGGAGGCGCGTGCGGTGGTGCGTGCCGCGGGCCGTGGCTACGTCGAGAACCGCTGCATCAAGGTCGAGGTGGCGTCGCGTGGGCAGCGCGCCTCGGTCGCGCCCCGCCTCGAGCAGGGGGTCGTGCTGCTCGACCTCGACGACACGATCCTCGACCACGACGCGTGCGAGCGTGGTGCTGTCGCGGCGACGATGACGGCCTTCGACCTCGATCCGACCGAGGTCGCCATCGACACCTACGTCCGGCACAACGCCGCCCTGTGGGAGCAGTACCGGCAGGGTGCCATCCGCCCGGAGGTGCTGCGCACCGAGCGGTGGGACCGGACCCTGCGGGAGCTCGGCCTCGCCGCCGACCTGGCCGGCATCGCCGAGCACTACCTCACCGAGTTCGCCGCGACGGGCGCGCTGCTGCCCGGTGCAGCCGAGGCGGTGTGGTGGCTGGCCCGACGGGCCGAGGTCGCCGTCTGCACCAACGGCTTCCGTGCGGTCCAGCAGCAGCGGCTGGAGGCCACCGGGCTGGACGGCCTGATCCACGCCTTCGCCTCGTCCGAGGAGGCCGGCGTCGCCAAGCCCGACCCGGCGCCCCTGCGGCTGGCGCTGCAGCGGCTCGGGGTCGGCGAGGCGGACGTCGCGGTCGTGGGTGACCAGCTCGCGACGGACGTGGCCGCCGGGCACGCGATCGGCGCGACCACCGTCTGGATCGCCCCGGACGACGCCGTCGTCCCCGAGGGCCTCGCACCACCGCACGTGCGTGTCGAGCACCTCGCCGCGGTGGCGTGATGCGCCGACGCGCAGGAGCCCACCGTGCGGCCTGACCTCGCGAAGGCAGGCGCCGTCCCACTGCTCGCACTCGCGGCGGCGTCGATCGGCGTCCTCGCCTCGTCCTGGCCCGTCGTCGTCGTCTCCCTCGTGGTCGGGCTGCTCGCGTCCCTCGTGGTCGTGCGGCGGACCCCGCCGATCGAGGGCGTCGGCGCGGACGGCGCCGACGCCCTGGGCCGTGCCGCCCTGGCCCCCGGGGCGGTCCTCCTGGTCGACAGGAAGGGCGTGGCCCACACGCAGCTGGCCTACCACCGGGTCGCGTCGTTCCGGGTCGCCGGGAGTGACGGGCACGTGGCGACCTGCGCGAAGCTGCCGGCCACGCCGTTCCCGCTGCGGGTCGCGCGCGTCGACGTCGACGGGGAGCAGCTGCGCCTGCGCCGACGCCGAGCGCGACACATCGACGTCCTCGAGGCGCACGGTGCGGTCCTCGTCAGCCTCCTGGCGACGAAGGACGACGAGGGTCGCCGGACGGTCCGCGCGGTCGCCCCTGACGGCGTGCTGCTCCACGACGCGCCGCCGGGTGGCTGGGTCCCGCCCGGCTTCGTCGCCGAGGGTCGGGCGGCCGTCACCGCGCAGGCCGTGGTCCTTGCCGGCGTCGACGCACAGCTGCGGACGCGGCTCGCCCGGTTCCTCTCCGGGCTCTGACGGCGACGGGCCCGGGCCGGACCGGGGAGACCTGACGGCGCCCGTCACAGCGGGTCGGCATGCTGGCGGTCGGGGAGGGACCGTGGCCGACACGCTGACCGAGACGCTGCTCGAGGTGCTCGAGGGGCGGGACGACGGCGTCCCCGAACGCGACGTCGTCGCCGCCGTCCGGGACCGGCTGGGGCCGCGGGCGACCCGCGGACCGGTCCTGCGGACGCTCGGGGCGGACGACCGGTTCGTCGCGGTGGACGTGCTCGGTCGCACGGCCTGGCGGCTGGCTGCGGGTGTGACCGTCGACCGTGCCCCCGTTCGTGACGCCCGCGACGGGCTGGCCGTCCCGGTCGACGCCCAGCGACCGCTCGACGGCCTCGAGCTGCGCGACTGGCAGGTCGACGCGTTCGCGACGTGGGTCGAGCGGGGGTGCCGCGGTGTCGTCGAGGCCATCACCGGCGCGGGCAAGACCCGGCTCGCGATCGCTGCCGTGCGGGCGGCCCTGGCGCGTGGGGGCCGCGCCCTGGTGCTCGTGCCCACGCTGGACCTGCAGGACCAGTGGGCGACCGAGCTCCGCCGGTGGGTGCCGTCCGCACGCATCGGGCGCCTCGGCGGTGGCGGTGACGCAGACCTGCACGACCACCACGTCGTGATCGCGACGCCGCACTCGGCTGCCGCGGTCGAGGTGGATCTGCCGCGCGGTGCGCTCGGGCTGCTCGTCGCCGACGAGGCGCACCGGTACGGCGCGCCGACGTGGGGTGCGGCCCTGCGCGACACGTTCGGGATGCGGCTCGCACTGACGGCCACGTACGAACGCAGCGACGACGGACTCGTCGAGGTGCTGGGGCCGTACTTCGGGGGCGTCGTCCACGCCTACGGGTACGCCGACGCCGCGCGCGACGGCGTCATCGCGCCGTTCCGCGTCGGGCTCGTCGGGACCGCGCTCGACGAGCACGAGCAGCAGGCGTACGACCTCCACGACGCGCGGGTGAAGCAGCTGCGCGCCGCGCTGCTCGGGCACGGCTGGCCACGGCACCCACTGGAGATGATCGCCCGCGCGGCGACCGTCGTGGGCGAGGCGCAGGGGACGCCTCCCGGCCGGGCGTCGAAGGAGGTCGCCGACGCCCGCGCCTTCCTCGCGGCCCTGCGCGCGCGACGCGACGTGGCCGCCCAGTCCGCGGGCAAGCTCGACGTCGTGCGCCTCGTCGCGCCGGCACTGGTCGACCGTCGGGCCCTGGTCTTCACCGACACCGTCGAGCAGGCCGAGCAGGCCACCGCGATGCTCGCCGAGGCCGGTGTCGCCGCCGAGGAGCTGCACGGCGGGCTGACCGACAAGCGGCGTCGGATCCGCATGGCCCAGTTCCGCAACGGCAACCTCTCGTGCGTCGTGGCGCCGCGCGTCCTCGACGAGGGGGTGGACGTCCCCGAGGCCGAGGTCGCCGTCGTGCTGGCAGCCTTCCGGTCGCGTCGACAGATGGTGCAGCGGCTCGGTCGTGTCCTGCGCGTGAAGGAGGACGGGCGCGAGGCGGCGCTGCTGGTGGCCTACGCCACCGGGACGCGTGAGGACCCGGCCAACGGGGCGCACGAGGACTTCCTCGCCGAGGTCCGTGACGTGGCCCGCGAGGTCGTGACGCTCGACGCCGACGACGGTCCCGGCAGCGTCGTCGGGTTCATCGTCGGTGGCGACACCGCCACACGCACGCTGCGTGTCTGACATCATGCACAGGCGCGACGTCTACACCTCGTCGACGTTCGTGCCGACGGGGGTGGGGTCGTGGGGCAGGACGACGTGTGCCCGCGGCCGGCTGGGAGCTGACCGATGAGCGTGGAAGCAGTGACAGAAGCAGGCGAGATCCGACGTCGCAGCATCCTCACGGTGTTCCGTGTGGTCCTGGTGTTCCTCCCCGTGGCGGGGATCACCGCGGACAACGTCGTCGAACAGGTCGCCTACCCGGTCGCGATCGTGCCGTTCCTCGTCCTGTTCGTGGCGGGCCGCGACCGTCGCATCAGCCAGCAGACGATGGAGTCGGGCCTGCTCGTGGCGGGGAGCGTGCTCGTGACCGTCCTGTTCGGTGGGGTGCTCCAGGCGGACACCAGCGTCGCCGAGCTGGCTGCCTCGGCGACGTCCTTCGGCGCCCGCAACTCGCTGATGCTCGCAGCCGGTGCGTTCCTGCTGCTCGGTCCCCGGCGGGGGCTGCTGTTCAGCCTGACGCTCCTCGCGGCCTGGGTCGCACTGACCATCGCGGCGGCGGACGCGCTCGGTGACGTCATGCTGCTCGTGGACCACGTCCCTGAGTTCGTGCGTGCCTTCCTGTCGACGGTCGTGACGCTGGCCGTGCTGTGGGCGCTGACCAGCCAGAACGTCGTGTGGTCGACCGGGGAGGCGGCAGCGCGGCAGCAGGCCGAGCGCGACCCGCTCACGGGCCTCGCGAACCGCCGCCGGCTGCTGGAGCGGCTGGAGGCGCTGCTCGACGGGCCGATGCGCCAGATGAGCCTCGCGATGGTCGACATCGACCACTTCAAGCTGGTCAACGACACGCACGGCCACGACGTCGGTGACGCGGCCCTCCAGGCCGTCGCCCGCACCCTGCACGAACAGGTCCGCGAGGGCGACCTCGTCGCACGCTGGGGCGGTGAGGAGTTCGTCGTCGTCTTCGCGGGCGTCGGCCTCGACCAGGCTGCCGTCGCGGCCGAGCGCTGCCGGGCCGCCGTGGCCGCGGCGCGGCCACGGCGGGAGGACGACCCGTGGTTCCCGGAGGTGACTGCGAGCTTCGGCCTGACGACGCTCGCCGCCGGGGACACCCCTGCCGACATCATGCGCCGTGCGGACGAGCAGCTCTACCGCGCCAAGGAGTCCGGCCGCGACCGGGTCTGTGCGGCGCCGGGGCCGGTGCCGGCCGGGGACTGAGCCGGCTCAGCCGAAGGTGTCGCAGGCGCCCGGGTCGCCGGTGTCCAGTCCGCGGGTCAGCCACGAGCGGCGCTGCTCGGACGACCCGTGCGTCCACGACTCCGGGTTCGTCGAGCCCTGGATCGCCTCCTGGATGCGGTCGTCGCCGACGGCCTCGGCCGCGTCGAGTGCCTCCTCGAGCTCGCCGGGCTCGAAGACCCCCTCGCCCAGCAGGCTGTGTGCCCACACGCCCGCGAAGCAGTCGGCCTGCAGCTCCATCGCGATCGAGAGCTCGTTCGCCTCGGCCTGCGACAGCTGTTGCTGCTGCTCGCGGACCTGCTGGTTGATCCCGAGCAGCGTCTGGACGTGGTGGCCGACCTCGTGGCCGATGACGTACGCCTCGGCGACGTCGCCGCCCTGGGCACCGAAGCGGCGGACGAGCTCGTCGAAGAACGTCTCGTCGAGGTAGATCGTGCGGTCGGCCGGGCAGTAGTGCGGCCCGATGGCTGAGGTCGCGGTGCCGCAGCCCGAGGTGGTGGCCTGGCGGAACAGCACCAGCCGCGGCTCCTCGTAGTCGAGTCCGTTCGCGGTGAAGATCTCGTTCCAGACCAGATCGGTCGACCCCAGGACGGTGGACGCGAACGCCTCGTAGTCGTCGAGGCCCGCGAACTCACCGGCGTCGACCTCCTGCTGCGGCGCCGTGCCGGCGGCGACCTGCTCGAGCAGTGGGCCGAGGTCCTCGCCACCCGACAGGAGGAAGAACAGGATCGCGCCGACGATGCCGAGTCCGCCGACGCCGCCTGCGGCGCGGGCGCCGGGCCGGCCGCGCCGGTCCTCGACGTTGCCGCGTGTCCCGAGTCGCTCCCACCGTGCCATGCCGACCTCCGCCGCCCCGTTGTCGGACGCTAGGTGCCCCGTCCGGCCCGGAACAGTGCACGATCCAGCTGCGCGTCCTCCGGCAGGTCCTCGGTCCCGTCGAGCAGCGCCCAGGTGCGCAGTCCGTCCGCGATCGCACGCGGGTCGTGGACGCGCAGGACGAGCCGCGACGGGTCGTCCACCTCGGTCGCCAGCCACAGGGCGAGTGCGAGCGTTCCGGCGTCGCGCTCCTTCGGCCCGCGCTGGAGCGCCGCACCGAGGACGTCCTTGCGCGAGATCGCCAGCAGCAGGCGGTGCTCGAAGCGGTCGAGCAGCCGCTGGGTCGCCCGCAGCATCGCCAGGGTCTGCGCCGGCGTCTTCGACAGGTCGACGCCAGGGTCGATCCACACCTGGTCGCTGGCCAGACCGGCGTCGCCGCAGCGCTCGAGCAGGGGCTCGACGAAGCGGGAGATCGCGTCCACCACGTCGCCGTACCGCCTCGGGTCGGTGAGTCGTTCCTTGGGCTTCCCCTCGTTGTGGGTCAGCACGTAGGTCGCGCCGTGGTCGGCGCACAGGCCGACGACGTCCGGCTGGCTCATGCCCGAGTAGTCGTTGAGCACGTGCGCGCCCGCGGCCAGCACCGGACCGGCCACCTCGACCTTGTAGGTGTCGATGCTCAGCGTGGTCTCGTCACGCAGTTCCTCGATGGTCGGCACCAGGACCGCCACCTCGTCCGCCGGGTCCTCGGCAGGGATGTCGGTCGTGGCCGACTGTGCGCCGAGGTCGAGCATCGTCGCGCCCGCCGCGAGGAGTTCGCGCGCGAACGTGACGTGGTCGGCCACCTCGCTGCGGTCGTGCGGATCGGAGAACGAGTCGGTGTTGACGTTGACGATGCCGAGCAGGTCGGGCGTGGTCACGATGGCTCCTCGGGCGCGGGCAGGACCTGGAGCCCGCCGCCGGGGTCCAGTGTCGGGTCGCAGGGTGGCCCACCGTCCAGCCCGAGGCCCCAAGCGGCCGCCGCCAGGACCTGGTGCGCCATGGGCACGAGCGACGCGTCGGTCTTCGCGTCGTGGCTGATGGGCGGGATCGGGACGTCCACGACCGCGGCAGCGCCGTGGCGGTGGCGCACCGCCAGCAGCAGCCCCAGCTCGAGGCCGTAGCCGCTCAGCAGGGGGAGGGACCGCAGGGTCGAACCGCGCACCGCCTGCTGCCCCGAGAGCGGGACGTGGACGTGGTCGAGGTCGAGCGCGAAGCGGTGCAGGAGCGGACGGGCCAGCAGCTCGGTGACGCGGCCGCCGAGCTCGCGGTGCGTGCCGTCCTCGGCCTGCAGCCGGTGGAACGACGCCTTGGCGAGGTGGACCCCGGGGTCGTCCAGGGCATCGCGCAGCGCAACGACGGCCTCGACGGTCATGCCGCGCAGGTCGCCGTCCACCAGCACGTAGCGGTCGGCGGCGAGCGCGTCGGTCGCCCGTCGTACCGAGTCACCCTTGCCGCGGACGCGCCCCGTCGGCGGCAGGTCGACGGCGTCGAGCACGTCGAGGCCGGCGTCCCGCAGTGCCTCCTGCGTGCCGTCGGTCGAACCACCGTCCACGACCACGGCGCGGTCGACGGCGCCGGCGTCGAGGCAGCCGGCCACGAGCGTGGCCGTCTCGGCGGCGGTCGCGACCTCGTCGAGGACCGGCACGAGCAGCGCTGTCGTCACGTCGTCCTCCGGGTGGGGGGCGCACGCTACGGGTCGGCTCGTGCGACCGCCGCACGGTGTCGGCGTAGGGTGCAACGACGGGCCGCGGGTGCGCGTGTGGGTGCACGACAGCCGCAGGTCCCAGGAGGCCGACGTCGTGGATGCACCGCCGGAGCTCGAGCGCTTCTGCGCCATCGAGTTCCCCCGTCTGGTCCGCATGCTGGACCTGCTCACCGGTGACGTCCACGTCGCCGAGGAGCTGGCCCAGGAGGCGCTCGTCCGGACCGCGAGCCACTGGGGGAGGGTCCGGCACATGGACGCCCCCGGCGCGTGGACGCGGCGCGTGGCGCGCAACCTCGCCACCTCGCGGTGGCGCCGGACGCAGGCCGGCCGGCGGGCCGCGGCGCGTGTCGGACCCGACGCCACGATCCACCTCGACGTCGACGTCGCCGAGCGCGACGCGGTGCGCGAGGCGCTCCAGCACCTGTCGGACCGCGACCGCGAGGTCCTGGTCCTGCGTCACCACCTCGAGCTGACGGTCGCCGAGACGGCGGCCGAGCTCGGCATCTCGGAGGAGGCGGTCAAGAGCCGCAGCCACCGGGCCGCCGGCCGCCTCCGGGCGCTGCTCGACCCCTCCACGAACGACACCCAGGAGGTCCGCCGATGACGGACGACCTCACCACCCTGCTCCGCGACGCCGGTCGCGAGCCCACCGTCGACGTCGACGTCGATGCGATCCACGGCCGTGGTCGTCGCCGCGCCGTCGGCCGTCGTGTCGCCATCGGGGCGGGCGCACTCGCCGTGCTCGGTGTCCTCGGCGTCGGTGTCGTGAACCTGCTCGACGCCCCCGAGGCACCCATCGTCGACCAGGCCCCCGGCGACGGGACCCCCGTGGACGAGGACGCGGCCCCAGCGGTGACGGCTGCGACCGTCACACCGTTCGAGGTCGCGACGGCCGGTGTCGACGTCGGTCTGCTGGAGTGGGTCGGTGGCGACAGCTTCGCCGGCCAACGGCACCGTGTCGACGGCACCTCCACCGACTTCGGCATCGCCGGGGTCGGGCCCGTGCTCGCGGACCCGGTCGTCAGCCGCGACGGGACCGTGTGGGTCACGCGCGCGAACGGTGACCTGCTGCGCTCGACCGGCGGTGGTGGGTTCGAGGTCCCGTACGCCGCCGAGGGCGACCTCGCGCTGCTGCCGCTCGCGGCCGGGCCGACGCCCGACTCGATCCTCGCGCGCCAGGTCGTGCTCCGTGGCGACGCCCGGGCGAACCCCGCGGCCCTGTTCGTCGTCGACGCGTCGGGCGCAGTGCGCCAGCGGGAGGGCTTCGACTTCGACACGGTCGTGGGCGACGGGACCATCGTCGCGGCGGCCGCCGACGGTGACGCACTCGCGCTCCTCGTCCAGGAGGACGGGGGCGTCCGCGCCGAGCTCCTCCTGCCCGGCGTCGACGGGAGCACGGAGGTCCTCGCCGACGCGCCCGTCGACGAGCGACCGCGCCTGGTCGGCGGCGCCGTCGGGATCGTCGGTGACGCGGTGCTCGCGGTCGAGCAGACCACCGACGGTCCGTGGCGCCTGCACCTGACGTCGGGACCGGGTGGTGGCGCGATGACGATCCCGGGGACCGGGGACGGCATCGGGGTCACGGGTATGAGCGTCCTGCCGGAGGCCGGCCTGGCACTGCTGGACCGACGCACGGACGACTTCGACAACCCTGCACTGGAGCCGGTCGTGGTCGACCTCGTGGCGCTTGCTGCCGGCGACGGCGACGCGATGTCGCTGCTGGACCGGCCCGGCCTCGGCAGCCTGATCGAGGTCGCCGACCCGACGGCACGATCCACGGACTGCAGTCTCGACGGGTCGAACGCACCGCCGACGGAGGGCGACCACGTGTGGTTCGCCTGCTTCGCTGGCGTCGGCACGCTCGATCCGTTCCCGTTCATGCGGGTGGCGATCGACGACATCCCGCGGGGCGACCTGGACTCGGTGTTCGCCGAGGCCGTCCAGGCCTTCCTCGACGGCCCCCCGGAGGAGTCCGTCGCGATCGGCGTGTCGCCGCTGGCGCCTGTCGGTGAGGTCGAGCTCGCCGCGATCCGGACCGACGAGCTCCCACGAGTCACGGTCGAGGTGCGCTCGGCCGGCGACCTCGGCATCCCCACAGGGGCGTCGGACGGCTGGGCGTTCCGGGTCGCGCTCGCCGCGGCACTGCTCCAGTTCGACGAGGTCGACGAGGTCGTCGTCGTCACCGATGGCCGCTGCGGCGACTGGGAGGGTGCTGCCAGCGGCGACCCCGACGTGTGCATCGTCTGGACCGACGACGACATGCCCTGGAACCAGCCGGGCCTGGTGCCGGACGTCGTCGAGGTCGACCTGGAGGACGGCCGGCACGCGGTCTACCTCCACGGGATCGACACCGACGCCCGCACGCTGACGTTCGACGTCGTCCAGTGGCTGACCGGCGAGGAGGCACGCGCCGCCTGGGAGGAGGAGTCAGGCGAGCCCGACGGTCCGCCGAACGACTACCTCATCCGCAACGAGAACGGCCTGCTGCGCACGCTGTGGGTGGCCGCCGACGTCGATGTCCAGCTCGTGCGACTGCAGGGGACCGGGTCGGCGGACCTGAAGCCCGGGACCTGGGCCGAGCTCCCGGACTACCTCGCGGACGGACTGGCCGGCGACGGCGGGTCGCTCTGGTACGCGCCGTTCTGGCTCACCGTCGACGGCGGTGTCATCACCGCCATCGAGGAGCAGTACGTGCCATGACCAGAACGGGCTGATCCCGGCCTGGACGGGCCGGGATCAGGACGCTCGACACGGTCGGTGTCAGGTGAGCCACTCGAGCATGGCGGCGGCGAGCCAGGCCGGGTCCTCGATCGGGACCCAGTGGCCGGTGTGGGGGACGACCTTGACGGTCGTGACCGGGATCTGGGCGTGGAGCTCGCCGGTCATGCCCAGCGGGGTCGAGCGGTCGTGGGCGCCGGTGACGAGCAGCGTCGGCTGGCCGATCTCGTCGCGGTGGATCTGCGGGATCTTCGCCAGCGCCTTGCACGACTTGGCGTAGCTCTTGTGGTCGTTGCGCAGGATCAGGTCGCGCAGCAGGCCGACCGCCCCGGGCATCGTCGCGTGGGTCTGGGGCGACACCGCACCCGCGAGCCAGTCGTCGATGATCGCGTCGATGCCCTCGTCCTCGATCAGCTTCGCGCGGGCGTCGTAGGCGTTGGCCGTGTCGGGGTTGAAGTGGCTGATGCCGCCGACCAGCACGAGGTTCGCGACCAGCTCGGGCTGCTTCCAGGCGAGGTACTGCGCGACGAGCGTGCCCAGCGAGTGCCCGACCAGCGTCACGGCGGGCAGCTCGAGGTGGGTGATGAGCTTGCCGACGTCCTTGGCCCACTTCTCGATCGTGAACTCGCCCTTGCCGGCGCTGCGGCCGTGGCCGCGCAGGTCCATGGCGACCACGTGGTGGTGCTGCTTCAGCGACTCGGCCACACCGTGCCAGACGTTGGACGACCCACCGAGGCCGTGGACGAGCACGACCGGCGGGCCCTCACCCACGGAGGTGTAGTGCAGGGTGTTGCCGTCGATCTCCGCGAACACGGTGGGGCCTTCGGGGGTCTGGGGGAGTGTGGTCTGGATCGTGTGGCAGGCTACCGAGCACCATCCAGCGGCCCGGACGCACCGAACCTCTGGTTGGAATCACAACCACGCAGCAGGAGTCGCCCAGATGCGTATCGAGCTCGACGTCCCGACCTCCGCCCCCCGGGAGGTGGTGTGGGACGTGCTCGTCGACTGGGAGCGCCAGTCGGACTGGATGCTGGACGCCAAGGCCGTCCACGTGCTCACGCCCGAGCGCGAGGGCGTCGGCGTGACGATCCGGTGCCCCACCAACCTCATGGGCTTCACCGTGCAGGACATCATGCGCGTGACGCGCTGGGAGGAGCACGAGGTCCTCGAGGTCGTGCACCTGGGCAACATCATCACGGGCACCGGCGCCTTCGTGCTGAAGGACGGGCCGGGTGACGGCTCGACGATCCACTGGTGGGAGGAGGTCGACCCACCGCTCGGTGCCTTCGGGGAGTGGGGTGCGTCGACCTTCGTCGCGCCGATCATCCGCCGCATCTTCACGCGCTCGCTGACCAACCTCGCGGGGATGGCCGAGCGCGAGGCGCTTCGTCGCTCCGCCACGTGACGGCGCCGACGG
>JBFKQZ010000029.1:0-18688 GCA_041627475.1 Nitriliruptoraceae bacterium | reverse complement strand
CCGCCCCACGCCGCGACATCCTCGAAGGCGTCCAGCGCGCGGCGCTTGGCCTCCTCCAGCTCGTGCAGTCGATCCGACAACCGCCCGAGCGGGTTCACCTCATAGGCACCACCGACATCGCCGGCCCAGCGGGGCCCGCGGTCGTCGAAGCGGCGGTACGAGGTCATGGCCACACCCTGCCGAAGAGGTGTGACATCGACTTCGCACCCAGCTCGGGACCGCACGACCCCGCGCGCTCAGGCCGCAGGGGCTCGGTTCATGCGTCGACGACACCGCGGCGGAGCATGCCGATGGCCTGGTTGGCCACCGCGGCGAGGTCCGGACCACCGACGTCGCGCAGCTGGCCGACGAGGTCGGCGGTCATCCGCACGATCCGGACGAAGTCACCGCCCGTGAGGTCCATGTCGCCCAGTGCGTCGTCCAGCGAGTGGCCGCCGGCCCAGCGGTAGGCGGCGACGGCGAAGCCCGGGTCGAGGTCGCGCGTGGCCGGGAGGCCCGCCGCGCGTTCACGGCGCCGGACGTCGTCGGCGAGGCCCTCGAGGTCGTCGACGACCTCGTCCAGCGCCCGCGTCGGCAGGTGGACGTCGTCGGAGGGCTCGTCGGTCCGCGACTCGTACACGAGGACCGCGGCGAGGGCAGCGAGTTCGGGGGCCGACAACCCGTCGAAGAGCCCTGCCCGCAGTGCCTCCGCGACCAGGAGGTCGACCTCCGAGTAGATCCCCGCGAGCAGGAGCCCGTCCTCGGTCGGCCGAGGACGGGCGTCGACGTACTGGAGCTGTTCGAGCACGTCCAGCACGCGGTCGAGCACCCGGACGAGGTTCCCCGTCCGGACGCCGATGCGTTCACGCAGCGAGCGCGCCTCGGCGGTGATCTCGTCCGCACGGCGCTGCCACCGCTCGTGGGTCGCCCGGTCCTCGCAGGCGTGGCACGGATGTGCCCGCAGCTGCTCCCGCAGGGCCAGCACCTGGTCGGACGGGCCACCCCGGACCACCGGCGTGCCGTCCTCGTCGTCGAGCGCCGGGGGCACGTCGACCGCGCGCAGGAGCACGCCGATCGCCTTGCGGTAGTCGGCGTTGCGGGGCGACCCCCGGCCGGGCAGGCGCACCCGGTCGACGACCCGCGGCGGCGCGTCCAGCTCACGGGTCCCGAGCTTCGTCAGTGCACGGTTGTCGGTGACCACCTCGGCGAGCGGCGCCCCGCGACTCGTCTCGCGCATCCCGACCACCGCGGCGAGGCCGCGCTGCCCTATCCCGTCGACGTGGACCACGTCGCCGGGCTGCAGGTCCGCGAGCCCGTCCTCGATGCTCGCGCGCGACCGCCGGCGACGCTCGCGCGCCTCCTGCTTCTCCAGTCGCGTCAGCTCGTGACGCAGTCCCCAGTACTGCGGCCAGTCGCCGTGCTCGCACTCGAGGTGCTGCGCATAGCCCTCCTGGGCCGCCTCGATCTCCTGCAGCGCGCCGTGCAACGTCTCGACGGAGCGGTCGGCCTGGAACTGGGCGAACGACTGCTCCAGCAGGTCGCGGGCCTCGTCCAGGGTGTGGCGACGCAGCAGGTTGACGGCCATGTTGTACGACGGCGCGAAGGACGAGTCGAGCGGGTAGGTGCGCCGACCGACGAGGCCCGCGACCGTGCGGAAGTCGAGGTCCCGCTGGTAGAGCACCACGGCGTTGCCGCGGTGGTCGATGCCACGGCGCCCGGCACGCCCCGTCAGCTGCGTGTACTGCCCCGCCGTCAGCAGCTCGTGGGTCTCGCCGTTCCACTTCTCGAGACGTTCGATGACCACGGTCCGAGCGGGCATGTTGATGCCGAGCGCCAGTGTCTCGGTCGCGAACACGACCTTGAGCAGCCCGCGCTGGAAGCAGGCCTCGACCGCCTCCTTGAAGGCCGGGACCATCCCGGCGTGGTGGGGCGCGATGCCGTCGCGCATCGCGGCGACGAAACGGTCGCGGCCCAGCACGCGCAGGTCGTCGAGCGGGATGTCGGCGAGGATCGTGTCCGCGATCACCTCGATCTCGTCGGCCTCCTCGCGGGTCGTCAGCCGGGTGCCGCTGCGCACCAGCTCCTCGACCGCCTTGTCGCACCCGTTGCGCGAGAACACGAAGACGATCGCCGGCAGCCAGTCGCGTGACCGCAGCTCGCGCACCACCGTGGGTCGGTCGGGCCACCGCAGGTTGCGGCCACGTCGGTAGCGGCCCTTGCTGTTGCGGTACCCGGAGCGGCTGTTGCGCTCCAGCATCATCACGTCCGGGTTCGGCACGCCCCCACGTGCCTGCGCCGCGGCCTCGAGCTTCTCCTTCGACGCACGGCCGCCGTGCTTGGACGTCACGAACGTCGGGTGGATGCGGTCGTTGACGAAGTAGTGGTGCCGCAGCGGGACGGGTCGGTGCTCGGACACGATGACGTCACAGCCACCGCGCACCTCGTCGAGCCAGTCGCCGAACTCCTCGGCGTTGCTCACGGTCGCCGACAGGCTCACCACCTGCGTGTGCCCGGGGAGCTGGATGATCACCTCCTCCCACACCGCACCACGGGAACGGTCCGCGAGGTAGTGGACCTCGTCGAGGACGACTGCACGCAGGTCGGTGAGGTCCCGGCCCTCGTAGATCATGTTGCGCAGGACCTCGGTGGTCATCACGACCACGTCGGCGTCCCCGTTGATCGAGCGGTCCCCCGTCAGCAGGCCGACCTTGTCCTCGCCGTAGCGCTCGACGAGGTCGCGGAACTTCTGGTTGCTCAGCGCCTTGATCGGCGTGGTGTAGAAGCAGCGGTGTCCCGGGGTCTGGATCGCGAGGTGGCAGGCGTACTCGCCCACGACCGTCTTGCCGGCGCCGGTGGGCGCGGCGACCAGGACGGAGTGGCCGGCATCGAGGGTGTCGAGCGCCTGGACCTGGAAGCCGTCCGGGGTGAAGCCGAGGAGCGCGAGGAAGTCGTCGCGGATGGCAGCAGCCTTCAGTCGAACATCTCCGCCGCCCGCTTCCGGCGACGCCGCTCGAACAGTACGGCGAACAGGATGCTGACCTCGTAGAAGACGGTCATGGGCGCCATCATCAACAGCATCGTGACCGGGTCCGTCGTCGGCGTGATGACGGCGGCGACGATCGCCACCGCCACGATCGCGTAGGGCCGCGCCGTCCGCATCGCGGCAGCGGTGAGGACGCCGAGCAGTGAGAGGAACGTCAGGACGATCGGCAGGAGGAAGACCACGCCGAAGGCGACGCTCGTGGTCAGGATGAAGCTGATGTACTCGGCCGCAGTGAGGTTGGGGACGATGCGCGGGCCGCCCAGCGACGTGAGCACGCCCAGAGCGTTGGGGAGCACGAACCACGCGAAGGCGATCCCGAGCCCGAACAGCACCTGCGAGAGGAAGACGAACGGGGCGGCCAGGCGTCGCTCCCGACTCGTCAGGCCCGGCACGATGAACCGCCACAGCTGCCAGAACACGACCGGCCCACCGAGGAAGAAGCCGACCAGCATCGAGACCTTGATGCGGACGCTGAACGCCTCGAGCGGTCGCAGGATGATGAGGTTGCACTCACGCGTCGCGCTGAGGTCCTCGACGACCGCGCAGTAGGGCTCGATCAGCAGGTCCAACAGGGTCGGGAAGACCACATAGCCGACGACCGTGCCGGCGACGACCGCCAACGACACCTTGACGAGCCGCGACCGCAGCTCCTCCAGGTGCTCGAGGAGCGTCATCTCCCCCGGGACCGGTGCGTCGGTCGTCACGACCGATCAGACCTCGTCGTCACTCGTGGTGCTGGGCGCGTCCTCGTCGTCCATGGCCTCCTTGGAGGCCTTCCGGAACTCCTTGATCGACTTGCCGACCGAGCCCGCGAGCTCCGGCAGCTTCTTCGCGCCGAACAGCAGGATGATGATGGCGAGGACGATCAGTGCCTCGGGACCGCTGGGCATGGGGCTTCCGTTCTCGGGACGGCCTCCAGTGTACGACGTGTGAGCTCGGCGGACGGGGCGGCGGGCCGGACGACGCACGGTGTCCACCAGGCCGTCAGCCGTCGCTCCCGGGGCCCTCGTCGGGCCGCAACGAGGTGGCACGGATCCGGGCCGCGTGCGCACGGGCGCGGTCTGCCTCGGTGCGCAGCTCCTCGAGGTGGGGCTCGACCGCACCGCGGACGGCGAGCAGCCGGTCGACGGTCGCACGGAGCCGGTCGGTGGCCGCGACGAGCGCCCAGGCGAGCAGGGCCAGCGTCGCGACCGTGCCGAGGACCAGCACGACGACCAGCGCGGTGGTCACGGTGGCTCCATGGGACGGCGCGGCACGGCTCGCGGTGGAGGCTACTCGGGCCGACTGGCTGCCCAACGGACTGCGGCCCCCGTTCGGGGGCCGCAGTCGCACCAGGGAGAGCGACGCATCACCGCGTCATCGCCTCGAGGCCGTGGAACCAGTCCGCGGTCCCGAGGAGCTGATGGAGATCGAGGAGGTCGTCGTGCGTGAGCCGGGGCCCGGGCGGCGGCGCCTCGGGGTGTGCGGGCGCGGGCCGTGGCTCCACGACCAGCACGCCACCCGTGCGCAGCAGCCGAGCGATGCGCTCGTCCGCCGGCTTCGTGACCAGGTCCGTGCACGTGGGGCACGAGAACCGGTAGCAGGACCCCTCTGCGACCTCGGCGAGGACGTCCCGGACGATCTGGAGCTCGATGTCGGACGGGCGCAGGTCGACCTCGCCGCAGACCGGGCACGTGGCACGGATCCTCGTCACGGCTGTCTCCTCGTCGACTCCTCGTCCCCGAACCCGTCGGCGGGGCCGGGGGGCTGTGAAGCGTTTTCGGAACAACGATGTTGACGGTCTGGTCCGGTGTGACTAGCGCGCGTCCAGGGGCGGATGCTGCACGTGCGCCTCCAGGCCCGCCCGGGCCGCCCGGACGACGGCGTTGCGCACGGTTGCGGGGGCGGTCACCGTGACGGCCCCGCGGGCAGCGAGCACCAGGGCGACGATCCAGCGCGGTGCGTCCGTGGCGACCGTCACCGACGTCGTGCCCTCGTCGCCGTGGACCACGTCCGCGCCATCGAGCAGGTCGAGCACCCAGTGTCCCTCGGGGGCCAGCTCGAGCTCGACGGTCACGTCGTCCGGACCCGGTTGGTAGGCCGGGGTCGGCAGCGCACCGCTCGGTCGCGCGACGGCGACCGCCTGCCCGGTCCGGGTGACCTCCTCGACGCGGTCGAGCCGGAAGGTGCGCAGGTCGTCGGCGTCGTGGTCGTGCGCGTGCAGGTACCACGTGCCGCGGTGCAGCAGGAGCTCCCACGGGTCCACGACGCGTTCGCGCGACGTGGCGTCGGCCCGTCCGCGGTACCGCAGGACGACGCGCTCCTGCGCCGTGACGGCCTCCCGCAGTGGCCCGAGCTGCGCCGTGGCGGGCTCGGGTGCCGCCCGGACGCCGGCAGGCACGCCCGCCACCTGCCGCACGGCCTCGAGTGCGTCGTCCAGTCCGGGCAGCTCGTCGCCCAGCACCGCCGCGACGTGGTCCAGCGAGAGGACCAGCCGCAGGGCCTCCTCCCGCGACGGACGCAGCGGGCGGTCGAACGTCGGGGCGAGGTGGAGCAGGATGCGGTCACCGACCAGCTCGACCTCGAACAGGTCGCCGCCCAGGCGACCGGGCAGACCGCAGAAGTTCAGCAGCTGCAGGTCGTCGAGCACCGTCGCCCGGTCGACGGCGACCGCTGCGGCGGCCTCGTCGACGTGGGCCCCGGGGCGCTCCAGGAGCCACGGGACGAGCACGAGCAGCCGTCGGACGGCGTCGGTGGCGCTCACGTCGTCACCTCCCCGTGCGCCGCGAGGACGCCGCGCAGGCCCTCCACGACCGCCTCGTGCGCGCTCGCCGGATCGATGATGACCTCGTCGGGTGCGGCGCCCAGCGCGCGAGAGGTGGCGCGGAACCAGCGGTCCCGACGCTGCTCGACCTCCCAGCCGTCCGGCGTCCGCACCATGAGGCGCAGGTCGATGTCGTCGGCCTGCTCGAACATCGCGGCGAGCGCCCCGGCATCGTCAGCGTCGTCCGGGACCTCGAACGTCTCGTCGAGCACCTCGACGTCGCCGACCACCCGGTCGGTCCGGAAGACGCGCACGTCGTCGCGGGTCCGGTCGTGGCCGCGGAGGTACCACGTGCCGCGCCGGGCCAGGAGGGCACGCGGCTCTACCTCGCGCTCGGTCGTCTCGCCCGTTGGCTTGCGGTGGGAGAAGCGCACGACCTGTCGGTCGATGATCGCCTCGGTCAGCCGGCTCACGGGGTCGATGGCCGGCGGCAGGACCGTGATGCCCGACGGCGCTGGTTGCTCCTCGGGGTCAGGCGCCCGCGCGGCCAGGCGGGAGAACACCAGGCGGTCCACGCCGCCCTCGACGAGCTGGAACGCGACCGCCAGCACGGTCATCTGCTCGACCGACAGCTCCGTGTCGGGCAGCGCGTAGTCGTCGGCGTCGATGAGGTAGGCGACCTCGCCGTCCGGGGACTCGACGGTGTCGATCGGGACGCCCAGACGCCGCAGCTCGTCCTTGTCGCGTTCGAACTTGCGACGCATCGACTCGAAGGCGCCGTCGTCCCACTCCCCCATCCGCTGCCGCAGCTCGGCGAACGTCAGGGGACGCCGGCTGGACAGGAGGGCGACGGTGAGGTTGACCAGGCGTTCGGTCTTGGCGCTCACGTGGCCCTCGTTGGCGTGGGGACGGTGGGCGTGGCAGCCTAGAACATGCGTTCACACCGGGAGCACCCATCTGATGCGCACCACCGTCGCACTCCTCGTCCTCGCCGTCGCCTTGACGGGCTGTGACACGGCCCAGGACGCGCTCGAGGACCAGCTCGGGACCAGCGTCGAGGACCTGCGTGGCCGGGCCGACGAGCTCCTCGAGCAGGGGCGGGACCTCGCGGCCACGTTCCAGTGGTGCACCAGCGCGGCCCAGCTGGCGCAGGCCGTCGTGGCCCGCGACGTCGAGGCCGTCCGGGCGGAGGCCGCCGAGCTCCAGGAGACCGCACCCGAGGAGTTGCAGCCGGACCTCGCCCTCATCGCCGGGGCGGCCGAGCAGGCCGCGGACGGTGACCGCCAGGCCCTGCTGGCCGAGGACGTCCAGCAGGCGGCCCGCGACGTCTACGCCTACGCGGCGGAGCGCTGTGGGCTCGCCGACGAGGAGGCCTGACGGCGAACTCGGACCGCGGCGGTTCCGAACCGGTGGTGCCCCACCCCGGAGTCGCCGTGTCCCTGCCCGCTGCCGGTCCCGTCCTGCCCGTCCCCGACGGGTTCGTCCGCGACGTCCTCGAGCGCACGTGGACGCTGCCGCACGCGCCGGCCGACGTGTGGGCGTGGCTCTGCGACCCGGCGACCTTCACCGCCAGCCAGGTCCCGCCGTGGCGGGTGGAGTTCGTGGACCCGGCGACGGGCCGGCCGGCGGGGTTCACACCCGGGGTCCTCACGACCCACCACGGACCGCTCATGCACTTCAGCGGCGTCGTCGCAGAGGTGCGCGACGGCGAGTACCGCGACCTGCACTACACCTACGGCGCCTACGCCGGGTCGCTGCGGCTCGCCCGACCGGTCCGGTTGCAGTTCTGGGTGGGTGACGCCCCCGGCGGTGGGACGGTGCTCCGGTTGCAGGTCGACGCTGACGTGCGGCGCTGGCTGCGCGCGCTGTGGCGCCTCGGCAACCGGCTGTTCTGGGGCCGGTTCGGGGCGTGGTGCGACCGCGCCGTCCGGCGCCGCACGGCCGCCTGACCCGACATCACATCGACGCGATCAGCTTGTCCACGCGTTCGTCCTCGAAGGCGAACGGGTCCTTGCACAGCACGGTCCGCTGCGCCTGGTCGTTCAGCTTCAGGTGCACCCAGTCGACGGTGAAGTCCCGCCGCTTCTCCTTGGCGGCGCGGATGAACCGACCGCGCAACGCGGCCCGGGTGTCCGACGGCGCATTGGTGCGGGCGTGCTCGATCGCCTCGTCGTCGAGCACCCGCTCGACCCGCCCCTGTCGCTCCAGCAGGTAGTACAGGCCCCGCTCGCGCGTGACGTCGTGGTAGGCGAGGTCGAGCATGGCGACGCGCGGGTGCGCGAGCGGCAGGTCGTGCCGTCGCCGGTAGGCGTCGACCAGTCGGTACTTCGCGACCCAGTCGAGCTCGCGGTGCAGCTCGAGCGGGTCGTCGGCGAGCTGCTCGAGGACGTACCGCCACCGCGTGACGACGTCCTTGGTGGCCTCGTCGGTGTCGTCGTCGGCCTGGACGAAGCGTTCGACGCGCTCCAGGTAGGCCTCCTGCAGCTCGAGGCCCGACATCTCCAACCCGCTGGTGAGCCGGACCTTGCGGGTGCCGGTGACGTCGTGGCTGATCTCGCGGATCGCCCGGATCGGGTTCTCCAGCGTGTAGTCGCGCAGGACCGGCTCGCGCTCGAGCATCCGGAGGACGAGGTCGCACGTCGCGACCTTGAGGTGCGCGGTGTACTCACTCATGTTCGAGTCGCCGACGATCACGTGGAGGCGCCGGAAGCGCTCCGCGTCGGCGTGCGGCTCGTCGCGGGTGTTGATGATCGGGCGGCTGCGCGTCGTGGCGCTCGAGACCCCCTCCCAGATGTGCTCGGCACGCTGGGCCAGCGAGAAGATCGCGCCCCGCGGCGTCTGCAGCACCTTGCCGGCGCCGGCGAACACCTGGCGGCTGACGAGGAACGGGATCAGCGTGTCGGCCAGGCGCTGGAACTCACCGACGCGACCGACGAGGTAGTTCTCGTGGCAGCCGTAGCTGTTGCCCGCCGAGTCGGTGTTGTTCTTGAACAGCGAGATGCGCCCGGCGATGCCCTCCTCGGCCAGCCGCTGCTCGGCCGCGGCGACGAGGCCCTCGAGGATCCGCTCCCCCGCCTTGTCGTGGGTGATCGCGTCGATCGGCGACGAGCACTCCGGCGTGGCGTACTCGGGGTGCGACCCGACGTCGAGGTAGAGCCGCGCACCGTTCTCGAGGAAGACGTTGCTCGAGCGCCCCCACGACACGACGCGCCGGAAGAGGTACCGCGCGACCTCGTCCGGGCTCAGCCGCCGCTGCCCGTTGAACGTGCACGTGACGCCGTACTCGTTCTCGATGCCGAAGATGCGCTGGTGCACGTGGGGCCTTCGTCGTTGTCGACGACCCTAACCCGCGCCATGCCTCGCCGCCGCGACCTCCGGCAGCCCCCGACCCGCATCGTGTGAGTGCCTCGCCCGACATCTCGGGCGAGGCACTCACGCGACGCTGTTCGACCTCAGAGGTCGAGGGCTGCGGCGGCGTCCTCGAGGAGGGCGATGTGGGCCTCGACGTCGTCGTCGTGGCCGAGGCCCATCGTCACGATCGAGGCGTGGCTGCCGCCGACCTCCTCCCATCGCTCGACGTGGTCGGCGACGGCAGCACCGTCGTCGCCGCGGAAGCACCAGTCCGCCCCGAAGTCGTCCACGTCACGGTCGGACTCGTCGAGGAGTTCGCGCACCCGCTCCCAGCCGGCGAGCGCCCGCTCCGTCGGCCCGGCGAAGACGAACCCGTCACCGAGCGCGACCCCGCGCCGGTAGGCCGGTTCGCTGAACCCGCCGATCCAGACCTCGGGCGTCGTGGTGGGTGCCGGGACGAGGGCCATCCGCTCGAGCACCTCGTCGCCCACCGTCGCGGTGACCGACCCGCCCTGCCACAGCTCGCGCAGCAGCGGGACCTGGGCGTCGAGTCGGGCGCCGCGCTCGCCGAAGTCCTGCCCGAGCGCGTCGTACTCGGTCCAGTTCCAGCCGACCGCCACGCCGAGCCGGACGCCGCCCGGCGCGAGCATCGCGAGGTCCGCGGCCTGACGCGCCGCGAGGGCAGTCTGGCGCTGCGGGAGGATCAGGATGCCGGTGACGTACTCCAGCCGCGGGTGCAGTGCGGCGAGGTGGGCGAAGAGCACGAGCGGGTCGTGGAACGGGTCGTCCTGGTCGTAGGGACCGACCAGCGCGGGTTCCCGGTCGGCGTGGTCCGCACCGAGGACGTGGTCGTAGGCCAGGAGGTGGTCGAAGCCGAGGTCGTCCACGGCGGCTGCGAAGGCGCGCACGGCACCCACGTCGCCACCGATCTCGATCTGCGGCAGCACGGCTCCGATGCGCATCCTCAACCCCTCCCGAGGTGGTCCTCGACCAACCTGACGAACCGATCGACGACCGTCGCGTCGTCGACGTCGACACCCATGGCACGGTAGGCCCCGGCCCACACGTCGGGCGACGGCAGGGCACGGAGCAACGCGATGCCGCGCCACAGCCGGACCTCGTCACCGGGCGGTGGGGCACCTGGCCGCGCTGCGTCCACGGCCGCCTGCAGGGCGTCCGCGACATCGGCGCCGTGGGCGAGGAACGTGTCCAGCCAGAGGTAGGCCTCGTCGGCCAGCGGGTTGCCGATCCCCGCCCCGGGCCAGTCGAGGATGCCGGTGACCGCGGCACCGTCCCACAGCACGTTGCCGGCGTGCAGGTCCATGTGCACGAGGGACGATCCCGGCGCGAAGGCGTGGCCGGCGTCGGCCACGGCCGCACGCACGGCCCGCGCGTCCACGACCTCGGACGTCGTCGGCACCGGGCCGAACCGGTGCAGGACGTCCTCGAGGGTCGTGAGCCGGGGCAACTGCGTGTCGCGCTCGACCCGGACACCAGCGACGGCCTGCAGCGCACCGGCCATGGCCACCCGTCCCGCGTCGGTGACGAGCCCACCGACCAGCGGTCGGCCGGGCACGAGGTCCAGGAGCAGCGCGGGACGGCCGAGGACCGCCGCGGTCCCGTCACTCCAGTGGACCGCCGGCACGGGCAGGCCCGCCGTCACGGCGAGGGCGTGCGCCGCGGCCTCGTGGCGCACCGTGTCCCCGTGATGACCGAACTCGGGCAGCAGCTGCCGCAGCACCAGTGCGGACACCGGGGCACCGACGACGTCGATGCGATGGAGCACCGAACTGAGACCACCGACGATCGGCTGCACGTCGGCGACCCGTGCGCCGGGCCACAGGCCAGCGACCACGTCGGCGAGTGCCTGCGCCGGTGGCGACGTGGACTGCGCCGCCGCGAGGACCGCGCGCCAGTCCATGCTCAGGCGGCCAGGTACCCGGCGACGACGTCGGTCTCGAGACGGAAGAACGTCCGGCGGGGCCGGGTCCGGTCGAGCCCCGACACCTCCAGGTCCTCGGCGGGGATCTCCCGACCAGCGACGGCCGACAGCGACGAGACGGCACAGCGCACGGCCCCCTCGAGGTCCAGATCGGGACGCCAGCGCTCCCCGAGCGCGTCGCTCAGCGCGTCGGCCTCCCCACCGATGGCCACGTACCGGTGCTCGTCCCCGATCGATCCGTCGTAGCGGATGTGGAACATGTCGAGCCCGTCGCCACCGTTCACCTCGGCGATGAGCAGCTCGACCTCGTACGGCTTCTCGCCACCCATGAAGATCGCACCGAGGGACTGCGAGTAGGCGTTTGCGAGCGACTTGGCCGCGACGTCCTGCCGGGCGTACTGGTAGCCCTTGACGTCGGCCAGGCGGATGCCGGCGACGCGCAGCGACTCGAACTCGTTGTACTTGCCGACCGCGGCGAACCCGATGCGGTCGTAGATCTCCGAGGTCTTGTAGAGCGTCCGCGACGGGTTCTCCCCGACGAACACGACCCCGTCGGCCCAGGTGACGGCGACCAGGGCGCGCCCGCGGGCAATGCCCTTCTGGGCGAACTCCGCCCGGTCCTTCATCATCTGCTCGGGGGCGACGTAGAACGGCTGTGCCATCGTCTGCTCCTGTCAGGTCAGTGCGGGTCGTGCGGTCGGGCCTGCTCAGTCGCGCCGGGCGCGCCGGGCCTCACGGTCCTCGACGACCTCGCGGACGAGACCGGCGACGGTCTCCTCGTCGAGCTCGCTGTAGCCAGTCTCGTCGATCACGCTGACGATCGGGTAGATCCGCCGGACGAGGTCCGGCCCGCCCGTCGCCGAGTCGTCCTCGGCGGCGTCGAACAGCGCCTCGACCGCGAGCCGCGTGGCGGTCCCGACATCCGCGTCCGGGTCGACGAACCGCTTCAACGTCTGCTTGGCGATCATCGAGCCGGAGCCGGAGGCGGCGTGGTCAGCCGCGCTGTAGCGACCGCCGATTGGGTCGTACTCGAAGATCCGTCCCTCGTTGGTGTTCGCCTCGACACCGGCAAAGAGCGGGACGACGACGATGCCCTGCAGGGCCAGGCCCATGTTGCCGCGGACCATGCCGGCCAGCTTGTTCGCCTTGCCCTCGAGGCTCAGCGGATCGCCCTCGACCTTCTCGTAGTGCTCCAGCTCGATCGAGAAGACCCGGGCGAGCTCCATGGCCGGACCGGCGGCGCCGGCAATGGCGATCGCGGACCACTCGTCGGCCGGGAAGACCTTGCGCATGTCACCGCGGGCGATGATGTTGCCGGCGGTCGCGCGCCGGTCGCCCGCCACGATGACGCCGCCCGCGAACCGGATGGCGATCACGGTCGTGCCGTGGACGAGCTGGTCGCGCAGCTCGTCCGGGAGGTCGCCGCGCAGGAGCGTCGGCAGAGCGTCCGGCGCCGTGCGCCGCAGCGCGGCGACGAACGACGAGCCGTTGGCGTCGAAGGCGGTCGGGATCAGGTCACCGAGCTCGGGCATGGCGGCCTCAGTGGTCGGGGGTGCTCGACCCTACTGGTGCGTCACGACCACGGCGCCACGGTCCCGCAGGAGGGCGTCGACCTCGGCCCGGTGCTGCAGGGTGAGCAGCAGCAGGACGTCGCCCGGACGGGCCCACTGCAGCGCCAGTTCGGTCCCGACCACGGCGTCCTCTGCCTCCTCGACCGCTGTCTCGGGCACGCCACGGGCGTGCAGCGCGGCGGCGAGTCGACGTGGCACCTCCAAGGGCTCGCGACCCCGCAGGTACTTGGTGACCTCCGCCACGACGTAGTGGTCCGGGCCCGTCGCGTGGACCGCACCGGCGAGGTCGTCGAGCGCGTCGTCGGGCCGGTCCCCCGCCTGGGAGAACAGGACGCACGTCCGCTCCCCCCCGAGGGACCGTGCGAGCCCGGCCATGGCCCGCACGGCGTGGACGTTGTGGGCGAAGTCGACCACCACGGTGACGCCGTCGAGCTCGTAGCGGTTGGCTCGGCCCGGGTTCGTGTCGGCGTCGGGCAGGAAGCTGCGGAGGCCCGCGGCGATCGTCGCGGGCGCGACGCCGAGGGCGGATGCTGCGGCAGCCGCGGCG
The DNA here is from genome assembly GCA_041627475.1 of Nitriliruptoraceae bacterium. GTDB lineage: Bacteria > Actinomycetota > Nitriliruptoria > Nitriliruptorales > Nitriliruptoraceae > JBFGFG01. The sequence goes on along the minus strand of JBFKQZ010000029.1, from coordinate 5,512 downwards.
AGCGCGTTCGCGACGTTGTGGGCCGCGGCGCCCTCGTACGTGGCCGGCCCGTCGTCGACGGCGACGACCTTCGTCGCGCCGTCGGGCCCGCGCCGCACGAGGACGCCCTCCTCGACCGTCCAGACCGTGCCGCCTCCCGCCAGGGCGCCGACCAGTGCGGACGTCGTCGGGTCGACCGCGAACCAGACCGTCGGCTGGTCGGGCGCGAACCGGACGAGACGCTCGTCCTCGGCGTTCAGCACCAGCACGCCGTCGGCGCGGACGCCCTTGGCGAGGACGAGCTTCGCGTGCGCCAGGTCGTCGACCGTCTCGATCCCGTACTCACCGAGGTGGTCTGCCGCGACGTTGGTGACGACCGCCACGTCCGCCCGCTGCAGCGGCAGGCCACGGCGCAGCAGGCCGCCGCGCGCGGTCTCGAGGACCATCGCCCCGACGCGACGGTCACGGCCGACCGTGCGGCCACCGCCGGGGCCCGACCAGTCCCCCTCCTCGACCAGCTCGCCGTCGACGACGATGCCGTCCGTGGAGCTGTTGCCCGGCGACATCCCCGCAGCGCGGAGGATCCCCGCCAGCATCCGCACGGTCGTCGACTTCCCGTTGGTCCCGGTGACCATCGCGACGGGCACGTCGTGGACCTCGTCCCACGGCACGTCGCCCGGGTCCGGCACCTCGCCCCGCGCCCAGGTGTGCGAGCCGCGCCCCAGACCCACCGACACCTCGTCGTCGTCCCAGACGCCCGCGACACCGTGGCCCGCGGCGGCCGTCAGCAGCCGCAGCAGGGCCGGATCGCGCTCGTCGTCGGCCTCGGCCAGCGCCGCGACGGTGGCCGCCTCGTCGACCGGGGCACCCGCCGGGACGCCGTCGACGACGTCGGCCCAGACGGCCTCGAGCACGGCGCAGGTGGCGTACAGCAGGTCCACCGGCGCGCTGACGGCCCACGTCAGGCCGCGGTCCTCGTGCCACGTCCGCGCGGCGTCGTCGACGTCGACGTCCGCCCAGGCCGGGTCGCGATCCCGCAGCACGGCGAGGTGGTCCTGCAGCCTGGCGCGCAGCCCGGCGAGCACCGCCGATGGTGCGTCGCACGTGGCGTCCAGCACCCCGGCCGGGCCGTCCAGCAGCAGGTTGGGACCCGTCAGTCGGCGGACCTCGACGAGTTCCATGCTCAGTCGTCCTCCGCGGCCGGCGCGACGCGCACGCCCCGCTGGTCCCGGACGAAGGTGCCCTCGCCGAGCAGCGAGCCGATGCCGACGTGGGGCGTCCGGCCACCCCCACCGTCGTCCATGCCCTCGGGCCGCTCGCCGTCGGCGGAGAAGTGGATCACCTGCTTCCAGCAGCGGGTCGTGTCGTCACCGAGGAGCACCACGAGGTCGCCGGGCTCGGCGGACCGCAGCGCGTGGTCGACCGCCTCCTGCTCGTCGACCACGATCTCGATCGCGTCCTCGTCGACCCCGGCCTCGAGCAGGGTGCTGCGCAGCAGCTGCGGGACCTCGTCCTCGCCGCGCCCGCGCCGGTTGTCGTCGGCGCGACAGACGTAGTGGTCGTAGTGGCCTGCCACGGCGCGGGCGATGTCGGCGATGTCCTGGTCGCGCCGGTCGCCGGGCGCGGCCACCACGATCCTGCGCGTGCCGGTGACGTCGAACTGGTCGACCGTCGCGGTGAGCGCCTCGACGGCCGCCGGGTTGTGGGCGTAGTCGAGCAGGACGTCGAACGGGTGCTCCTGGAACAGGTTCATGCGGCCGGGGGCCTGGAAGAACGACGTGTCGAACGTGCGCAGCCCGAGGCGGATGTTCTCGAGGCTGACCTCCATCGCGTAGGCGATGGCCGCGGCGAACATCGCGTTCTGGACGTTGTGCAGGGCCCGTCCCTCCAGCGTCGCCGGGATCAGGTGCGTCCACAGCAGCGGGACGTGCGCGCCCTTGTCGTAGATCGTGATCATGGAGCCGTTCAGCCCCTGCTCGAGCACCACCGCCCGGCCACCGGCGCGGACGTGCTCGCGGACGAGTGCGTGCTCCCCGGCCAGCGTGACGTAGCAGAGGTGCTCGGCGTCGGTGTGCTCGGCCATGGCGAGGCAGTGCTCGTCGTCGGCGTTCAGCACCGCGGTGTCCTTGGCGACCTCGACGACGATGCGCTTCACCTCGGCGAGCTGCTCGACGGTCTCGACGCCACGCAGACCGAGGTGGTCGGCGGACACGTTCAGGACCGCCCCCACGTCGGCGCTGGAGTAGCCGAGGCCGCTGCGCAGCATGCCGCCGCGCGCCGTCTCCATGACGGCGACGTCGACGTTCGGGTCGCGCAGGACCATGCGTGCCGCGCCGGGACCGGTCAGGTCGCCCTTCACGGTCAGCTCGCCGTCGACGTAGACGCCGTCGGTCGAGGTCAGGCCGACGTGCTTGCCGGCGCCCTTCAGGATGTGGGCGACCATGCGGCTGGTGGTCGTCTTGCCGTTGGTGCCGGTGATCGCCGCGATCGGGATGCGCGTGGGGCGTCCGGGCGGGAAGAGCATGTCCATCACGGCACCCGCGACGTCGCGCGGGGTGCCCTCCGACGGGGCCACGTGCATGCGGAAGCCCGGCGCGGCGTTCACCTCGACGATGCCACCACCGACCTCCTTCCACGACCGCGTGATGTCCGCCGTGAGGAAGTCCACGCCGCCCACGTCGAGACCGACGGCGCCGACGGCCCGCTCGGCCATGGTCCGGTTGTCGGGGTGGACGACGTCCGTGAGGTCGATGGCGGTGCCGCCGGTCGACAGGTTCGCCGTCGTGCGGAGGTGGAAGACCTCGCCGTCGGGCAGCACCGTGGACGCGTCGTAGCCCGCGTCCGCCAGGAGGCCCTCCGCCTGGCGGTCGAGCTCGAGGCGGGTCAGGACCTTCTCGTGACCCACGCCACGGCGCGGGTCCTGGTTCACGATCTCGACGAGCTCCTCGATCGTGTGCTCGCCGTCACCGACGACGTGGCCCGGGACGCGCTTCGCGACGGCGACGAGCTTCCCGTTGACGACCAGCATGCGGTGGTCGTAGCCGGTGACGAACGTCTCGACGACCACGCTGCTGCCGCGTGCCTGCTCCAGCGCCACCTCGAAGGCGGTGGCGACCTGGTCGGGCTCGGTGAGGTTGATGCTGACGCCGCGCCCGTGGTTGCCGTCGAGGGGCTTGACCACGACCGGGTAGCCGATCTGCTCCGCCGCGCGGACCGCCCGCTTGGCGGACTGCACCACGCGCTGGGTCGGGACCGGGAGACCGAGGTCGCGCAGGAGGCCGTGCGTCTCCTCCTTGTCCATCGAGATCTCGACGGCGATGTGCCTGGTCTCGGAGGTGATCGTCGCCTGGATCCGCTGCTGGTGCCGGCCGTGCCCGAACTGCACGAGCGAGTAGCGGTTGAGGCGCAGCCACGGGATGTCGCGGTCCCTGGCCGCCTGCACGAGCGAGTTCGTCGACGGACCCAGCGCGCGCCGCTGGGCGAAGCGGATGAAGTCGTCGCGCTCCTCCTCCCAGTCCAGCTTCTCGGGCGCCGTCTCCAGCTCTGCCGCGGCATCGGCCGGCAGCAGGTGGAGCAGCAGCCGGCGCGCGACGTCCGATGCCTCCAGCCCGACCTCGCGGTCGAGGTAGGCGAACACCATGTCGTACGTGCCCGGCGCGTCCGCCGACCGCGTCTTGCCGAAGGTGACGTCGTTGCCGGCGATCGCCTGCAGCTCGATGGCGACGTGCTCCCAGACGTGCCCGAGCCACGTGCCCTCCCCCTCCGTGAGGCGGCGGACGAAGCCCCCGGCCTCGCCGTAGGAGCAGCCGTGCTCACGCAGGCCGGGGAGCGCATGGAGCAGCCCCTCCTGGAACCGCTCCCCCAGTCGGCCGGTGGGCCAGTGCTCGAGGGGGCCGAGGTCGATCACGTGGCGGATCACGGGGAACCGCGCGTAGACGTTCGGACCGACGTAGACGTTCGTCGACAGGATGTGCACTGCTGGATCCGCTGGACGGCTGCGCCGCGACCGTACGCGGCGCGCCCAGCCGGCGTCAGTGGAGGTGTGCCACCCGCTTCTCGAGGTCGAAGCGACCGCCCGGTGCCAGCACGTGCAGGCGCAGGTCGAGCAGGCTCACCGGCTCACCGGAACGGGCCTCCGCGACCGAGCTGTGGTCGAGGTCCTGCGGGTCCACGACGGTGATGGCGCCCGAGCCCACGACCTCGAGGACGTCGTCGGGGCCGATGAAGGCCGCGGTGTCCTCGTCGATGCCCAGGCCCACCATGAACGGGTTGAACGAGATCGCAGTGAGCAGACGGCCGAGTCGGTCACGCTGCCGGAAGTGCTGGTCGATGACGACCTTGTTCGTCAGGCCGAGCCCGGGGGCGAGCTGGGCGGACGTGAGCAGCGGCGTCGGTCCCGCCTCGCCACCGGCGAGCATGTGCTCGGGGACGATCGCGGCGCCGGCAGACGTGCCGGCCACGTGCGTGCCGCTCGCGTGGAGCCGCCGGATGGCACGGAACACCTCGGTCCCGCCGAGGATGGTCGACAGGCGCACCTGGTCGCCGCCGGTGATGAAGATGCCCGTGGCCCGCTCGAGCTCGGCCACGTAGCGGTCCTGCTCGCCGTCAGACCGTGTCCGCAGCGGCAGGCTCACGGCGTCGGCGACCCCGAGCTCGTCGAACACCTCGATGTACCGACTGCCGGTGTCCTGCATCCGCGAGGCGGTGGGCAGGATCGCGATCCGAGCATCACGGCCCCCAGCGATCTCCACGAAGCGTCGCAGGATCTGCCGGTGCTCGAGGTGGTCCTCGGCACCGCCGATGGGGATGAGGTGGCCGCGGGTGCTGCCCGGTGGGACGGGTGACGGGCTCATGCGGGGGGTCCAGACGGGTCGGTGAAGGGGTCGTCGGTCGTGGCTGCGCCGTCCTCGACGAGCCAGGCGCCGCCCGCGTGGACGGCCGCGACCTCGAGGTCGTCGTCGAGCACGACGAGGTGGTCCGGGCCGCCGACCGCGATCCGCCCGACGTCGGACAGCCCGAGCTGGTCGGCCGGGGTGCTGGTCACGGGGCGCAGCGCGACCTCCAGCGGGTGGCCAGCGCCGACGAGGTGCCGGACGGCGTCCAGCAGGCCCTCGCAGCCGGCCGTCTCGAGGCGCAGCAGCCCCCCGTCCTCGCCGAAGACGGGCAGCGAACCACCCGCGTCCGACGAACAGGTCAGCAGCGGCAGCGGCACCCCATCCTCGAGGGCCTGCGCCAGCGCGGCGCCGGCGTCGACGGCCGGGTCGCCCGGGCCGTCGACCGGGAAGGCCGTCACGTCGATCCGGACGCCGGTGGTGCGCGCGAGGTCGATGGCCTCGTCCAGCAGCGCGACCTCCCGGTTGACGTGCGTGGGGTGCCAGTGACGGGCCGGCACGTCGCTGGTCGCCACGGCCTGGCGCACGGGCTCCAGCCCCGCACGGCCGTCGCCGAGGTGGAGGTGGACCGTGCCGGCCTTGCCGGCCAGCAGTGCAGCGGTCCGCACGCGGGTCGCGAGCGCGACGAGCTCCGCCGCGGT
>JBFKQZ010000028.1:0-18817 GCA_041627475.1 Nitriliruptoraceae bacterium | reverse complement strand
GATATGTCGGGCGAGCCACTCACGGGAAGTGCTTGGGGCGGTGGGTCAGGCGAAGATGTCCTCGATGCGCTGCTTGACCTCGGGCGTGATGGCGTCCATGACCTTCAGCGCGCCCATGTTCTCCTCGACCTGCTCGGGCCGGCTCGCGCCGGTGATGACGGTCGAGACGTTCGGGTTCTTCGCGCACCAGGCGATGGCGAGCTGCGCCCCGGTGCAGCCGAGTTCGTCGGCGACGGCGACGAAGTCACGCACCTTCGCGTTGGCCTCGTCGTCGGTCAGCGAGTCCTTCAGCCACGACATCACGTTCGCGCGGGAGCCCTCGGGGATCCCGTCGACGTACTTGCCCGTCAGCAGACCGGACGCCAGCGGCGACCAGGTCGTGGAGCCGTAGCCGAGCTCGTCGAACACCCGCGCGTACTCCTGCTCGAAGCGCTTGCGGTGCACGAGGTTGTACTGCGGCTGCTCGGTGATCGGCGCGTGCCAGCCGTACCGCTGCGCGATCTCGTGCGCGCCCCGGATCTCGTCGGCGGCCCACTCGGAGGTGCCCCAGTAGAACGCCTTGTTGTGGTCGATGATGTCGCTGAACGCGCGGACCGTCTCCTCGAGCGGCGTCTCGGGGTCCGGCCGGTGTGCGTAGATCACGTCGAGGTGGTCCAGCTTCCAGCGTTCGAGCGACGCGTCCACCGCCTCGATGAGGTACTTGCGGTTGAGCGTGTTGCGCGTGTTCGTGGCGACGGTCGGGTCGTCCCCGTCGGTGGTGCCCCAGAAGAACTTGCTCGTGACGAGGTAGGTGCGTCGGTCCCAGCCGAGCTGGTCCAGCGCCTGCCCCATGATCTCCTCGGACGCGCCGCCGGCGTACGCCTCGGCGTTGTCGAAGAAGTTGACGCCGTGGTCGCGCGCGACCCGCATGCACTCGGCGGCGAGGTCGACGTCGACCTGGTTCTTGAAGGTCACCCACGAGCCGAAGCTCAGGACGCTGACCTTGATGCCGGCCCGTCCGAGCCGGCGGTACTCCATCGAAGTCATGTGTTGGCCTTGGTGTGGAGGTGCTTCGACCTCGAACGATAGGTCGTCACCACGAGTGCACGCGACGACCGGTCGGGCAGGAGTCCGGTCGCCGCGCGCCGAAGTCCCCACCGAGCCCGCTCCCCAGACCCGAGAGTCCACATGCGCACGCCCCGCCTTGCCGTCGCCGCCGCCCTTGCCGTCGGCGCGCTCGCCTTCACCCCGGCCACCACGGAGGACACCGCCGACGACGGCACCGTCGACGAGGTCGTCACGGGCGAGGACGAGGACCTGTACGGCCCCTGCGAGGACCGCGCTGCCGGCGTCACGGTCCTCACGCCCGAGGCGTTCTACGACCAGGTCGTGCCGACGCCCGTCGGCACCCTGGGCTCGACCCAGGCCGACGCCGCCGTCATCCAGGTCAGCCTCGAGGGCCAGCCCGTGGGCACCACCGCCGAGCTCGCACTGACCCTCGACTGGGACACCCCCGAGGTCGGTGACTACGACCTCGTCACCAACGGGGACAACGTCCTCGACACCGCGCAGCCCGAGCAGAAGACGCTGCCGGTCCTCCACTGCACCGTCGTCGACATCGACACCGAGGTCTTCCTCGGGACACCGCTCGACACGGTCACGCTGACGGCCGACGTCGTCGTCGCGGACTGACCACACGACACGGCACTGCGGGCCGGCCGGGGCGTAGCCTCGCCGGCCCGCGACCGTTGGACCGCCGATGGACCTCTCCCCCGTCGCCTGCCGGGTGCTCGGGGCGCTCGCAGAGAAGCGCCTGACCACCCCCGACCAGTACCCGCTGTCGGTCAACGCCCTGCGCAACGCGTGCAACCAGAAGTCGGCCCGCGACCCCGTCATGGACCTCGCCGAGACCGACGTCCAGCAGGGCCTGCACGAGCTGCGCGACGAGGGGCTCGCCCGTACGGCACCGGTCCGCGGCCGCGTGTCCAAGCACGAGCACACGCTGGACGTCCAGCTCGACCTCGACGACGCCGACCAGACGGTGCTCGGCGTCCTGCTGCTGCGCGGGCCGCAGACCGTCGGCGAGATCCGCACGCGGACCGACCGCTGGGTCGAGTTCGCCGACCTCGAGGCAGTCCAGGCCGTCCTGGAGCGGCTGCGCGACCACCCCTTCCTGCCACTGGTCGAGGAGCTCCCGCGCGAGCCCGGTCGCCGCGAGACCCGTTGGCAGCACCTCCTCGGTGACGCCGACGCGGCGCCCCCGCCGGCCCCCACCGGGACGCCGACCCACGACGCCACGGGCGACGCGCCAGCCGCCCCGACGCCGACCGCCGGTGCGCTCACCGAGCGTGTCACGGCCCTGGAGGACGAGGTCGCGGCCCTGCGCGAGGAGCTGGCCGCGCTGCGCGCCGACGTCGCACCGATCGTCGAGGAGCTCTCGTGAGCTGGATCCTGCTCGGCAACGACGACGGGGTGGACAGCCCCGCACTGCTGCCCTTCGCCGACGCGCTCGAGCGGGTGCTCGGTCTCCCGGTCCGCATCAGCGTCCCCGCCTTCGAGCGCTCGTGGTCGGGCAAGGCGGTGACGCGCCACGGCCAGGTGCGTGCCGAGGTCGTCCAGCGCGACGGCCGCGACATCGTCGCCGTCGACGGCACCCCGGCCGACGCGATCCAGCTGGGGCTGTACGGCCTGTTCGCCGAGGAGTTCCTCGCAGCGCCGCCACGTGCGGTCGTGACCGGCATCAACCTCGGCTACAACTCGGGCACGGCGTTCCTCGCCTCCAGCGGCACTGTCTGGGCCGCCGCTGAGGCAGCCTTCGCCGGCCTCCCGACCGTGGCCGTCTCGACCGGTCCGGCCCTGGACGGGACCGACTTCCTGACCTGGAGCAACGAGGCGAAGCACGACGACGCCGCCGCCACGTGGACGCGACTCGCCGCGGTCAGTGCGGCCACGGTGCGGCGGGTCGGCAGCACCGACCTGCTCGACCACTGCGACCTCGTGAGCGTCAACCTGCCCTGGACCGCCGACGAGACCAGCCCCCGCCGGGTCACCGACCTGACGCCGCTGGCGTACGGGCCGCTGTTCGACCCGGTCGACGACTGGACCTGGTCGTTCACGACCGACCTCGACATCCACGTCGGGGACGCCGACGGCATCGGTGACCTCGCGGTGCTCGCCGAGGGCGGCGTGTCGGTCACCCCCGTCGTCCTGCCCCGTGGTGCCCGCGTCCCCACCGGGACCCGCGAGGCCGTCGAGGCCAACGACTAGTCCCGCGTCCGCAGGTGGCGCGTGAGGCCGAGGTCGGCGCGCCGCGTGCGCCAGTCGCCGTCGGCAGACGTCGCCCCGGGACCCGTCGCGTCCTGCGCCCCGCACGCCCAGCACAGCCAACGTCGCACGATCCCCGTCGGCGTCGTCATGTCGCCGCGGCCGCTGTCCTCGAGCAGGTTCGTCGGGACCGGCACGAGCTCCTCGGCGCCGCACGCCGTGCAGCGCGGGGTGAGGTCGCGGTCGAACGACGTCGTGCAGGCCCCACAGGTGACGACCACCGTGTCGTCGCGCCGCGCACCGGTGAGGTCCTCGTCCTCGCCGCACGCCGGGCACACGATGTCCGCCACACCGGCCTCCCGTCCGCTCGTCGCGACCGTACGTGGTTCGCTGCACGACGAGCCACGAGCCGGAGTGCCACGATGACCGACCTGCCGTCCGACGCGACCGTCCTGGTGACCGGGGCCAACGGCTTCGTCGGTGGACGCGTCTGCCGTCACCTCGCCGAGCGCGGCGTCGCCGTGCGGGCGCTCGTCCGCCGTGCGGACGCGGACCTGTCGCAGGCCGGCGCCGTCGACGTCGCCGTGGCGTCGCTCGACGACCCCCACGGGCTGGCGGACGCCCTCAGCGGCGTCACGCACGTCGTGCACTGCGCCGCCGTCGCGGGGCCCGACCTCGACGTCGCGACGGCGGTGAACGTCGCCGGCACCAGGAGCGTGCTGGAGGCAGCCGCCGCGGCCGGGGTGACGCGGGTCGTGCACGTCTCGACCACGTCCGTCGTCCACGAGGACGAGACCGTCGCCAGCCCGGACAGCCGTCTGGTCGAGGACGGTGCGAGCCCGTACGCCGTCACGAAGCGCGATGCCGAGGCGGTCGCCGCGCAGGTGGCCGCCGACCACGCCCTCGACGTGGTCGTCCTGCGACCACCGGCCGTCCTCGGCTGGGCCCCGACGTCCACCTGGGGGCAGAAGGTGCCGGCGTGGGTGGACGCTGGCGAGCTGCCCTTCACCCCCGACCGACGCGCCCACCTCGGCTGGGTCCACGTCGACGACTTCGCCGCGGCCGTCGACCTCGCGCTGACGGCCGACAGCGTCGTGGGCAACACCTACGTCGTGGCGACCGGGCACGTCACGTGGGGCACGTTCCTCGACGAGATCATGTCGTGGTTCGACGACCCCGCCGACCCCTTCGTCCCGTCCGACGAGCTGCCGATCGCGCGCCGCTGGGACGCCGACGCGGCACACGCCGACCTCGGCTGGGCGCCGACCGTCTCCTTCGAGGACGCCATGGCCGAGGCCGCCGCGCACCACCGCTGAGGCGCGACAACCGTTAGGGTCGCCGGACCAGCGAGGGGGTGGCGTCCGTGGCCGAGCGCAGTGCCGTGGTCCGTGTGACAACGCGGTTCCTGGTCGTCGTCATGGTCCTCGTCCTGCTGGTCGTGCTGGGCGTCGCCTGGTACTTCGCCGGGCAGCTGACCGCGGTGCCGACGGTGCGGCCGTTCGATCCGGACAACGAGGTCCTCGACGTCGACCTCGACGCGGGCACGGTCGTCCTCGAGGACCAGGGGTACGCGGCGATCGACGGGTCGTGGGGGCTGCAGCTGCCCGACGACCGCCACGTGGTGCTGACCCAGCAGGTCGGCCGCGTCGCGGGCGGCGTCGAGTGGGGCTGGACCGACCTCGTCGGCCAGCCCCCGCCGCGCACCGGCGAGGGCGTCCGGGTCGACGAGTTCGTCGTTGTCGGCACCCCGGGCGCCGTCGAACTGGACTTCGAGGACGTCACGGTCGAGGGCCCGCTGGGGCCGCTGCCGTCGTGGTGGGTCCCTGCAGCGGACCCGGTCGGGACGATCGTCTTCGTCCACGGACGCGGCGCGACCCGCGAGGAGGCGCTCCGGTTCCTGCCGACGCTCGTCGACGCCGGGTGGAACGTGCTGGTCCAGACCTATCGCGGGGACGACGGCGCACCGCCGCTGCCCGACGGCCGGCTGCGGTACGGGACGACCGAGTGGACCGACGTCGCGGCAGCGGTCGAGTACGCGGCCCAGCGGCGCCCCGACGACCCGATCGTGCCGTTCGGCGTCTCGATGGGCGGGTCGCTCGTCGCCCAGTTCCTCGACAACGCCCAGCAGGCCGACGGCGGACCGCACGACCGCATCCCGGGCGTCGTGCTGGACTCGCCGCTGCTGTCGCTGGACGCGCTCCTGGACCTCCAGGCCGGCCTGAACGGCATCCCCGAGGCCGCGGAGCCCCTGCTGCTCCCGGTCGTCAAGGTCTTCGCCGATCTGCGGGTCGACGGCTTCGACAGCGACGCGCTGGAGCAGACGGCCGACGACGGGACGTTCGACGTGCCGACGCTGCTGTTCCACGGCGACGCCGACGCCTTCGTGCCCGTCGGGCCGTCGATCGAGCTCGCCGCCAACGACGACGACGTCACGCACGTCGACGTGGCCGAGGCCGGCCACGTCCGCACCTGGAACACCGACCCGGGGCTGTACGCCGAGACGCTGACCGCCTTCCTCGACGACCTGGTCGGCCGGTGACGCGGTCGCCAGCCGCTGCCGGGTACCGCCGCATCGTGCGGCTGTTCCGTGGCCACCGGGCGCAGGTCGGCGCGGTCGTCGCCCTGGTCCTCGTCACCTCCGCACTGGGCGTGGTCAACCCGCTGCTGATCCAGCAGCTGTTCGACACCGCGTTGTTCCTCGACGGCGGTCCCGACGTCGAGCGCTCCCTCGTGCTGCTGGCGTGGATGGTGGCGATCCCACTCGTCAGCGGCGTGCTCGGGCTCGCCCAGACCTACCTGGCCACCGACGTCGGCCAGAAGGTGATGCGCGAGCTCCGCGACGGCCTGTACGCGCACCTGCGCGACCTGCCGCTGTCGTTCTTCACCGGGACGCGCACCGGCGAGATCCAGTCGCGGCTCTCCAACGACGTCACGGCCGTCTCCGGCGTCGTGACCAACACCGCGTCGACGGTGCTGTCGACGATCGTGACGGTCCTGTCGGCGATCGTCGCCATGGTCTTCCTGAGCGTGCCGCTGACGCTGCTGTCAGTGGCGATCCTGCCGGTGTTCATCCTGCTCGCGCGGCGGGTCGGTGAGCGGCGCCGGCGGGTCGCCAAGCAGGCACAGGAGTCGACCGCCGCCATGACGGCCATCACCGAGGAGACGTTGTCGGTCAGCGGCGTCCTGCTGAGCAAGGTGTTCGGGCGCCAGGCCGACGAGACGGCACGGTTCCGCGAGGAGTCGGCCCGCCTGGCCGACACGGCGCTGCGTCGCGAGATGATCGGCAACGTCTTCTTCACGCTGGTCCGGACGTTCTTCACACTCGCCCCGGTGTTCGTCTACGCGGCGGCGCTGTGGGTCGCGAGCAGCGCGACCGGCACCGAGATCACCGCCGGCACGGTCGTGGCCTTCACGACGCTCCAGTCGCGGATCTTCTTCCCGACCGTCCAGCTGTTCCAGGTCGCCGTCGAGCTGCGGACGTCGCTGGCGATGTTCGACCGGATCTTCGAGTACCTCGACGTCGAACCGGACATCGTCGACCGCCCCAACCCGGTCCGCCTGGCCCGCGACGACGTGCTCGGCCACGTCCGGTTCGAGGACGTGAGCTTCACCTACCCCGAGGCACGCGCCGCAGCAGCGGGCGAGGGCCGTGTCCCCCGGCCCGCGCTGGACCGGATCTCGCTGCACGTCCGCCCGGGCGAGCTCGCCGCCTTCGTCGGCTCGTCGGGTGCCGGCAAGACGACGCTGGTCTCACTGGTCCCGCGGCTCTACGACGTCGACCGCGGTCGCGTCCTGCTGGACGGTCACGACGTGCGCGACCTCGCCCTGTCGTCGCTCGCCGACGCCGTCGGCTACGTCACGCAGGAGTCGACGCTCTTCCACGCCTCGATCCTGGACAACCTGCGCTACGGCCGGCCCGACGCCGACCTCGACGAGGTGGTCGAGGCGACCCGCGCGGCACAGCTCCACGACTGGGTCGAGAGCCTCCCCGAGGGCTACGACACGGTCGTCGGTGAGCGGGGCACCCGGCTGTCCGGCGGCCAGAAGCAGCGGCTGTCGATCGCGCGCGTGATCCTCTCCGACCCGCGGGTGCTGATCCTCGACGAGGCGACGAGCGCGCTGGACACCGAGTCCGAACGACTCATCCAGGCGGCCCTGGAACCACTGATGGCGAGCCGCACGACGCTCGCGATCGCCCACCGGCTGTCCACGATCCTCGGGGCCGACACGATCCACGTCGTCGAGGCCGGCCACATCGTCGAGAGCGGCACCCACGACGCGCTGCTCGCCGTGGGTGGTCGCTACGCCGCCCTGTACGAGGAGCAGTTCGGCGGCGGCGCGGTGGAGGCGCACTGCGCCGACGGCGTCGTGCTCCGCGACGGCCACCGGGTGCACCGCCGTCCGACGGACCCGGATGTGGCCGTCGCGTGAGCTGTAGCGTGCTGGACGTGGACGAGCAGCACGAGCAGGAGCCCGAGGAGATCACGGTCGCCGTGGTCGGTCCCGACCCGCGCCTGCTGCTGCTGCTCGTCGCCACGCTGGTCGGCGTGGCCGTCGGGGTCATCTTCCTCTTCAGCGGCGGGGAGGACGACCGGGTGTCGCTGGGAGGTCTCGGCGAGCTCGCGGCCCAGGCCCAGGCCGGACCCGTTCGGCTCGCCGAGCTGCCACACCTCGTCGTGACGCGCACGGCGACGCGGTCGGCCGTCTACGACGCCCGGTGGGGCCAGGACAACGGCGCCGTCCTGCTCTCGCCCGAGGAGCAGCTGGTCGTCCTCGAGACGCGCGACCCGGCCGACGGCGCCGACCTGACCTGGTGCCGTGCCGCCCAGGCCTTCGCACACCCCGACGGGGTCCGCTGGTACGCCGCGGACGGGACCGTGCTCGCAGGGACCAGCCCGCGTGGACTCGACCGACGCGGCGTGACCGTCGTGGGTGAGGCCGTCTTCGTCCACGACGACCGCTGGGTCTCGGGTCAGCCCTTGAGCCGGACGCAGACCGCCTGGGAGCCCCGCGGCGACTGCGGGTCGGACTGACTCAGCCGAGGAACGGGCGCGTCGCGACGACCACGACGAGCCCGACGGCGAGCGACAGCCCGATGCTCCGCTTCCACAGCGACATGAGCACCGCCGCGACACCGCCGACGGCGATGCTGTTGACCGGGTCGAACGCGCCCGCGTCCGGACGCACCAGACCGGGCAGGACCAGAGCGGCGAGCGCGGCCGCGGGGATCATGCGCAGCACCGTCGTCACGGTCGGTGGCAGCTCGGTCATCCGACCCGCGAACACGAGGAACGAGGCCCGGATCGCGTAGGTGAGCACCCCGGCGAGCGCGATGGCGAGCAGCTGTGTGGCGGTCATCGCTGCACCTCCACGACGCGTGCCTCGGTCCGCAGGGCCACGAGCGTGCCGGCAGCGATGCCGCTGAAGGCGCCGACCAGGAGGCCCGCGTTGTTGGGCAGGCCGACCGCGAGGGTCGCCACCACCCCGCTCACGACCGCCGCGGCCAGCGTGGCCCGGTCCGTGATGGCCGGCACGAGCATCGCGAGGAAGACCAGCGGGATCGTCGCCTCGAGCGGCAGCCAGTCCGGGATCGTCGAACCCAGGACCGCCCCGACGGCGGTCATGATCTGCCAGTTGATCCACAGCGGCGCGGCGACACCGGCGTAGTACGCGATGCGGTGTGGTCGCGTGGGCGCCCGGTCGACGCGCATGATCGTCAGGGCGTAGGCCTGGTCGACGAGGAAGTACGCCGCGGCCATCCGCTGCAGCAGCGGCACGTGCGCGAGTCGCGGTGCCAGCGAGGCCGAGTACATCGCCATCCGCAGGTTGATGACGCCGACCGTCAGCAGGATGATCAGCAACGGCGCGTCGCGGGCCAGCAGGTCGATGGCCGCGAGCTGCGACGCGCCGGCGAAGACGAGCAGCGACAGGGCCATGCCGCCCTCGATGCCGAGCCCCGCGTCGACGGCGGCCGCGCCGGCGACCAGCCCGAACGGGATGATCCCCGCCACGATCGGCAGGACCTCCAGCGCACCCTCACGGAACGCACCCCGGAGGGTGAGCTCGTCAGTCTGGGAGGAGGCGCTCATGGCCCCATCGTGCCGAACTGGACCCGCCACGCGCAGGTCCAGTCGGGGTCCACTCGCGTCGAGCGCAGCGGATGCCAGCGCGCGGGCGGCGTCAGCCGCCGACGATCACGTCGAGGGTCAGTTCGGGGTTGTCGCGCTCCACGCGCTGGAGGCGGTACTCGTCGGGGAACAGCGCGACGGGAGTGCCGTCGGCCCGTTCGTAGACCTCGATGCCGCGCATGCGCTCGAGCGGTCCGCGCGACGTCTCGTCGGTGCGGCGACCGACGCCGAACGGCGCGGACTCGAGGCGGACGGGCGCGTTGAACTCGTGCTCCATGCGCCAGGCCGCGACCTCGAACTGGAGGACGCCGACGGCGGCGACGACGGGGCGTTGGTCGCCGATCTCGGGGTGGCGCAGGACCTGCCAGGTGCCCTCCTGGTCCAGCTGCTCGAGGCCGGAGCGGAACTGCTTGACCTTGCTGCGGTCCGCTGGCACGGCGAAGCGGAAGTGCTCGGGCGTGAACGTCGGCAGGGGTGGGTAGCGGACGGGGTCGTCGTCGACGTGGAGCGTGTCCCCGATCGCGAGACCACTGGCGTTGACGAGGCCGATGATGTCGCCGGGCCACGCCTCGTCGATGGTGTCGCGGTCCTTGCCGAAGACCTCGCTCACGTACTTCGCGGCGATCGAGCGACCGGTGCGGTGGCAGGTCAGCTGCATCCCGCGCTCGAACTTCCCCGACGCCATGCGGACGAAGGCGATGCGGTCGCGGTGCCGCGGGTCCATGTTCGCCTGGACCTTGAAGACCTGGGCGGACGTCCCGGCGTCGAGCGGGCGCGGCTCGCCCTCGATGTCGACCCGGGGGCCGGGCGGGGGCGCGATGTCGACGATGGCGTCGAGCAGCAGCTCGACCCCGAAGTTGTTCAGCGCCGAGCCGAAGAAGACGGGTGTGGTCTCGCCGGCCAGGAACGTCTCCTGGTCGTGGTCGAGGCCGAGCCCGTCGAGCAGCGCGACCTCCTCCTCGACGTCGGGCGCCTGCTCGGCGATCTCGGCCAGCGACGTCGTGAGGTCGTCGGACTTGCGGGCGCGGTCGGTGTCGACGAAGCGGTGGACGAGGTCGTCGGCGCGGCGGTCGACCACGCCGAGGAACTGCCCGAACTCGCGCACCGGCCAGGTCACCGGGGTGCCGCGCAGGCCGATCTGCTCCTCGATGTCGTCGAGGATCTCCAGCGTGTCGGGGGCCGGACGGTCCATCTTGTTGACGAACGTGATCAGCGGGGTGCCACGCCGGCGGCAGACCTCGAACAGCTTCAGCGTCTGCGGCTCCACGCCACGGGCCGCGTCGAGCACCATGACAGCCGCGTCGACGCCCGACAGCACGCGGTAGGTGTCCTCGGAGAAGTCACGGTGGCCCGGGGTGTCGAGCAGGTTGAAGACGTGGTTCTTGTGGTCGAACCGCATGACGGCCGACGACACCGAGATCCCCCGCTTCTGCTCGAGCTCGAGCCAGTCCGACCGCGCCGTGCGCTCGGCCTTGCGGTCCTTGACGGAGCCGGCCATCGCGATGGCGCCGGCGTACAGGAGGAACTTCTCGGTCAGCGTCGTCTTGCCGGCGTCCGGGTGCGAGATGATCGCGAACGTGCGGCGACGCGACGCCTCCTCGAGCAGGCGGGACACGGGTGCTCCGGGAGGTGGTGAGCGACGGGCCGACCAGCGTACGGGCCCGTTCGCGTGCCGAGCGAGCCCGCGGGGCACGTCCGGGGCGACACCAAGGAGCCACCCGTGCAGTTCGCCGTCAGCCTCCCCACCGCCCTCGCGACCGTCGGGGCATCGGTCCTCTCGATCCTCGTCGTCGTCGCGCTGACCCGCATGAACGGACTGCTCTCGTTCGCGAAGATGGCCCCGCACGACTTCGCGGCGACCATCGCGATCGGCTCCCTGCTCGCGACCGCCGCCACCGGGTCCATCCCGGTCGGGCAGGCGCTCGTGGCGCTGGCCGCCGTCTTCGGCACGCAACGCGCACTGCAGCACCTGCGCCGCCACGGCGGGACCAGGATGACCGACAACCAGCCGCTGCTCCTCATGGCAGGTGACGAGATCCTCACCGAGAACCTCGACACGGCGGGGCTCGCACTCGACGACCTCTGGGCCAAGCTCCGCGAGGCGAACGTGACGGACACGCGCCAGGTCTACGCCGTGGTGCTCGAGGCCACCGGTGACGTGTCGGTCCTCCACGGCGACACGGCGACCGCGCAGCTGGACACGACGCTGCTCGACGGTGTCCGCGGCTGCCCGGACGAGGCGACGCGGCCATCGTCGTGGACGCGGAGCCCGACCTCCTAGGCTCCCTGCACGGGAGAGCGAGGGGATGTCGTGGATCCGGTGTACCGACCAGTCGTGCAGCTGGTGGTGAACGCCTACCGGCTCAAGCGCTGGGACCTGACGGTGTCGGGCGGCGAGCACGTCCCGGAGCAGGGCCCGGCCATCATCGCGACCAACCACATCGGCTACCTCGACTTCACCGTGTCCGGCTACGCGGTCCGGCGGGTCACCCGTCGCAACCGGCTCGTGCGCTACGCCGCCAAGCAGGAGGTCTTCGACCACCCCGTCTCCGGACCACTGATGCGCGGGATGAAGCACATCCCGGTCGACCGCGGCGGCGACGTCGAGCGCACGATGCGGATGGCGGTCGAGCACCTCGAGCAGGGCGAGCTCGTCGGCATGTTCCCCGAGGCCACGATCAGTCGGTCGTTCGTCCCGCTGCCCGGCAAGACCGGGACGGTGCGCATGGCACAGCGCGCCGGGGTGCCCATCGTCCCCGGCGCCATCTGGGGGTCCCAGCGGATCTGGACCAAGGGACGACCGCGGGACCTGTCCAGCGGTGTCCCGCTGACGGTGGACTTCGGCACACCGCTGCAGGTCGATCCCGACGAGGACGCCGAGGCCGCCACGGCACGGCTCATGGCCAGCATCGGGGAGCTGGTGGACCGGGCCCAGCGGCGGTACCCGGTCACCCCCGAGCCCGGGGACGAGTGGTGGCAGCCGGCGCACCTCGGCGGCACCGCGCCGACACCGGAGGAGGCCGCCGCGCAGGCCGCGGAGGAGGCTGCCGCGCGCCGCCGTCGTCGGCAGGGTCAGGACGGGGCCGGCGGCTGATGCGCGGGCTGGTGCTGGCGGACGTCGGCCGCGTCGAGGTCCACGACGACCTGCCGGACCCCGTCGTCGAGCTGCCGACCGACGCCGTCGTCGCCGTGCACCGCGCGGGACTCTGCGGGTCGGACCTGCACCCCTGGGCCGGACGGGAGCCGTTCCTGCCGGGCGTCGTCCCCGGGCACGAGGCGGTCGGCGAGGTGGTGGCCACCGGCACGGGCGTGGCCACGGTCGCCGTCGGTGACCGCGTGGTGGTGCCGTTCTCCACCTCGTGCGGGACGTGCGACGCGTGCCGGCGGGGCCTGTCGGCGCGCTGCGTGCAGGCCCAGTTGGTGGGCTGGGGGGCGCCCGACGGGACCCAGGTGCTGCACGGGGCCCAGGCGGAGTACGTCCGCGTCCCCGACGCCGACGGGACCCTCGTGGTCGTCGACGAGCGCGTCGACGACGCGACCGCAGTGCTGCTCGCCGACAACCTCCCCACCGGGTGGTACGCGGCGGTGCGCGCCGACGTCCGGGCCGACGACCCGGTCGTCGTGCTGGGCTGCGGGACGGTCGGCTGCTGCACCGTCGTCGCCCTGCACGCCCACGGTGCCCGGCCGGTCCTGGCCAGCGACCCCGTCCCCGGTCGACGCGACCGGGCGGCGCGGCTCGGGGCGCGGGCGTGTGCCCCCGAGGAGCTCGCGGACGTCGTGGCCGCAACGACCGACGGCCGCGGTGTCGCCGCGGTCGTGGACGCGGCGGGCACGCCGTCGTCGTTCGCGTCGGCGGTCGACCTGGTGCGACCGGGCGGCACGGTCCAGGTGGTCGCCGTCCCGACCACGACGGCCCTCGGGCTGGACCCGACGGTCGCCTACGACCGCAACCTCACGGTGCGTTTCGGTCGTGCCCCGGTGCGCTCGCTGCTGCCGGCCGTGCTGGACGCCGTGGCCGACGGCCGGCTGCGCGTCCCCACCGACCACGTGGTCACGGGGCCACCCCTCCCCCTCGAGGACGGCCCCGCGGCCTACGCCCGGGCCGCGGCACCCGACGACGGCGTCGGCAAGCTGACCTTCGACCCCCGACCGTCCCGACACCGGTCGTAGACTCCACGGTCGCACCCACGACGGAGCGCAGCCCGTGTCCTCGATGCCCCTGCCCGACCTCACCGACCACGTCGTGCTCGTCACCGGCGGCAACTCCGGCCTGGGTCTGGAGTCGGTCCGCTCGCTCGCCGCGGCGGGGGCGCAGGTCGTGCTCACGGCACGGTCGCAGGCCAAGGCGGACGCGGCGGTGCAGGACGTCCAGCGGACGGTCCCGGGTGCCCGGCTCGAGGCGCTGCTGCTCGACCTCGCGGACCTCGCGTCGGTCCGCAACGCAGCCGACGCGTTCGCCGCCCGCTACGACCGGCTCGACGTGCTGCTCGCCAACGCCGGCGTGATGATGACCCCGCAGCAGACGACGGTCGACGGCTTCGAGCTCCAGCTCGGCACGAACCACCTCGGCCACTTCGCGCTGATCGGCCAGCTGCTGCCGCTCGTGCTGGCGACGCCCGCCTCCCGGGTCGTGACCGTGTCGTCGGGGGTGCACCACAGCGGCGAGATCGTGCTGGACGACCTCATGTTCGAGCGACGGCGCTACTCCCCCGAGACCGCGTACGCCCAGTCGAAGCTGGCCAACCTGTCCTTCGCGCTCGAGCTGCAGCGGCGGCTCGAGATGGTGGACACCGAGACGATCTCGGTGGCCGCGCACCCGGGCTACAGCGCCACGAACCTCCAGCGCACCGGTCCGGACCAGCAGGAGGGCCTGCGCGGCACCGTCGTGAAGGTCGCGATGCGCGTCGGTGACCTCGTCGCCCAGTCGGCGGCCGCAGGGGCCCGCCCGCAGGTCGCCGCCGCGGCCGCGCCGGGCGTGACCGGCGGCACCTACCTCGGTCCCTCCGGGCTCGGCGAGATGCGCGGCCGCGGTGTCACCCGGGCACGGATCAACCCGAAGGCCCGCGACACCGCCACGGCGGTCGGGCTCTGGGAGGCGTCGCAGGAGCTGACCGGCGAGCGCTACGAGGCGCTGGTCGACTAGACCGCCACGTGGTCCGGCCGGCGCTGCCACGGCGCCAGTCGCTCGACGACGCGCAGCGCGGCGACGAGGTCGTCCTCCGCCCCGCGCGGCGCGACGACCTGGACCGACAGCGGCAGGCGCTGCTGGTCCAACCCGGCCGGCACGGCGGCTGCTGGCAGCTCGGCCAGGTTCCACGGCGCGGCGAGCGGTGCCCAGAACAACCCCTGGAGGAAGTTCGCGGTCCAGCTGCGCTCCCACCACCCGTGCCCGCGCGGCGGCGGCCCGGCGAGCGCCGGGGTGATCAGCAGGTCGTGGTCGCCGAACCAACCGTCGACCTTCGCCTTCCACCGGTCGGCCTGCTGCTCCTGCACCGGCCGCACCCGGGACAGGGCCCGACCGATGGCCGCGTGCGTCCGCGTGCGTGGCTGCAGGGCGGCGATGTCGGCGCCCTGCTCGTCGACCTCCTGGGCGGTGCCGGCGGTCCAGCGCAGGACGGCATCGACGACGGCACGCATGTCGTACGGCGGGTCGGCCCGGCGGACGTCGTGACCGGCGGACTGGAGCGCCCTGGCCACACGGACCACGGCGTCCCGCTGCTCGCGACCGATGCGGACGCCGGGCGCCGGCGGAGCGATCGAGACGGCGACGCGGAGCCGACGGCCGGGCTCGCCCGCGGCGGCGAAGCGGTCGACCTTGCCCATGGCGTCCAGCAGCAGCGCGGTGTCCTCGACCGTGGTCGCGAGCGGGCCGTGCTGGGTCATCCCGTACCAGTGCTGCCCGTCGAGGTCGCCGCCGACCGGCAGCAGGCCCCGCCCGGGCTTGATCCCGACCAGGCCGGTCGCGGCCGCCGGGATCCGGACCGACCCCATGCCGTCGTTGGCGTGGGCGACGGGCACGAGGCCCGCGGCGACGGCCGCGGCCGACCCGCCGGAGGACCCGCCCGTGATCCGGGACGGGTCCCAGGGGTTGCGGGCCGCGCCGTCGACGTCGTCGGAGTTGCCGAACACGCAGAGCTCGGGGCACCGCGTCAGCCCCACGACGACCGCACCGGCGTCGACGAGCCGCACGACCAGCTCGTCGTCGAACCGCGCCGGCGTCGTCGGCAGCGCGCGCGAGCCGTTGCCGATGCGCTGCCCGCTGACGGCGGTGTTGTCCTTGATCGCGATCGGGACCCCGGCCAGCGGCAGCTCGTCACGGTCCTCACGCGCATCGACGGCAGCGGCGTCCTCCCGCGCCCGGTCGTGCAGCACGCGCGTGAAGGCGCCCACCTGCGGGTTGCGGTCGTCGATCCGGGCGAGGTGGGCCTCGGCCACGTCGAGGGCCGTGACCTGGCCGTCGCGCACCGCTGCGGCGATCTCGGCGGCGGTGCCACCCACGAGGCTGCTGGCGTCCATGGCGGCTCCTGACGTGCGCGGACCGGACCGATGACGGACCGTACAGCCGTGCCGACGTACGGTGAAGTGCTCCCTCCCACCTCCCACGGTCACCTCCTTGCCCCCTCCTGACCCCTCCTCCTCGCCGTCGGTCGCCGACGCGCCGAGCACGTCGACGCGTGCCCGACTGCCCGTCGCGCTCGACCGGCTGGGTGCGCCGCAGCTGATCTCGCTGCTGGCGTTCTCGATGGCGCTGACCGCGCTCGGGATCGACCTGCTGCTGCCGGCCTTCGGGGCCATCCGGGCCGAGTTCGGGCTCGCTGCCGACGACAACGCGACGGCCGGGCTCGTCACGGCCTACTTCCTCGGCCTCGCCGGCGGACAGCTGGTGTACGGCGTCCTGTCCGACGCGCTCGGCCGGCGCCGGACGCTCTACCTCGGCTACGCGATCTACTTCCTCGGGGCCGTGGCCTCGTTCGTCGCACCGTCACTGGCCGCGCTGTACGCCGCCCGTGCGCTGTGGGGGCTCGGCGCCGCCGGCAGCCGGGTGGTCACGCTCGCGGTGATCCGCGACACGTGGGTCGGCGACCGGATGTCGCGGGCGATGTCGTTCGTGATGGCCGTGTTCATCACGGTGCCGATCCTCGCCCCGGCGCTCGGGCAGCTGCTCGTCGACGTCGCGCCGTGGCGCTGGATCTTCGCGGCCTGTGCCCTCGGGGTCGTCCTGGTGGCGACCTGGGCCCGCCGCCTGCCCGAGACGCTGCCGGTCGAGGACCGGCTGCCGCTGCAGTTCGACCGTCTGGTGGCCGCCACGAAGGCGGTCCTGCGCGAGCCGCGGACGATGTGGCCGGCCCTCGCGATGACCTCGCTGTACGGCGTCTTCACCTCGTGGATCGCGTCGTCGGAGCTGATCATCAGCGACGTCTTCGGGCGCGGCGAGCAGTTCCCGCTGATCTTCGGTGGCCTGGCCGCTGCCCTCGGTGTCGCGATGCTCGTCAACGCCCGGATCGTCGAGGCGATGGGGACGAAGCGCGTCACGCGTCTGGCCACCGGCGGCTACGTCGTCGCGTCGGTCGTGTTCGCCGCGCTCGCCGTCACCTCCGGCGGCGTCCCCGGCTTCTGGCCGTTCGTGCTGGTCCTGGCCGTGCTGCTCGGGTCGCACGCCCTGCTGGTGCCGAACATCAACTCGCTCGCCATGGAGCACGTCGGCCACGTCGCCGGGACCGCGTCATCGGTCATCGGGGCGCTGCAGATCGCCGGTGGCGCGCTGCTCGGCAGTGTCCTCGACCGCACTCTCGACGGGTCGGTGACGCCGCTCGCGCTCGGGTTCCTGGGCTACGGCGTCCTGTGCTGGCTGCTGCTCGCAGGCTCCGGTGTGCTGCGCGAGGACGGCTGAGTCCGCCACAGGACGGCGAGCGCCACGAGGACGTACCACGCGTCGGCGAGGGTGTTGAAGGCTCGCTGCTGCAGTCCGCCCAGGGTGTCGACACCGAGGTTGCGCACGAGGAACCCGACGGTCGCGAGCCCACCGAGGACCAGTCCGGCGACGGCGAGGTCGCGCCAGGCGGTGTCCCGCAGCCGCCAGGCGAAGGCCAGCGGGGCGAGCACGAGACCGACGTAGCCGCCCCCGGCCAGCACGACGTGCATGGTGTCGGTGAACGTCGTGCCCACCCCGGGACAGCCGTCGGTGCAGGGGAAGAACGCGACCGCGGTCGTGCCGACGCCGGCGGCCACGGCCAGCACCGGACCGAGCCGGCCGGACCCGGGCAGCACCCGGTCGAGCACGGGCCCCACGGGCAGCAACGTGACGCCGGTGACCAGCAGCACGCCGGCGAGCGTCCGGCGCTGCCACGCAGGCGCGCCGAGGTCGAACAGCTCGCTGATCGCCTGGCGGAGCGGGTCGTAGCCGTCGGCCACGACCCCGAGCACGAACCACGTGGCCACGTAGGCCAGCACGCCGACCACGGTGAGCCACAGCAGCAGCCGCTGCCGCGGGGTCGTGGTGGTGGGTGCGTCACGCATGGGGTCGTGCCTCTGGTCGCGCCGGCAGGGTGCCGCACACGTCGCGGCTCGGTTCGCGTCCGTGCCCGACGCCCGGCAGGATTGCCCGCCCACGACGACGGAGCGCCCGGTGCCCGACACGTTGACCACGACTGCCCTGTGGGACCTGCCCCGCGTCGGCGCTCCCAGTGCCGACGCCACCGGCGAGGTCGTCGTCGTGCCCGTGACGACGACCGGCGACACCGCCGTGACGCAGCTGTGGCGACTGGTCCCGGGCGCCGATCCCCTGCCGCTGACGGGGGGCGCGAGTGCCAGCAGCCCCGTGGTCGCGCCCGACGGTCGCCACGTCGCCTTCGTGCGACGCGTCGATGACCGGCCCCAGCTGTTCGTGCTGCCGCTCGACGGCGGTGAGGCCCGGCAGGTCACCGACCTGCCACTGGGGATCGTGGGCTCCGCGCGCTGGGTGGGTGGGGACCAGCTGCTCGTGGTGACGCGCCTGCTCGACAGCGACCCGACCCCGGCCGCCACTGCGGCATGGCGCGACGCGGCCGACCAGCGCCCGGGACTGCGCGCGACCGAGCGCCGGCTCAGCCGGGCGTGGGACACGTGGTTCACCGACCCGCTGACCGAGCACGTGCTGCGCGTGGACCTGACCGATCCGGACGCCGAGCCGGAGGACCTGACGCCCGGCACGTGGCTGCTCCCGGACCCGCTGTCGGACCCGGCGCGGCACCTCGACGTCTCGCCGAACGGGCGCTGGCTGGCGGTCACGACGGCCGATCCTGACGGCGACGTCGACGGCGTCCCGGTCCCCCGGCTGCACGTTGTCGACCTGACCGACCCCGGCCGGCCGCGATGCCTGACGGCCGACACGCGGGGTGCCACGGGCGCGCCCCGCTTCCTGCCGGACGGTCGGGTCCTGGTGGCGATCCGCCGCGAGCGCGACTGGT
>JBFKQZ010000027.1:0-19413 GCA_041627475.1 Nitriliruptoraceae bacterium | reverse complement strand
CGAGCCGGTCGCGGCCGCCTCGACCGAGACGATGGCCGATCTCGCCCGGCAGCAGCTCGACGAGGTCGACCTCGACGCGATGGGCCTCGGACCGCTGGCGGGGATGCTCGGGGGCCTCGACCCGGGCCAGCTGCTGCGACCAGTGGGCGCGACGCTCGCCGGGCTCCAGGCGGGCCAGGTGCTCGGTGAGCTCGCGGGAAACCTGCTGCACGGCACCGAACTCGGGATACCGACCGGCCCCCGCTCCACCGCGCTCTTCGTCGCGCCCAACATCGCCGCGACGTTCGGTGACTGGGACCTCGACGAGACCGAGGTGCTCATCGTGCTCGCGCTGCACGAGGCCGCCAACCGGCGACTGTTCCACGCCGTGACGTGGCTGGAGGGCCATGTCCACGACCTCGTCGCGACCTTCGCCGCGGGGACCGAGGTCGACGCGGACCAGCTGCGGCGCATGACCGAGGAGCTGCTCCACGGCGTCGATCCCTCCGACCCCGAGCAGCTGCAGCAGGCGATGCAGTCCGCCGCGGGCCTGCACCTGACGCCCACACCCGAGCAGGAGCGCGTCCTCGCCCGCATCCAGGGCGTCACCGCACTCGTCGGTGCCTGGACCCGACGCGAGGTGGAGCGCGCGGCGGCCGACCGGCTGCCCGGGCGCGCCCGTATCGAGGAGGTGCTTCGTCGGCGCCGGGCGACCCGCGCCGACGGTGACCAGCTGCTGGCCACGCTGCTCGGTCTCGACATCACCCACGACGACCCGTCGCTCGGTGACGACTTCGTGGCGGCCGTCACGGCCGAGCTCGGCGACCGGGCCCTCCACGAGGCGATCGGCCACCCGGAGAACCTCCCGGACCTCGACGAGCTCCGCGACCCCGAGGCGTGGCTCGCCCGGGTCCACGGCGGCAGCGACGTCCCCGACGACCCAGCGGCGCTGCTCGACGGGCTCGGGGAGGCACCGGTCGAGGACAGCGCCGACGACCGCATCGCGGCCGCGCGCGAGGAGCGCGACGACCAGGGCGACGACGCGGGCGACGACGCCGAGGGCTGACGCCGACGCCAACCGAGACCGAGTTCGGCAGTCAGCGGTGGTGATTGGGGATAGCCGCGAGTGGCTGGTCTGTATCGCTCACGACGAGCGGTCACGAAGGCAGTCTGTATCGGGCGATACTGGTCAGCGGACCAAAGCCGCTGTGACGCCAGGACCGCAGAACTGCTGCCTTCGCGTCACAGGCTCAAGCAGGCTGCGACGCCAGCCACGCAGCGGTGCGGGTCTCACGTCACAGCGGGGCGGCGCCCGAGCTCAGATCCGCCACGACGTGACGGGTGCCAGGTCTGACTGGACCGGGCGTTCTGCCGCGTGCCGAAGTGTGCGTATGAGCGCACTTTGGGGACGGTGGGCGGCACGAGCGAGAGAAGTGTGCGCGGACGCACACTTCGGGGTGCCGAACGCTTCCGCGGGAGCGCTGGCGACGCGCGAGGACCGCCACATCTGAGCAGATGACGACGGAGGTCGTCGGCGCGCGATCTGGATCGGTCACTTCGTCGCCACGCCGGCGGATCCTCGAAGGACGGAAGCCGCCGACGTCAGCCGAGGCCGAGGGCGTCGCGCAGCTCCTCCTGCGTGCGTCGGGCGAGCCACGCGTCGACGGCGGGCCGCGCCGGGTGCCGGTCGGCGAGGGCGCGGAAGGCCCGCCCGTGCCCGCCCTGCACGACGTGCGCGAGCTCGTGGAGGAGCAGCACGTCGAGCACGACGTCGGGGGCGTCCGCGAGCCGGTGCGACACCCGGACGCGGCGGTCCGGCAGGGTGATGGACGCCCAGCGGGTCGTCATCCGGTGGGACCAGCGCACGGAGGCGGGCCGCACGTCGTGGTCGGGCAGCCAGCGTGCGGCGACGGCGTCGGCCCGGGCGACGAGGTCGCGGTCCCCTCGCGCACCCGGGCGCGCCCGGGTGGCGCGGCGCGGCACGCGGGCGGGCAGCTCGCAGGTCGGCGGCGGTGCCGTGGCCCGCTCGTGCAGCCGGCGCAGCAGGTCGTCACGGGTCCGTGCAGCGGCGGCGGCCGACAGGTGTGCCGGCAGACGCAGCACGACGCGGCCGTCCTGGACCCGCGCGCTCGAGGAGCGCACGCGCGACGGCGACCGCACGACCTCGACCCGTGGACCGGCACCGCCATGGGTGCCGGACGGGCCCTCCTGCGACCGGCGCACGCCGCCTCCTCCGTCCTCGCGACGCAGGGTGCCCTGCGGCTGTGACGAACGCGCCGAGCGGCCACCGCGCAACCATGTCCACACCCGGGAACTCACAGGCTTTCCACAGCTTGTGCATTGCCCGGTGACGTGTTCGTGCAGGTCAGCCCCGTCGAAGAACCGGGGCCTTCGGGCCGTCAGACGGCCGAAACCTGCCGTTCATGTCCGTTGTCCACAGCATGTCAACACTGGATCACGGCTTGTCCACAGGGGGTGTGGACAACGGAGTTGGCGGCGACGGAGCCGCTCCGTACGGTGCCTCGCGCGGCGACCGCAGGCTCGATCGGCTCCACGGGGAAGGGAACCGGCCGACGTCTCGGACGCCCACCAACACCGGCCCGCGCCACCCCACTGGCACGGTCCGGGAACGAGACGACGGGGTCCCTCGGGACCCCGTCGCTCATGTGTGTCGGCTGCGAGCGGTGCTAGAGCTGGACGACCCGCACGGTGGCGACGCCGCCGAACCCGAGCTCCTCGGCCGCAGCGCGGCTGAGGTCGAGGTCACGACCCGGGATGAACGGGCCGCGGTCGTTGATCCGGACGACGACGCTGCGACCGTTGTCGACGTTGGTCACACGCAGCATCGTCCCGAAGGGC
Organism: Nitriliruptoraceae bacterium; assembly: GCA_041627475.1. GTDB lineage: Bacteria > Actinomycetota > Nitriliruptoria > Nitriliruptorales > Nitriliruptoraceae > JBFGFG01. The sequence continues at coordinate 16,575 of JBFKQZ010000027.1, read as the reverse complement.
AGGGTCTTGTGGGCGGCCGTCATGCCCCACTGGTCGTACGTCTCGCCGTTCGCGGTCGTACGCCCGTGGAACTTGGGCCCGTACCAGGAGGCGCGCCAGACGAGGCCGGGCTCCTCAGCGGTGCGGTCACCGCGGTCGGGTGCTGTCCGCGCGCGCGGCGCGGTGGTGTCGGAGGGGGCCTCGAGGGCGGCTGCGCGGATCTCGGCAACCGCGGCGGCGTCGAGGCCGGGGCGGAGCTCGCCGGAGACCGCGAGGTCCGTGACGGCGAGGTCGGTGGCGGCGGGGGCGGTCGCCAGCGCCTGGTCGGTGATGTCCTGGACAGCGGTGCCGTCGGCAGCCGCGATGGAACCTGACACGACCACGGCGGCCGTCAGGCCGATCAGCGCGATCGTGCGGCGCAGGGGGGTGCGCACGGAGAACCGTTCTTCGGGGGCAGGGGGGACCAGCACAAGGAGGCGTTGGGCCTCTGGGAGGGGCTGGAGCACCTGGTCGGCGTGCACGTCGACTGTGGACGAGCCGCAGCGCCCGGAGGGGCGAGAAAGGCGGTGCTACCTCACATGCTAACTAGGGCAAGCGCTTTGTCAACTCCAGCAAGCAGATTGGGGGCATCCGGGAGGTGCGCTTGTGCATGTGTTCACAAGTTTCGCACATCAGGACCGACGGTCAACCCCCCACCGCCGGGTCGTGCGAATGGCGCGCAGTAGCCTCCGTGGCCCCACGACTACCCGGGAGGCAGTGGTGACGACGCTGGAGACCTCGCGCGGCGCTGCGTTCTTCGACCTCGACCGGACCCTGATCAGCGGGTCGTCAGCGGTCGACTTCGGGATCGTCGCCTGGCGCAACAAGCTCATCCCGACCGAGGTGCTGCTGCGCGACGCCTGGGGTGCCTTCACGTTCCGGCTCGCCGGGGCCAGCGACGAGAAGTCCGAGACGACGCGGGACCGCATCCTCAACGCCGTCGCCGGGCTCCGTCAGGACGACATGCTCGCCCTCAACGAGGAGATCGTGCCGCGCGTGCTCGCCAAGGTCCGGCCCGAGTCCAAGGGCCTCATCGAGATGCACCACGAGGCCGGGCGCGACTGCTACATCATCTCGGCCTCGCCGGTCGAGGTCGTCGAACCCCTCGCCCGGGCGCTCGGCATGGAGGGCGGGATCGGCACGCGCGCCGAGGCCGTCGAGGGCGTCTACACGGGGCAGCTCGACGGGCCCTTCTGCTACGGCGACGGCAAGCGCATCATCATCGAGAAGATCGCCGCCAGTCGTGGGTACGACCTGCGTCTGAGCTACTGCTACTCCGACTCGGCCTCGGACCTGCCGATGCTCGAGATGGTCGGCCACCCCGTCGCGGTCAACCCCGACTCCCCGCTGGAGGCGGTCGCCCACCAGCGGGGCTGGCCCATCGTGGTGTTCGCACGCCGCCGCAAGAAGGTCGTGGCGGTCACGACCGCCGCCGTCGGCGCAGCCGGACTCGCTGCCGGGACCTACGCGCTCGGTCGCCGCCACGGCCGTCTCGGCGAGGTCGCCCGCGAGCAGGACCGGATCAGCGCACTCCCGTGGCGATGAGGAGCCTCGACGTCCCCGCCTCGCCGTGGCTCGACCAGCTGCTCGGCGAGGTCGAGCACTGGGCGGCGGTGCTCACCCGCCTCACCCCCGACGACGAGACCGTCGCACGTGCACGTGACGAGGCCGCCGTGGCGACGCTGCGCCTCGACGGCTCCCCGGTGACCGACGTGCCCCCACCCCTGGAGGACCTGCCGGTCGGCACGGTCACGGGCCCGGCCCGGGGCGGCTGGCTGGAGGTGCTGCGTGCCGGCACCGAGGACCTGGAGCAGGCACCCGACGAGGTGCTGGTGGCCGTCGAGCACCACGGCGCGCGTCGGGGGCTGGACGCCGACGACCTGGCAGCACGGCTGCGCGACGACACGCTCGCGGCACTGCGGACCCTCCACGGCCGGGTCACCGACGGGCTGCTCGCACCGAGCACGGTCGGCGCACCGCGCCGCACCGAGCAGACCGTCCACGACGCGAGCATCGGCCGCGTGCTGTTCTTCCCGGTCGCGCCTGCCGAGATCGCCCAGCGACTGGAGGACGCGGCCGCGTGGGTCCGTGCCAGCGACGCCCACCCCGTGGTCGTCAGCGGCGTCCTGCACCACCAGGTCCTCGACATCCACCCCTTCGAGGCCGCCAACGGTCGCCTCGCTCGCATCGCCGCCCGGCTGCAGCTGGCGGCCGCCGGGGTGGACGTCGCCCGCATCACCCAGCCCGAGCGCGAGCTCCTGCGGGACAGCATCGGCTACCTCGACGACGTCGCACGCAGCCGCCGGCTCGGCGACCCGGCCGTGTTCGTGGCGCGCTGGGCCGAAGCGGTCGTGGCGTCGCTGCGGACCGCGGCCCGGGAGCACGGCGTGGCGCCGGAGGTCGACGTGCCGCACGTCACCGTCGCCTTCCTCGCGGACCGGGCCGGTGGCGACTTCACGGTGAAGGACCACCGTGACGCGGGCGGTGAGGACGTCGGTCTCGCGGCAGCCCTCGACGCGGGCCTGGCCGACCGGGTGCTCGGCACCCGCGGCCTGCGCTGGCGTGCGCCGGCCACCGCCGGCTGACCTCAGCCTGCCCGCAGCTGCGTCACCGTGGCACCGCGGACGAACGTGACGATGCGGTCGGCCGTCCAGCCCGCCGCCTCGATCATCGGGACATGACCGACCCCGTCAGGCTCCTCGATCGTCCAGTCCGGTCGGACGCGCCGCACCATCGCCGTGGTGGCGTCGAGCACCAGCGGGTCGTCGAGGCCCCGGACGTACAGCGTCGGGGCGGTGACCCGGCGCATCGCGGCGAGCGTCCGCGAGCGGCCCGGGCCGAGCTGGTGCTCGAACAGCCCGGTCGTGGCCTCGCTGAACGCCGCGCCACGCCAGCGCAGCTCCTTCAGGCGGGCGAGGTTGGCGACGCCGACGTTGACCATCCGCTCGGGGATGAGGTCGGGGTCGGGCACGAGCCCCTCCATCATCGCGCGGTACTGCTCCTCGAACGTCATCCGGCGGATGCGGCGACGCTGCAGGACCCGACCGACCCCCGGCAGCAGGAAGGGACCGAACGAGCTGATCTGGAACCGTGAGGGCCGCACCCCCGGGAGCCACGGCGGCAGGGCCGGGCACAGCAGCACCAGGTGGTCGACCAGCTCCGGGTGGTCACCGGCCAGCAGCGTGGACACCAGCCCACCCATCGAGTTGCCGACCACGACCGCCGGACCGCGGTCGAGCGCGTGCAGCAGCGTGGCCAGGAACCTGGCGTTGGCCACCGGCCGCGGCGCGTTCGGCCGCGGCGGCGCGGCCTCCCCGAAGCCCTGGAGGTCGACCGCGACGACGTCCCCGATCGCGGTCAGCGGCGCCATGACCTCGAGCCAGTTCGGTGCGGAGCCGCCCAACCCGTGCACCAGCAGGACCAGCGGACCGTCCTCGGCCCCGTCCCGCCGCAGCAGCCGGGTCCGCGTGCCCGCCACCTCCAGCCACTCGACGCGCGTGCCGGCCCAGACCTCGTCGAGCTCACCGAAGTCCTCGACCACGTGCATCCGGTCGAACGGTGGCGCGACGGCCATGCAGGCTCCTGTGTCCGGTCGACGTCAGCCTACGAGGCGGCCAGCCGGTCCCGGAGGTCGGCCACCTCGGTCACCGGCAGCTCACAGGCGAAGTTGCGGCAGACGTACGCGGCCGGCCGACCGTCCACGACCCGCCGTCCCGCCAGCAGCGGCACCCGCTCGGCGACGTCCGCCGGCACCTCCCCGTGCTCGTCGGTGTCGGCGACGAACGTGACCCGGCCGGGCCGTGGGCGTTCGACCGCGGCGGCCACCAGCGCGTCGCGCGCCGGGCCGGGTGGGCCCACGACGGCGACCTCCACCTGCTCGGCGAGGGCCCAGCGGACGGCCCGCAGTGTCTGGCCGAACCCGGTGGGCCAGCGCGCCGCCATCGTCGTGGTCCGCCCGAGCAGGCCCTCGGCGCGATCCCGCAGGTCGCCGTCGCCCGTCAGCGCGGACAGGCGCAGCAGCGTGCCAGCGAGCAGGGCGGTGCCGCTCGGCACCGCGTTGTCGCCCTCGTCCCGCGGCCGCGTCCACAGCTCCTCTGCGTCCTCGGCCGTGGTGAACAGCCCTCCGTCAGGTGCCGCGAAGGCCGTCGCCGCCCGCTCCGCGAGGCGACGGGCCAGCTCGAGGCGCTCCAGGTCCCCGGTGCGCTCGGCCAGCGCCAGCGCGGCGTCGGCGACCGCGGCGTGGTCCTCGAGGAACCCGCCGGCACCGGCACGCCCCGCGCGCCACGAGCGGTGCAGCCGACCCTCGTCGTCGACGAGGTGGGTCTCCACGGCGCGCAGCGCCGTGTCGGCGATGCCGTACAGCTCCGGCCGCCCGAGCCGGTCCCCCGCGGTGACGAACGCGCGGACGGCCATGCCGATCCAGCCCGCGATGAGCTTGTCGTCGGCCCCCGGGGGCACACGCTCCTCCCGCGCGCCCGCGAGCGCCGAGCGGGCCTCGAACAGCTCGCGGCGGAACGTCGCGTCGTCGAGCCCGTGCGCGGCGCGGAACGCCGCGCGGTCGTGCGGCTCGTGGAGGACGTTGGTGCCCTCCCAGTTGCCGGCCGGCGTGATGCCGAGGAAGTCCGTCCAGCGCTCCCCGTCGAGGCCGGCGTCGCGCAGCACCTCGACCGCCTCGCCGTGGCCGAAGACGAAGAACCGACCCTCCTCGCCCTCGCTGTCCGCGTCGGTCGCGGCGATGAAGCCACCGCTGTCGTGCTCGAACCAGTCGTCGATGGCCGCCGCCGTGCGCTGCGCCCCCTCCGCCAGCAGCTCGTCGTCGGGGACGAGGCTGGCGGCGTCGGCGAGCACGCCGAGCAGCAGGGCGTTGTCGTAGAGCATCTTCTCGAAGTGCGGGACCAGCCAGCGGGCGTCGGTGCTGTAGCGGGCGAACCCGCCGGTCAGCTGGTCGTGGATCCCGCCGCGGACCATCGCGCGCAGCGAGTGGGTCGCCGCAGCCAGCGCCTCCTCGTCCCCGTGCACGACGTACTGGTCGAGCAGGAACCCGATCGCCATCGCCTGCGGGAACTTCGGTGCCCGTCCGAACCCACCCAGGTCGCGGTCCCACGTCCCGACGACCTCGGCGGCCGCGCGCGCGAGGAACGCCTCGTCCAGCTCGCCGCCGGCACTGCCGGCGACCTGCTGCATGCGCTGCTCGAGCTGCTCGGCGATCGCGGCGGCGCTGTCGGTGACCCGGTCCCGTTGCTCGCGCCACGCCCCGGCCACGGCCGCCAGCACGTCGGGGAAGCCGGGCATCCCGCCGCGTCGGCGCCGGGGCCAGTAGGTCCCGGCGTGGAACGGCCGACCGTCGTGGTCGAGGAAGACGCTCATCGGCCAGCCGCCGCGGCCGGTCAGCGCCTGGGTCGCGGCCATGTAGACGCTGTCGACGTCCGGCCGCTCCTCGCGGTCGACCTTGACGTTGGTGAAGTGCTGGTTGAGGTACGCGGCGACCTCGTCGTCCTCGAACGACTCGTGCGCCATGACGTGGCACCAGTGGCACGACGAGTAGCCGACCGAGAGGAAGATCGGCACGTCCCGCTCGCGTGCGTCGGCGAAGGCGTCCTCGCCCCACTCGAACCAGTCGACCGGGTTGTCGGCGTGCTGGAGGAGGTAGGGGGAGGTCGCATCTGCGAGGCGGTTCGCCACGGCAGCACCTTCTGGTCGTCGGGCTGGTCGTCCGGCGGCTCGTCGGGGCGAGCGACGACCCGCCGGGCACGGTAGGGACCTCGCACACCACCGCCGCCCGTCCGTCCGCACGCCGTGCGTGGCGTCTGCCTCGAGCAGGCCTGATCGACGTCGGGGCCGCGCGCGCTCTCCGGTGCACGCGCGCGCCTGCCGGGGCAGATCCTGTGGACAGCCTGTGGGTGACCGGTGGATCTCCTGTGACTTGCCTGTGAGTTGCCCCGGACCCCTCGACAGGCTCCTCGAGCCGTGGCATCGTTCTCCTCGCCGGTCGGGAAGTGACTGCGAGATCCTCGGCCGGCCGCCCCGGGACCGGTGTAGGTCCCGACGGCGCAGGTGGAGGCCCGCAAGGGCGGTCCCGCGAGAGTGGGGGCGCCGGAGCAGGCCGCCGAACGTGACCGGGAGCCACGCCGAAGGGCCGGCTCAGGAAGGAAGCGCCAGGTACGACCGTCCGGACCGACGTCCGGCTCCGGGCCGCAAGGCCCAGCGCCGCGCACCGGCACCCGTGACGGGACACCACCGAAGGACTGCTGCTCCTGCACCGAGCGGTGGTCGCGGACTCCCTGACGCAGTAGGGACCCGCACGTTCCGGACCGGCCCTCGGGCCACCTCCGGAAGGACTGGAACCCCGGCCGCCCGCAAGGGCGCCGGGGTTCCGCCGTTGTCGGGGTCACTCGGTGACCGCGACCTCGAAGTAGTGCTTGGCGCCGGAGGTGAGGTCCTTCGCCTTGACCGCGAAGGCGTCGCCCGGTGCGACCTCGGTGAAGGTGACCGCGATCTCCCAGGTGCCGTCACCGCCGATGGTCGTCCAGAACTGCCCGTGCTGCTCCGTCCAGATCCACACCTCGTGGCCCGGCTCGCCGGTGCCGCAGTAGACGTTGGTCGGGTTCGCGGCCGAGACCGTCGAGGACTTCTGGTCGGCGGTGAACGCGGCGACCTCCTCGGCGACGGTCGTCAGCTCGAAGGTCCTGCGAACGTCGGGCTGGTGGTAGAGCTTCACGGTGACCGGGAAGGTCGTCTCGCCACCGGGCGGGTCGAAGTCGACCCAGACCTCCCACTGCCCGCTGTCACCTGCCCAGGCGTAGTTCACGCCGTACTCGCTCACCACCGCGACCTTGGCACCCGGCGCCGCGGTCCCCCAGTACAGGTTCTTGTGCGGGGCCGCGGTGAGGAGCGACGACTTCTGCTCGGCGGTGAGCGTGGTGTCGGCGGGCTGCTCCTTCGGCTCCTCCTTCTTGGTGGTCTCCTTCGGCTCCGCCTTCGCCTGCTCCTTGGGCGGCTCGTAGCGGACCGACGAGGTGGTGGTCGTCGTGTTGCCCGCCGCGTCGGTCGCCGAGAAGGTGACCGTGTTCAGCCCCTCGGCAGCGATGAGGAGGATCGACCACTTCCCGTCGGCGTCGACACTTGCCTCCCACTCGCCGACGACGACCTTCGAGCCCGGCTCCGTGGTGCCGGCGAAGGTCACCTTCGAGCTCGTCACCGTGGCACCGTCGGCCGGCTCGAGCACCTCGAGGGCCGGGGCGACCGTGTCGATCGTGGCGGTCTCCTCGGACGGCGCGGGCGCGGGTGCCTCCAGCGCCTTCGGCTCGGGCTCCTCCTCGACCACGACCGGCTTCTCGTCGGGCGCCGGCTCGGGGACCTCGTCGACGGGCTCGCCGTCCGGGGTCGCCGCGACGGTCGGCTGGGTGGGCCCGTCGAGCAGCTCGGCGACGAACGGGACCGCGACCGCGGTGCCGGCCAGGACGAGGGTCGTGCCGAGCGCGCCGAGGCTCGTCGCCATGGCGCGGTGGCGTCGCCCTCGTCGCACGACACCCGCGAGGTGCGGTGCCGGGTCGAGACCGGTGGCGTCCAGCCCGTCGGTCTGCTGCTGGAGACGATCGATCAGCGAGTCCATGGGGATTCCTGTGTCGTTGCGGCGAACTGGACGGTGGAGCCAGCGGTCTGGGCTGGCAGGACCTCCCGGAGGTGGTCCAGCCCGCGCTTGCTGTGGGTCTTGACCGACCCCTCCGAGCAGCCCATGAGGGCGGCGACCTGGGCGACGTCGAGGTCGGCGACGTAGCGCAGGAAGACGGCTTCCCGCTGTCGCTCCGGCAGGCGCCGGAGCGTCGTGACGAGCCACTCGTCACCGCCGACGGCGACCGGCGGCTCGACGGCCCGCGGGGTGTGGAGCCGTTCGAGGAACGAGCCCCGCTGCCGGCGCCGGACGTGGTTCAGCGTCAGGTTCATGACCACGCGGTGCAGCCATGGCACGGCGTAGCCGCCGTCGGTCAGTCGTCGCCATCGTCGGTAGGCGCGGGAGAAGGCCTCCTGTGCCAGCTCCTCGGCCACCTGCCGGTCACGGCAGATGGCCCACGACGATGCGACGACGTCGCGGTAGTGGGCCCGGAAGGCGTCCTCGAACGTCATGCTGCCTCGCTGTGCGCGTTGGTGGTCAAGGTGCTGCCGGGGGGTCCTGTCAGGAACAACAATCTGCTCGCCGGTCCGGTTGACACGAATCCGGACTCGTTGCGCTCCCCAACCACTCATCGGCGCGCGCACCCCGCACCTTGACGTCCCGTGTCGGCGCCTCGGCCTGCCCGTCGCCGGCCCCGGACCAAACCCGAGCGGGCAGCCACGCGGCCGGTGCGGCCGTGCGCTCTGCAAGTCGTGTGTGCGCCTGCCAGCGCAGAACCTGTGGACAGCCTGTGGGTGACCGGTGGATGTCCTGTGACTTGTCTGTGAGTTTCTATGAAGCCCTCGACAACCGGTGGTCGAGGTGCCACAGTTCCTCCTGCCGATCGGGACTGAACTGCGAGATCCTCGGTCGGCCGCCCCGAGGCCGGTGTAGACCTCGACGGCGAACAGGTGGAGGCCCGCAAGGGCGGTCCCGCGAGAGTGGGGGCGCCGGAGCAGGCCGCCGAACGTGACCTGGAGCTCGACCGAGAGGTCTGCTCAGGAAGGAAACGCCAGGTACGACCGTCCGGACCGACGTCCGGCTCCGGGCCGCAAGGCCCAGCGCCGCGCACCGGCACCCGTGACGGGACACCACTCAAGGACTACTGCTCCTGCACCGGGCGGTGGTCGCGGAGGACCCGACGCAGCGGGGACCCGCACTTTCCGGACCGGCCCTCGGGCCACCCGGAAGAACAGGAACCCCGGTCGCCCGCAAGGGCGCCGGGGTTCCGCCCTGTTCCGGGGAGGTCAGCCGTCGGCCTCGTCCAGCGCGATCCGGATCCGACGGAAGCCCTTGCCCTTGTTGTCGACCTTGACGACCTTCACGGGGCCGACCTGGCCGGTGTCGTCGACGTGGGTCCCACCGTCGGCCTGGCGGTCGAGCCCGACGATGTCGACGACGCGCACGGTGCGCAGCGAGTCCGGCAGCAGCGAGACCTTGGTCCGGATCAGGCTCGGGTCCTCGTCCGCCTCCTCGCGAGGCAGGAACGAGATCTCCACCGGCCGGGCCGCGGCGAGCTGGGCGTTGAGCTCGTCCTCGATCGGCTGGAGGTCACGCTCGCGGTCCCAGTCGGCGATCTCGAAGTCGAGCCGCCCCTCCCCCGGCTCCATGTTGCCGCCGGTGACCGGGCTCGCGAACCGGTCCCAGACGACACCACACAGGGCGTGCATCGCCGTGTGGGTCCGCATCAGCCGCAGGCGACGGTCCCAGTCCAGCTCGCCCCGCACGGCCGTGCCGACGGGCGGCAGCCGCAACGCGGTCCCGTCCCCGCCGGCGAGGACGTGCCAGACCCCTCGCCCGTCCTGGGCGACCTTCGCGACCGCGAGCCGGTCGTCGCCGACCCACAGGGCGCCCCGGTCGGCCGGCTGCCCACCGCCGCCGGGGTAGAACACGGTGCGGTCGAGCAGCACTGCCCCACGCTCCTCGTCGACGTCCACGACGGTCGCGTCGACCTCGCGGGCGTAGGCGTCGGTGGAGTAGATGCGTTCGGTCATGGTTGGCTCCCCGTGGAGACCCGTGACCCTACGAGCCGAGGAGCTCCCCGTGCTGCGCCACATGGTCCTGTTCGACCTCGCCGACGACGCCGACGACGCCGCGGTCGACGCGGCCGTGGCGGCGCTGCGCGGCCTCGCCGAGGAGATCGACGAGGTCGTGGAGCTCCATGTCGGGCGGGACGCCGGGCTCGCCGAGGGCAACGCCGGGCTCGCCCTGCTCGTCGTCACGGCCGACGCCCAGGCCTGGCGGGCCTACCAGGCCCACCCCGCGCACCAGGAGGTCGTGACGCAGCACGTCCGGCCGGTGGTCACCGGCCGGACGGCAGCGCAGCTGGTCGAGTAGGGGTCAGTCGCGACGGCGACGGAGCGCCGCTGCGGCACCCAGCGCCAGGACGGCCGCTGCGGCCGCACCGCCACCCGTGTCGGCCAGCGGCGGCGTCGGGTCCTCGGCCGGCGCCGCGACGGTCGACGAGTAGGAGCCGGCCGAGGCTGCACCCAGGACCAGCGTGATGCCGTCCTCGATGCCACCCAGCAGGGAGACGGTCGTCGCCGACGTGGCCGACGTGGTCCCGACCAGGGCCGTATCGCCGAACGCGACGCCGTCCTCCGTCGTGATCGTGCCGACCTCGATGCTGGACTCCAGCGGCGTGCCCTCCGCGAGGACCTGCGACTGGCCACCGCTGAGGCTGAGCGTGCCCGACTCGGGGTCCTGCCCGAACAGCTCCAGCAGGCCCGGGGCGACGGCCAGCGTCGCGAACGGGGCCGTGCCGCCGGCGGTCGTGGTGCCGTCGGTGCCGATGGCCGTGGTGGCCACGCCACCGCTGACCGTGCCGGCGAGCAGTGGCCCGCCGAGACCGAACAGCGGGATGGCGTCGAAGACCGGCGACAGGTCGAAGTCGTTGGGCAGCGGCAGCTGGTCGTCGGGGTCGGCGCCACCGGCGATGTCCTCGACCTCGGCCTGGATGCCGTCGACGACCGACTGGATCGCGTCGTCGAGCTGGTCGAGCGTCGCGTCGAGGCCCTCCGCAGCGGCGATCGTGAGCGTCACCTGCTGGGCGGTGACGTCGAGGCCGTCCGCGTCACCGAGCGTCGTGGCGCTGGCGCCGTCGAGCTCGAGGCTGAGGAGTTCGGCCCCGGCCAGCAGGTTCAGGATCGCGTCGGTGTCCAGGACCTCTTCGGCGACCTCGTTGACGGTCAGGTTGTAGACGGCGGTGCAGTAGCCCTCGCTGTCGGCTGCACCTGCCGCGTCGGCGGCGGCGTCCGTGATCGGCTTGACGTCCTCGGGAGCCATCGCCAGCAGGTCACCGGCCGTCTCGGTGATCGGGCTCGCGTCGACCTCCGCCAGTGCGTCGTTGCACCGGGCGAGGAACTCCTCGACAGCGCCAGCGACGAGCACGTCGCTGGCCGTCGTGACCGCGTCGCCGAGCGGCGTGGTCAGCGCGTCCTTGAGGAACGCGCCGCTGACCGTCGCCGTCAGCAGCTGGGTCGTCGCAGCCGCCTCGGCCTCGCTGAGTGCACCGGCATCGGCAACCACGACGCTGCAGACCGCGTTCAACTCGAGGCCCGAGGGGGCGACGGGGACGCTGCACCCGGGACCCTCACCCGGGTCACGTGCGGCATCGCCGTCGGACGACACCGAGCGCGCGCCGACCACCGACTCGCCGAGGACCGTGATGGCATCGATGGACGCCACCGCGCTCGGGTCGGACGACACCGAGGCGTCGGTGCCGACGAGGTCGAGCAGCGGGCCACCGGTCTGGGCCGGGAAGACCGAGAGCTGCACCGCGGTGGTGGAGGCCTCGGCGGCGTACTCGTCGAGTTCGGCTGCTCCTGCCGCCATCGGCAGCGCGAGCAGCAGGCATGCCACGAGGGCAGCCAGTCGGGAGGGGCGGGCGTGCATGGGTGGCTCCTGGACCACTGCGAGCAGTGCTTGGCGGACGCAGCGGGCCCCCGGTGGGGACGTGATCGTCCGAACGGCCCCCGCGCAGGTGCGGAGAGTAGCCCACCCTGGCCAATCGGACGATGCGAACCGGGGCTGTCGACACAACGCCGGGTCAGGTCGATCTGGTGCCGACGTCGCGGGCCAGCTCCACGAGCACGGACCGACGACCGACCGCCTCGTCCGGGTCGTCGCTCCAGAGCCGACCGCCGAGGCGGGCGAGCACCGCCCCTGCATCGGCGAGCCGCTGGTCGCGCTGGCCCACGGCGCCCTCCTCGACGCTCGGGACGTCCAGACGCAGCTGGTACGCGGTGCCCCGCTCCTGCGCCATCGTCACCTCGAGGTCGGTCGGGTCCCCGGTGTCGCCGGGCGGCAGGAGCGCCTGGAGCACCAGTGTCAGCGCCTGCCGCAGGCCGACCGGGTCGCCGAACACGCGCGCGTCCGGCGGCAGGCCACGACCGGCCGGGGCCTCCTCGCCCCAGACGGCGGTCACGGTGTCACGGACCAGCTCACGCAGCCGCAGGCTGCGGGGCCGGTCCCCCGTGGCCTCGTCGATCCGGTGGCGCAGCAGGTGCATGGCCGACGTCCCGGCACGCTCGATGCGTTCCAGCCCCCGACGGACCTCAGGCGGCAGCTCGTTCCCGTCCAGCAGGATGCGGGCGAATCCCTGCACCGTGGTGAGCGGGGTCGCCAGCTCGTGGGCGACGCGTTCGGTCAGTCGCTCGAGGTTGGCGACCCGTGTGCGGAGCCGCTCGAGCTCATCGCCCTCGCTCGTCATCGCCGCTCCCGCCCCGATCGGTCGGGACGCTAGTGCCCCGCACCACAGCGGGGAGCACGTCCGTCACGTCGGCCTCCAGCCGGACGTCCGCCACGTCGTCGCCGCGGGTCGGCCCGAGGTTGACGATCGCGACCGACGCCCCGTGACGGCGCGCGTGCCGCAGCAGCAGGCGCCCGGACCCGACGGCGAGGCTCGACCCCGCGACGAGGAGCGTCGTCGCCGCCTCGACGAGGTCGCGGGCCCTGGCCATGCGTTCGCGTGGGACGAACTCGCCGAAGAAGACCACGTCGGGTCGCAGCGTCCCGCCGCAGGCGCGGCAGCCGAGCACCCGGAACCCGGCGACGTGGCGCGGCGCGAGGACGGCGTCACCGTCGGCCTGCTGTGGTGCGTCGACGTCGCGCAGCCACGGGTTCGCCTCGTCGAGCCGCGCCTGGAGCGCCGACCGTGGCTCGCGCGCGCCGCAGTCCATGCAGAGGACCTCCGCGAGCGAGCCGTGGAGCTCCACGACCCGTCGTGAGCCGGCCGCGCGGTGCAGCCCGTCCACGTTCTGCGTCACGACGGCCTCCACCATGCCTGCTGCCTCGAGCTCGGCCACGGCGCGGTGCGCGGCGTTGGGCTCGATGCCGGCGTACCGCCGGAACCCGACCTGGCCGCGGGCCCAGTACCGCTGCCGGGCGCCCTGCGACCCGGCGAACTCGTCCCACTGCATCGGCGGCGCGGTGCGCGTGCGGCCGGTCACCCCGCGGTAGTCGGGGATCCCGGAGGCGGTGGACATCCCGGCACCCGTGAGCACGACGACGCCACCGCGGGCGACGAGCCCGGTGAGGTCCGCGAGGTCCTCGACCTCGGCGACGGCGTCCAGCACGACCACCTCCGATCGTTCCTGTCGTGCACCGTACGGTGCGGCCCCGACCGGAGGTCCCGTGTGCCGCGCCACGCGATCGTCCTCGGGGCCGGCGGCGTCACGGCGTGGGCCCTGCACTTCGGTGCCGCCGACGCGCTCGCCGAGGCGGGGCTCGGCGTGGACGACGCCGCCGTCGTCGTGGGCACGTCCGCCGGCGCGGCCGTCGCGGCGAGCGTGCTCGGCGGCACCACGAGCGCCGAGGCCCTCGAGGTCGTCCTGCGCCCGCCGCCGCCGGACGAGCGCCGCGCCTACCTCGCCGAGGTGCGCGAGCACAACCGCCGCCGGTCGTGGTGGCCGAGCCAGCCGGGCCTGCTGCGTCATGCCCTGCCCGGCGGCGCCGGGCTCGGCGTCGCCTGGGCCGGGCTCAGCCCGCCCGGCGTCTTCCCGAGCGGCTCGCTGACCCGCTTCCCCGGCCTGGATCAGCACGCCGCCTGGCCGGAGCACCTCCGGGTCGTGGCCGTCCGGCTCTCCGACGGCGAGCGGGTGGTCTTCGGTCGCGACCGGCACGACGTCCCGGTGCCGACGGCCGTTCGGGCCTCCCAGTCCGTGCCGTTGATGTTCGCCCCGACGCCCATCGGCGACGAGCGGTTCGTCGACGGTGCCGTCCGCTCGTCCACCCACGCGGACCTCGTGACCGCCGGGAACTGCGATGTCGCCGTCGTGGTCGCGCCGATGTGCCGCCGCGGCGGCGGCGCCGCCCGGGCACTGGCTCGCGCCGCGGCGCGCCGCGAGCTCCAGCAGCTGCAGGCAGCCGGCATCCGCACCGTGGCGATCCGGCCCGGACCGGAGACCGCGCACCTGTTCCGCGGCTACCGCACCGACCCCGCGGCGCCCGCCCGGGTCGTGGACGCGGGTCGCACGATGGTCCGCAGCGGGCTGCGGGCCGCCGGGTTCTGAGTCAGAACCGTCGGACGAACTCGGCCTCGGTCGTGTCGCTCGGGTCGTGCAGGTCGCGCCGCCGTCCCGTGTCGACGTAGCCCGCCGCCGTGTAGAGGCGGTGCGCGTCGGCGAAGCGGGTGTCCGACCACAGCACGACCGCCTCGGCGCCGTGTGCCCGGCCCCACGCCTCGACCTCCGCGACCAGCGCGCGCCCGAGGCCACGGCGTCGGGCGGCCGCCCCGACGTAGAGGCGTTTCAGCTCGACGCAGGACGTCCCGGCCGGGACCGCGGGCGGCGGGTCGCAGGGGGCGACCCCGACACAGGCGACCACGCGTGCGCCCCGCTCGACGACCCACCCCCGCCCGCCGGCCGCGGCGAGGTGCTCGTGCCACGCGAACAGGTCGGCGTCGAGGCCGTCGGGGTCCAGCACACAGCCCGGGTACTCCGCGAACACACCGCCGATGAGTGCGACGAGGTCGTCGGCGTCCTCGGCCTGCGGCGCACGAACCACGGCCCCCATGCCGTGCGCCACGTCGTCGAGGTGCTCGGCCATCGGGATCTCCCTGTCGGGGCCCGAGTGTCGGCGCGACGCCGCCGTGCTGCAAGCGCGCCGACGTCCCGCCCTCGCCGGGTCGTCGCGACCGGTGTGCAACACTGCGGGGAGGACCGTGCCCTGCACGGATCGTGGCTGACGAGGGACGATCGATGCGTGACGACGTGCTGGACACCCAGACCGGCTGGCTGCCGGCCGAGGACCTGGCCGAGGTCCGCGACCGCGTGCCGATCGTCTACGTCGACGCAGTGCCGGTGCGACTGGACCACCTCGGCAAGGTCGAGAGGGTCGGCCTGCTGCTGCGGGCCATGCCTGACGGCACCATCAGCCGGGCCATCGTCTCGGGCCGCGTCCTGTTCGGCGAGACGATCCGCGACGCCCTGTGGCGCCACCTCACCAAGGACCTCGGGCCCGAGGCCGACCCGCACCTGCCACCCGGCACCGCACCGTTCACGGTCGCCGAGTACTTCCCCGACCCGTCCCGCACCGGCTACCACGACCCCCGACAGCACGCCGTGTCACTCGCCTTCGTGGTCCAGATCACCGGCAACCCGGAGCCGCAGCAGGACGCGCTCGACCTGTCGTGGGTCACGCCCGGTGAGGCCCTCTCGCCGAGCGTCGCCGCCGAGATGAGCGGCGGGCACGACAAGCTCGTCCGGCTGGCCCTCGCCCACTGCGGCACATGACGCCCGACCACGACGGCACCGGCCCCGGTGGCGACGACGCGGCAGGCGGACCGCCGCCCACGGAACCCGACGACCCCCGTGCCAAGGTCGTGTGGCAGCTGACGCGACAGGCGCTGTCGTGCGCGGCGATGGGCTCACCGCTGTCCGCATTCCTCCTCAACCGCGCGGCCGCGGACGTCCTCGAGGACGGTCCCTGCGCACCGCTGCTGCTGGCGGACGTGCGGCCGGGTCGCGGCGACGCGGCCGCCCTGCGCTTCCTCGCCGCCCTCCACCGGCTCGTGCTCGATCGCCGGGCGACCGAGCTGGCCCTGCACTACCCGAGCGTCGGCGGCACGCCCGACCTGCGCCAGGTCGGCGACGTGATGGTCCGGACCGTGGCCGCACACGCCGACGTCCTCCCCGAGCTCGTCGCCCAGCCGTGCCAGACCAACGAGGTCGGACGCAGCGCCGGACTGGTCGTCGGCATGCTCGACGTCGCGGCCCGTACCGGCCTGCCGCTGTCGCTGCGCGAGATCGGCAGCTCGGCCGGTCTCAACCTGCGGCTCGACCGGTTCGCCTACGAGGTCCCCGACGGCGACGGCGGCAGCCGCCGTCTCGGCCCCGCCGACGCCGAGCTCGTGTTCCGCGACCGCTACCGCGGTCCGCTGCCGGGCGACCCCCACGCACTGTTCGAGGTCACCGACCGTCGCGGCTGCGACCTGCACCCGATCGACCCCACCACGCCCGACGGCCGTGCCCGGGTCTCGTCGAGCGTCTGGTGCGACCAGACCGACCGCTTCGCCCGCCTCGGCGCGGCCCTGCGGACCGCCCAGCAGGTCCCGGCCACCGTCGACGAGGCATCGGCCGCCGCGTGGGCCGAACGACAGCTCGCGGCCCGCACCCCGGGCACCGTCACCGTCGTGTTCCACTCGGTCGTGCAGGAGTACCTCCCCGGGACCGAGCGGGTCGCGCTCCTCGACGCGATCGAGGCTGCAGGCGAGGCGGCCACCGCCGCCGCACCCGTGGCCCACGTCCGACTCGAGCCCGTCACCGCCCTGCGCCACCACGGCGTGCACGTCCGGCTGTGGCCCCACGCCCCCGAGGAACGGCTGCTCGCGACCTGCGGGGCGCACGGGACCGACGTGACCCCGATGTCGTGACACGCCCGCCGCACGATGACGTCCGCCTAGGCTG
>JBFKQZ010000026.1:0-19824 GCA_041627475.1 Nitriliruptoraceae bacterium | reverse complement strand
GATGCCGCGGGAGGCGGTCAGGGGGAGCATGGTCATCACCTCAGGTGATCGTTCGATGACGTTGCGTGGTCGTTCCCTTCGTAGAACGGCATGAAGTTCCAACAACTTCTGTAAAGACTTATGAAGTGTGCGTTCTACGCTCGAAGCGGTCTTCGCAGCGCACACGAAACCGCCCAGAACGGACAACAACCCCACCCGAGCGGGGTGGGGCGTCGGCGAGGAGGACGCAGCTGCGAAGTGGGTTGGGTGCTCACTCGCCCCAGCGCACGTTGGTCCAGGTGCTGCCCGTCCAGGTCGAACCGGTCCAGGTCGAGCCTGTCCACGTCGAACCCGTCCAGGTGCTGCCCGTCCAGGTCGAACCGGTCCAGGTCGAACCGGTCCAGGTGCTGCCGGTCCAGGTCGATCCCGTCCAGGTGCTGCCGGTCCAGGTCGAGCTCCGCCACGCCTCGCGGTCGAAGTCGCCGACCACCGTGCGCTCGCCCGTCAGGCGCTCGCCGTCGGCGTCCTCCAGCACGAAGCGGCCGCGGTCGCCGTCCAGCAGGCCCGTGCCGTCCGACCAGACGCGGTCGGTGCTGGTGGTCACGGGGCGCTGCGTCAGGCGGCCCTCGGGGAACAGGGCGCCCATGTCGAGCACACCGGCACCCGCACGGGCCGGGTCGGCGCTCGTGAGCGGCCGGGCCGTGGCGACCAGCAGGGCCTTGACGCGATCCGGGGTGAGGCTGCGGTCGGCGTCGAGCGCGGCTGCCACGACGCCGGCGGTGAAGGCCGCGGCGTGGGAGGTGCCGCTGCCCAGGAGGTAGCGACCTTCGTGGGCGTCCGGGTGCGCGGTGGCGACCGCCGAGCCCTCGGCGCGCCCCCCGAGCAGCGAACGGCCAGGGGCCACGAGGTCGGGTGCGCGGTCGTGGCCGACCGCCGACCACGCCGGCACGGTCGTCCGGCCGAGGGTGCGGTGGCTCTCCACGGCGCTGAGGTCCGCGGCGCCGACGGCGATGATGTTGGGTGAGACCGCCGGGACCGTCAGCCGGCCCAGTGCGTCGCCGTGGTTGCCGGCTGCAGCGACGACGACGATGCCGTGCCGCCACGCGGCCTCGACCGCGTAGGCGAGGGGTGACGTCGACGCGGCGTTGGTGCCGTCCGTGCCGAACGAGAGCGACAGGACGCGCACGTCCCGACCGTCGGTGTTGCGGTTGGTCACGACCCAGTCGATGCCGGCCAGGACCTGTGAGACGTCGGCGACGCCGCGTTCGTCGGCCACCTTGACGTCGATGAGACGCGCCTGGCGCGCCACGCCCTGGAAGTGTCGGGTGTTGCCGGCGATGATCCCGGCCATGGCCGTGCCGTGGCCGTAGCCGTCCCCGTGGCCGGCGTTGCCCTGCTCCGACGGCTCGAAGGAGACGTTGACGCCCCGGACGACGCGGGTGCCGGGCAGCGCGGTGGCGTCGATCCCGGTGTCGACCACGGCGACGTCGATGCCGGCGCCCGCGTACTGGGACGCGGGAGCGCCGCCGATGCGGGCGAAGGCCTCCAGGCCGGTGAGCCCGCGGTGGTTCTCGTTGAGGTCACGACTGAGGACCTCGACGCTGGCGTCCGGCGAGACCTCGAGCGTGCGGCTGTCGGCGAGGAGGTCGTCGACGAGGTCGACCGGCACGTCGGCGGCGACCGCGTCGATGAGCCCGATCTCGAGCTCGACGGTGCCGCCGTGGTGCGCGACGGCTGCGGCGACTGCCTCGAGGTCCGTCCCGCGCACGATGACGTCGGCGTGGTCGGTCTCGGCGTCCGGGAGCGCACTGACCGCGAGCGCGCCAGTGAGGATCCCCGTGAGGATCCCCTTCAGGAGGCGCGGTGCGGTCATGGTGAACACTTTCTGTCACGCTCCACAACGAAGCGTGAGTGGAAAGGTAACGCAGGGTTGTGTTAGTGTCACCCTTTGTGACTAGTCCGTCCGTTCTGCGCGCAGCGTGTCTGTGTGGTCACGAAGCGTCAGACCCGCACGTGGCGCTGCGAACCTCAGCGCGTACCGGTGCTGCGTTCCGCAGACATGACCGAGGGGCGTGCATCGCTGCACGCCCCTCGTTGCGTCGGGATGGCCGGATTCGAACCGGCGGCCTCGTCGTCCCGAACGACGCGCGCTAACCAAGCTGCGCCACATCCCGGGCGGGGGCGAAGCGTACCGAGGTCCTGCGTCCGGCGGCCAACCCGGCGGTCGCGACCACGCGCCCGTCGCACACGCAGCGGCCCAACTGCCCCGACCTCAGCTGCTGAGGTGCAGCACCGACGCCTCCGGGCGGCAGCAGAAGCGGTACGGCGCGTAGCAGGACTGGCCGAGGCCAGGGGTGACGTGGAGCCACCGGTCCCGCCAGCGCGACAGGCCCCGTGCCTGGTCGCGCGGGAGGTCGCAGTTCGCCGTCAGGGCACCGATGCCGGGCAGCCGTACCTGGCCACCATGGGTGTGCCCGGCGAGCAGCACGTCCGAGCCGGCCTCGACGAGGAGGTCCAGCGCGGCGACGTAGGGCGCGTGGACGAGCCCCAGGTGCAGGTCGACGTCGTCGGGTCGGCGCACGACCTCGACGTCCGGCAGCGGCGGCTCGGGCAGGTGCGGGTCGTCGAGCCCGCTCACGCCGAGCGTGCGGCCGGCCACCTCGAGGACGGTCGTGCCGCCGCGCAGCACCGTCCAGCCGGTGGCCTCGAGCCCGGCGACGAAGCCGTCGGTGTCGAGGCGCTCGCCGGTCCGGCGTGCCTCGGGGTCGGTGAAGTACAGCAGCGGCGACTTGGGCACGGGTCCGTACAGGTCGTTCGAGCCGAGCACGACGAGGCCGGGCGTGCCGTCGGCGGTGAGGGCCGACAGCATCTCGACCGTGGCGTCCTCGGCCCCGACCGCGCCGAGCAGGTCACCGGTGGCCACGACGAGGTCGGCGTCCACCGTGCGGCCGAGGTCGGTGACCTCGTCGACCAGGCGCGGGTCGGGCGGGGTGAGGTGGGTGTCGGCGATGTGGAGCACCGTCATGGACGGCCCGGCCGGCAGCACGCCGTCCAGGACGTGGTGCCGACGGCGGTACCACCAGCGCTCGACCAGCGCGCCGTACGCGACGCACGCGGCGCCGGCCGCTGCGGTGGTCGCGGCGAGCCGTGTTGCGGGGGTCATCAGTCGTCCCCGCCGCCGTTGCCGCCCCCACCGCCGCCGTTGCCGCCGCCGTTGTTGCCACCCCCGCCGCCACCGTCGTCCTTCTTCTCGACGAAGCGGCCGATCCAGAAGACGATCTCGGGTTCCTCGTCGGGGAAGAACTCGGTCCCGGGCTCGATGGACTGGTCGATGACGAGGCCGGCGTCGGCCTCGACGTCGGTGTCACGCTGTCGCACGACGACGGTGAAGCCCAGCGCGACGGCCGCCTCCACGGCAGGCTCGCGCTCCTGGCCGATGAAACTGGGCACCTTCGGCGCCTCGAGGGTGCCGTCGGAGAGCTCCACGATCACGGCGCGCCCGGCCGGGACGCTCGCGCCGGCCTCGGGCAGCTGCTGGACGAAGGTGTTCTCCGGGCGGTAGTCCTCGACCGTCTCGACGAACAGGCGGAGGTTCGCCTCCTCGACGATCTCGCGCATCTCGGCGATCGACGTCACCTCGGAGAGGTCCGGCACGCGGGCGCCCGGCTGCGGGCCGGGCCTGGCGTACGAACCGGGTTCGAGGCCCTCGACCGCCACCTGCATGTACTGCGACCACATCGGTGCGGGGATCGTCCCACCGAAGACGCGGCTGCGGAACTGTCCGGCGATGGTCTGGTCCTCGAGGAACCGGGTCTCGATGCAGCCGCGCGTGTTGCGGTCCGTGTTCACCGCGAAGCAGAGGTTGGTCTCCTGCTCGCACTTCTCCGGGTTGAGGTCACAGTCGTAGGTCGTGACGCCGTTCGGGTAGCCGACCCAGGCTGCGGTGGCGAGCTGGGGGACGAAGCCGACGAACCACGCGTCGCGGTAGTCCTGCGTCGTGCCGGTCTTGCCGCGGACCGGGTGCGGGCTGAGGTCGCCGGTGATGAACGGCGCGGTGCCGCCGCTGGTCACCGGCCCCTGCATGATGTCGATGACACGCCGGGCGATCTCCTGGTCGACCGCCTGCCGGCAGTCGGGTGCGTGCTCGTAGAGCAGCTCACCCTCGCGGGTCTCGATGCGGCTGATGGCGTACGGGCGGCAGTACTGCCCCTCTGCGGCGAGCGTCGCGTACGCGGACGCCATCTCGAGTGGGAAGACCTCACCCGTGCCGAGCGCGATCGAGCACACCGGGGTGATCTCGGACGCGAAGATGCCGGCGCGCGTCGCGGTCTCGACCACCGTCTGCGGGCCGACCTCGCTGATCAGCTGGGCGTGGAAGACGTTCGAGGACGCCTTCACGCCGGAGTACATGTCGCGGTAGCCGCCGCCACCACCAGCGTTGTTGGGGCGCCACGCCTCCTGCTCGGAGCAGTTGGCCGGGCCCTCGATCAGCTGGCCGCTGTCGGAGTCCGCGGTCCAGCCCGGCGGGAAGCCCGCCTCGAGCGCCGCGGTGATCAGCAGCGGCTTGAACGACGACCCGGGCTGGCGGCCGGAACGGGTCGAGTCCGCATCGGCGGGGATCAGCGGGTTGAACTTGGTCTTGTCGCAGAGCACCCGGCCCTGGTCGTCGTGGCCGAGCTCGGGGTCGCCGAGGTCGCACGAGCCGTACTCGAACGGTCCGATCGCCATGGTGCGGATCGCGCCGTCACCGGGCTGCACGGTCACGATGCCGCCGAAGGGCTCGTTGGCGACCTCCTCGCGGGGCTCGTCCTCGTAGGTGAGCCAGTCCATGATCGACTGCTCGGCCGCGGCCTGGAGCGTCGGGTCCAGGGTCGTGTAGATCCGCAGGCCGGACTGGAAGACCGACGTGATCCGCTGCTCCTCGGTGTCGCCGAGCGCGTCGAGGAGGTCCTGCGGGATCCCCATCGGCTCGGCCGCGGCCTCCTTGTAGAGCTGGCGGGTGATGAAGTCGACCCACCACGGCTCGTTGGAGGCGGCCGGCTCGGTCGGGTTCACCTGCAGCGGCTGCGCCTGCTCCTGCTGCGCCTGCTCGCTGCTGATGTAGCCGTTGGCCGCCATCTGGCGGAGCACGATGTCACGGCGCTCGCGCGCGTTCTCGGGGTTCGTGATCGGGTTGTTGCCCTCGGGCGAGCGGATCATCCCGGCGATGGTCGCGGCCTGGCCGAGGGTGAGCCCGTCGAGGTCCGTGGAGAAGTAGCGCTCGGCCGCCTTGCCGACGCCGTACACGCCCTGCCCGAGCGGGATGCGGTTGAGGTAGCCCTCGAGGATCTCCTCCTTGGTGAGGACGTCCTCGATCTGGACCGCCCACAGCGCCTCCTGGAGCTTGCGGTCGTAGCTCTCCTCGGTGCGCCGGTCCGCGTCGATGTAGGTGTTCTTGACGAACTGCTGGGTGATCGTCGAGGCGCCGGACTCGATCTCGCCGGCCACGAAGTTGCCCGCTGCCGCCCGGATGATCGACTCGACGTTGATGCCGTCGTGCTCCCAGAACTCGGCGTCCTCGGTGGCGATCACGGCGTTGATGAGGTCCTGCGGGACCTCATCGAGCGACACGACCAGGCGCGACTCGCGGAAGTTGATCTCGGCGATCTCCGAGCCGTCCGCGGCGTAGATGAAGGAGTTCTCGTAGACCGGGTCGGCCTCGGGCAGTGGCGGCACGTCGAAGACGTCGCGCTGCACCGTCTCGACCGTCTCGGTGGCGAAGACGGCGGCCGGCAGCACGAGGGCCGAGATCATGGCGGCCACGGCGGCGCCGATCACGGCGAGCAGCGACAGGCGCGCCAGCACGCCGGCGGAACGGCGGAACAGGACGGGCACGGGAGCTCCCTGGAGGTGGAGGTTCGACGGCGGCGTGGCCGGGTGCGGGTGGCCAACGGCCGACCGTCCCCGACAGGTTCCCAGTTCGTGCCCGCAGCGGCAACGCCGCGCGGACGTGGCGCACACCTGGGGCTGGCGGTGCCGTCCGCAGCCTGTCGAACGATCGTACGGCGGGTGACACCGGCTCGACGGACTAGTCAGAACTACTGACTGCAAGGTGGTGCGAAATGGTCACACGGTCACACCCGAGAAATGTCTATGGTCTTTTCACAACAGGGGTGAGGGAGCCCAGGATGTTCGACGACCAGCGGACCGAGTGGACCGGGCGCGCCCGGTGTCGCGGCCTGGATCCTGAGCAGTTCTTCGTGCGCAGCCTGCAGCAGGCCAAGTCGGCCATCCAGGTCTGCCAGCGCTGCCCGGTCCGCCAGGAGTGCCTGGACTACGCCGTCGACGAGGGCATCGAGGTCGGTGTCTGGGGAGGCCTGACCGAGCGGCAGCGCCGCGCCTACGCACGACGGAGGCTCGCCGAGGCGCGCTGAGGTCACGGGGGAACGACGGGACGGCAGCCTCGGCTGCCGTCCCGTTGGCTTGCGGCAGAGTGCCGAGCGGGAGAGTCAGAGATAGCCGCTCGCGTTGACCGCGTCGTGGTCCTCCGTGGGCTCCGGCGGGTGGACGGAGCGCTGGACCTCCTCGGGCTCGTCCTCGAAGCTCGCCCCGCCGAACTGGTCGCGGATGAGCTCGGCCACCTGTGACGCGGTGGACGCCACGGAGAGGATCGCGCCGCGCAGCTCGGGGCCGTCGAGCGTCCCGCCGAGCAGCGAGTGGCGCAGCCAGATCCCGCCCTGCTCGGGGTCGTACGAGAACGCGCCGAACGCCATGCGGTGGTTCGTCCGCAGCAGGAAGGCGGCGAGGTCGGGCACCAGCTCGATGCCGATGTTGGTGATCGAGAACAGGCCGACCTGCGGGCCGAGCGGGCCGGGGCCGACGGTGACGAAGATCCGGGCACCTTCGGCGGTGAACGTCATGTTGCCGAGCGCATCGACCTCGTAGCCCCCGAGCATCGCGCGCAGCAGCGTGCCGACGTAGGTCCGCAGCTCCTCGACGTCGACGAAGATCCCGGTCCGCCGCGGCGGCGGCTGGGGCTCGATGCCGCGGGCGGCGGCCCGCTCGACCAGCATCCCGCGGGGCGGTGGGGCGTGCTCGTCGCTGCTGTCGTCATCGTCCGGTCCGGCGGCCTGCGCGGCGTGGTCCGGTCCGGCGTCCGCGCCCGGCTCGTCGGCCGTGGTGTCGGCCTGGTCGTCGACGGCGTCGTCGTCGAGCGTCGGGTCGTCGGGCTGCTCGTGCTCGGACACGTGGGCTCCTCGGTCAGGCGGTGCTGTCGTCGACAAGGTGGTCCGCGATGGTCGACAGGCTCGCGAGGTCGTGGACGTCGCGGCGCAGCAGCGGCACCTCGACCAGCGCGGCCGGCTCGCGACCATAGAGCGCCGCGTCGACGTCGCGACGCTCGCGCCCGGCGAGGGCGGCGGTGTCGGCGAGCAGCTCGACGATGCCGGCCATGGCGGGGTCGCCCAGCTGGGCCGCGACGTGGCGGAGCTCGTCGACGTCCTGGCCACCCGGTGGCAGCGGGTGCATGCGGTTGATGACCACCCCGGCGGCGTGGAGGCCCTCCTGCTGCATCCGGTCGAGGAAGAAGCGGGCCTCGCGCAGCGGCGGTGGCTGCGGGCTGGCGACGACGACGAACTGCGACGATGGCTGGCGGAGCAGCGCGAGCACGTCGTCGGCGCGCTCCTTGAAGCCCTCGTACATGCCCTCGAAGTTGGCGAAGAAGTCGGCGAGGTCCTCGAGCAGGTCCATGCCGGTGACCTTGCCGGCGACGCGCATGAACGTCGTGGCGCCGGCGTTGACGAAGCGGCCGATGCCGCGGCTGGTCGCCATCGCCGGCTTGAGCAGCGCGTTGAGCAGGCGGCCCTCGAGGAACGACGTCATCCGCTGGGGCGCGTCGAGGAAGTCCAGCGCGCTGCGGGTCGGCGGCGTGTCGATCACGAGCAGGTCGTAGGTGCCCTCCTCGTGGAGCTCGTGGAGCTTCTCCATCGCCATGTACTCCTGCGTGCCCGAGAGGGTCGACGACAGGGTCTGGTAGATCCGGTTGGCCTTGATGGCGCGGGCACGGTCGGGCGAGGCGGCGTGGCGGTCGATGAGCGCGTCGAAGGTCGACTGCATGTCGAGCATCATCGCGTCGAGCCGGCCGGGCGCGCCCCCGACCTCGACCTGCTGCGGCGTGCTGGCGAGGTCCTCCAGCCCCATGGCCTGGGCGAGGCGTCTGGCCGGGTCGATGGTCATGACCAGCACCCGGCGGCCCTGGCGCGCGCCGTCCAGCCCGATGGCGGCGGCGGTCGTGGTCTTGCCGACCCCGCCCGCGCCGGTGGTGACGAGCACGTGTGCGTCGGCCACGGCCGTGGCCAGCGAACGGCGGCGGGCCTCGTCGAGCGCGCTCACGGCCGAGCTCCCGCGCGTGCGGTCCAGCCGGGGACGTCGTGCAGCCGCGTGCCGGGGACGCCGCACTGGTCGGCGAGCACGTCCGCCAGCAGCTCGAGCTCGTCCTCGGCGAAGCGGGGGCGGGCGAGCAGTGGCAGCTCGAGCAACGGGTGAGGGGCGCGCTGGCGCAGGTCCGCGCGCAGCTCCTCCTGCAGTGCGAGCCGCTCCACGTGCCCTTCGGCCAGCCCGATCGCGGCGGCGGCGTCCTCGGTGCCGAGCTCGTGGTCGGTCGCACGGACGGCGGCGGCGAGTGCCGCGGGTCCCCGCTCGGCGACGGCCCGGACCTGGGTCGGGTCGAGCCGGGGCGGCACGACCTGGTTGGCGACGACGGCGGCCACGCCGACGCCGGCGGCCGTGAGCTGACGGGCGCCCTCGACGGTCTCCTGGACCGGCATCTCCTCGAGCAGGGTGACGACCACGGCCTGGGTCCGTGCCGGGTCGTGGAGCATGTCGCGGAT
The DNA here is from genome assembly GCA_041627475.1 of Nitriliruptoraceae bacterium. Taxonomy (GTDB): domain Bacteria; phylum Actinomycetota; class Nitriliruptoria; order Nitriliruptorales; family Nitriliruptoraceae; genus JBFGFG01. The sequence continues at coordinate 10,978 of JBFKQZ010000026.1, read as the reverse complement.
CTGGCCCGCCTGGCGCTTGATCGGTCCGACCCGGACGATCTCGGTCACGCCGTCGGGCGCCTGGAGGAACGGGACGATGCGCCCCGTCGGGGGTGCGTCGAGGACGATGAGGTCGTACTGGCGGCGGCCGTCCTCGCGACGTCGGGCCTCGATCTCGTAGACCTTGCCGACCAGGAGCAGGTCGCGCAGCCCCGGTGCCGCCGCGGTGACGAAGTCGATCGCGTTGGACCGCTCCATCACCCACTGCACGCGCTTGAGCCCGTAGAACAGCTCGAGGTACTCGTACACGGCCGCGGCGGGGTCGAGCGATGCGCCGTGGAGCCGCGGGCGGAACTCGCGCTCGCCGTAGTCCCACGGCTGGGTCTCGAACAGGCGCGACGAGGACTGGCGGTCCTCGACCTCGACGAGGAGGGTCCGCTGCCCCTGCTCGACGGCTGCGAGCGCGAGCGTCGCGGCGACGGTGGTCTTGCCGACCCCACCCTTGCCCGTGACGATCAGCAGGTTCGGCGCCAGCAGCTCCTCGAGCTGGGCGACAGGCTGGTCGGGCACGGCGGTTCCCCGGGCGGGTGCGTGCAGGAGGCTACGTGCTGGTCCGCCCCGGGTGGTCGGTCGACCGTCAGCGCGCGGTCGCGCGGTCCGCGACGGTCTCCAGGTGCCGCATGGCCAACTCGATGAGCAGGTCGGTGCCGGCGATCCGTGCCTCACCGAGGCCGTCGCCCTCGTGGCGCTGCGCGTCGTGGCCGCCGTCGATGGCGCCGCGGAGTGCGGCCATGAGCATCGCGACCAGCGGCGGCCGCTGCTCGGCGGGGATGCCGAGGCCGGCGACGGCGTCCTGGAAGATCAGGAGCGCCTCGGCCCGGGCGTTGCCGAGCTCGGGGTCGTCGATGTCGTCGTGGTAGCGCAGTGCCGCGACCCGGTGCGGGTGGGCGGCGCCCCAGGCACGGGTGGCGTCGACGAGGGCCGTGCAGGCCTCCATGCCGTCGAGCCCGTCGGTGGCCTCGTTGAGCGTCGAGATGAGGTCCTCGGTGGCCACGAGGGCGACGGCGCGGGACAGTCCCGCGAGTCCGTCCACGTGGTGGTAGACCGACGGCGGGCGACAGCCGACGGCGTCCGCGACGGCCGCCACCGTGAGCGCCTCGAGCCCTTCGTCGTCGCTGAGGCGCACCGCTGCTGCGATGACGTCCTCCCTCGACACGCCCAGTCGCCTCGCCACGAGACAAACCTCCCGATGTTGTCGCATCTCTATCGAGGCTATGTCGTCATCACTCTTCGGTCACCCGAATGGGCTTCGGACCGCGTCAGGTCCGCCCACCGCACGGCCGTCGTGCGGTGGGCGTGCCCCGGGGTGCGGGGACGGGAGCGCGCGGCCCGCGCGGCCGCTCCCGTGGGGTCGGTCGGGCACCACCCCGGCGGTACCGTCGGCGCCATGCGTGCACACACCTTCCCTGCCCTCCGCAGCCGTGTGACGGCCGTCGTCGTCGCACTGCTCGCGGGTCTGCTGCTCGGCCTCGTCGCCGGGCCCGCCACGGCGTCGACCACCGACACGGCCGACGACGCCACGGTCGACATCCTGCCGGTCGACGGCTACCTCGACCCGCCCGTCGCGGACGCGATCCGCGCGCTGCTCGACGACGCCGCCGAGCGCGGCAGCACCCTCGTGGTGCTCCAGCTCGACCACCGCGGTGCGGTCGGCGTGGACACGGCGGCGCTCGCCGACGACATCGCGGCCTCGCCCGTCCCGGTCGCGGTCTTCGCGCGCCCGGGTGGCACGGCGCCGGCCCTGGCCGGCGGCGCGCTGGAGCTGCTCGCCGCGGCCGACGTCCGGGCCGCGAGCCCCGACGCGCTGCTCGGACCGCTGGCCCCGATCGACGTCGCGGACGAGCTCACCGAGGAGGCCGAGGCAGCGGCCCTCGCCCGGTTCGAGGCGCGGTGGCCCGAGGGCGCCGCGGTGTTCGCCGCCGACCCGAGCGAGGTCCAGCTCTACGCCGACGAGCCCGCTGCGACCGAGGCGCTGGACGTCCTCGCCCGCGAGCTCGAGCCGCTGCTCGTTGAGCTCGACGGCGCGACCGTGACCGCGCCCGACGGCACGACCTCACAGCTGACCCTGCCGAGCGACGGCGTCAACGTCCGGTTCCACAGCCTCGGCCTGGTCGGCCGCCTGCTGCACGCCGCGACCACGCCCGCGTTCATCTACCTCCTGCTCGTCGTCGGCCTGGGCATGCTGCTGTTCGAGGTCTTCCAGCCGGGCTTCGGCGTGGCGGGCTTCGCGGGGATCATCACCGTCGCGATCGGCGGCTTCGGCCTCACGGTCCTGCCGGTCACCTGGTGGGCGGTCGCACTGGTCGTGCTCGGGCTCCTGCTCTACGCGGTGGACACGGCGGTGGCCGGCTTCGGCCCGGTGACGGTGCTGGCGACCCTGACCTTCGCCGCTGGCTCGTACTGGTTCTACGACAGCGACGTGATCGCGGTCGACCCGTGGCTGGTCGGCCTCACCACGCTGACGGCGCTCGTGTTCTTCGTCATCGTCATGACGGTCGTGCTGCGTGCCCAGGCCGGGCCGGACGACGTCGCGGTGGAGGAGCTGGTCGGCCGGGCCGGCATCGTCCGGTCCGTGCTGAACCCCGAGGGCCACGTGTTCATCGCCGACGCGCTGTGGCGCGCTCGCTGGACCGGCGAGGGCAAGCGCCGCAAGGTCGGCTCGCCCGTCCGTGTCCACGGCATCGACGGCGCGGTCCTGCTGGTCGAGGCGTTCGACCCCGAGGCCGCACGTGGCGGCACCGACGGCGACGGCGACGCCACCGACGATGGCGGGACCACCGACGACGTGACCGTGCCCGACGAGCACCGGAGCGACGCGTGACCGACTACGAGACGACGACGAAGCCGCTGATCAACCACGCCCTGCAGGCGATGCTCAACGAGCACGGTGCCGACGGCTGGGAGCTCACCGACGTCGAGGGCGAGACCGCCCACCTGCGGCGTCCGGTCGACACCGGCGAGCGTGTCCGCTGGCGCTACGCGACCGTCCCGCTCGTCCCCGCTGCCCGCGATGCCATCATGGCGCAGTGGACCGAGCAGGGCTTCGAGCTCGTGGTGGAGCGCGAGCGCGTTGGCTACTTCAAGCAGGAGGCGTGACGTGACGGACTTCGACGGCCCCGACGGCAGCACCCCCGAGCAGCGCCTGGAGGCCCTCGGCCTCACGCTGCCCCCCGCCCCCGCTGCCGCGGCGGCGTACAAGCCGTGGAACGCGAGCGGGAACCTCGTGTTCACCGCCGGCCAGCTGCCGGTCGTCGACGGCGGCCTGCCGCAGACCGGCAAGGTCGGTGGCGAGGTCACCCTCGCCGAGGCCGAGAAGCTCGCCCGTCAGGCCGCGGTCAACATCCTCGCCCAGGCGAAGGACGCCGCCGGTGACCTGTCGCGGGTCCGCGTCGTGAAGCTGACCTGCTTCGTCGCGAGCACGCCCGACTTCACCCAGCAGCACCTGGTCGCCAACGGTGCCAGCGAGCTGCTCGCCGAGGTCCTCGGCGAGGACGGGCGCCACGCCCGCTCCGCCGTCGGCGTCCCGGTCCTCCCCCTCGACGCCCCCGTCGAGGTCGAGGCCATCCTGGAGATCAGGGGGTAGCGCCCACTGGTCCCGTCCCGTGTTCAGGCGCGGAGGTGGAGGCCGCGGTCGGCCATGGCGGTGCCGAGGCGGACCAGGGCGAGGCCGACCAGCGCGCCGAGCGCGAGCGCCGCACCGGTGGCACCGAGCGGCGGCCACAGCACCTCGCGCAGCAGCCAGCGCACCGGACGGGTGTCGAGGAACCACGCGTCGGCGACGACCGCGACGAGCCACAGCGGCAGGGTCACCCGGCCCGCCACGGCGAGCGGTGCGACGAGCCGGTCCGTCAGCGCACGACGGGTGGCGGCCTGCCCGACGGCGAGCAGGGCCGCGACCAGCGCGACCGCGCCTGCTGCGAGGGCCGGGTCCCAGAGCGTCCCGTCGACCCACGGTCGGTCGGTGAGGGCGTGGGCGGCCGCGCCGGCCGCGATCGCCAGCGCCGCCAGCAGCCCGACCGTGGTCAGTCCACGCGGCCGGTGCCGGACCCACTGGCCGAGCAGCGTCCCGACCAGCACGAGGGCGAGCGTCGCCACGACCTCCCCGACGGGTTCGGGCCCCGACGGTGCGGCGCGGTGGCCGACCACGAGCAGGACCACGAGCACCACCCTCGTGGACGCGGGCAGCCGGGCCAGCAGCATGGCGAGGCCGCTCGCGATGCCCAGCACCGCCAGCTCGCTCTCCCAGCGCAGCGAGGAGAACAGCGTCGCGAGGCTCGGCAGCCGGACCAGGACCTGCAGCAGCACACCGGCGGCGACGAGCAGCGCGACCCGCCGGAGCACCCGCGCGGTCCACCACCCGGCACCCGCGGCGGCGCGTGCGGCGACCTGGTGGGCGATCGCGGCACCCGAGACGACCGCGAAGCCGGCGGGGAGCACGTCGGCGACGGCGAGCGTCCCGCCGTCCAGCCAGTCCGGCAGCGGTGCGGGCGCGACGAGCACGGCGACGGCCGCGACGAGCGCGAGCATGCGCGTGGCGTCGAGCTCGGGGTTGCGGCCGCCGCCGCCTGCGCCGGCCCGACCCCGGGCCCGCGCCGCGGTCGACTGCGCCATGGCTGGCTCCGGTGCAGGTGGGGCACGGCCGACCGTATGGTCGCGCCCTGCAGGCAGCGGGGAGGCGGTGCATGGCGCGGACACGGGTCGGTGAGCACGACGGGACGACGCGACCGGCGCTCGACGCGGCGACGGTGATCGTGGTCCGCGACGGGGACGACGGGCTCGAGGTCCTCGTCCAGGAGCGGCACGTCGAGACCGACTTCGTGGGCGGGGCGCTGGTCTTCCCGGGCGGCCGCGTGGAGGACGCCGACCGCGACCTCGACCCGACGCTGTGGGTCGGCGGCGACCCGGCCGACGTCGGTGACCGGCTGGGGGCCGACGAGCGGGGCGGCCTCGGGCTGCTGGTGGCCGCGGCCCGCGAGTCCTTCGAGGAGGCGGGGGTGCTGTTCGCGGTGGACGCCGACGGCACACCGGTCGACGGTGCGCTGCTGGACGAGCCGGACGTCGCCGACGCCCGTGCGGCGCTCGCGGCGCGCGACGACCGCGGCGACCTCGCGGCGCTGCTGCGCGACCGGGGGCTGCGGCTGACGCTGGACGCGTACCTCCCGTTCGCGTGGTGGGTGACGCCCGACGGCATGCACCGTCGCTACGACACCCGCTTCTTCGTCGCGGCCGTGCCGCCGGGGCAGGAGGACACCGCGAGCTCCGACCAGGTCGAGACGACGAGCGCCCGCTGGCTGACGCCGGAGGCCTGCCTCGACGGCCACGAGTCCGGCCGCTTCACCGTGATCTTCCCGACCCGCAAGGTCCTCGCCGAGCTCGCGGCCCACGACGACGTGGCCGGGCTGCTCGCAGCGGTCGAGGGCCGACGGCCCGACCGGATCCAGCCGACGATCGTGCAGGTGGACGGCGAGGTGCTGGTCCAGCACCCGCACGGGGGGCCGCCGGAGGTCCCGTGAACACGATCTGGGCATGACGTCAGGTCGCGTGACACTGCGCGAACGGACGTGGCACAAAAAGTTGTTGGCGCGGTGGGCGCACGTCGGTACAGTGCAGACCAAGCCTTGAGCGGGAGACGGAGCGGGAGCCGTCCCCAGCGGGAGGGGCTCGGAGCGGCGGCCTTGGGAGGGGCCGCCGCTCCGCGTCTTCCGCCGTACTGTGCGGACCCCATGACGATCACCTCGGTCCCCCCGGTACGGCGGCTGCTGCTCGCCGCTGCGGCCGCGTTGCTGCTCGTCGGAGCACTGGCGGTGCCTGCCGGCGCCCACGGCGGGATCGTCCCGCAGCCGCGGGTGACGCAGCTGCCGGACCTCCCCGGTCTCGAGGCCCGCGGGCTGGTCGCGTACGCCCCGCGCATCGAGGTGACGAACCCCGGCGCGGCGCCGCTGACGGTCGTCGACGAGGCGGGACGCCCGTGGCTGCGGATCTCGGAGGAGGGCGTGTTCGCCGACCTCTCGGTCCGTGCCTGGTACGAGTCGTTGGACTCGGCCGGTCGCGGCTCGGACCCGGGCGAGGACGTCCCTTCGGGCTGGACCCAGGTGTCGACGCTGCCGACGTGGCAGTGGTTCGACACGGTGCTGCTGCCCCGCACGGCCGACGAGGAGCACGACTGGTCGATCCCGGTCGTCGTCGACGGCCAGTTCGACGAGATCGCCGGGGTGCTGGAGGAGTCCGAGCTCGAGGGCCGCTGGAGCAGTGACCTGCTGACCGACGGCAGCGTGGGCCCCGCCCAGCTCACGGTCGTCTCCGGCCCCGTCCCCGTGTTCGTCGTCCAGCGCCTGGAGGCCGAGGAGATCGTCGTGCTCGGCCGCGAGGGCGAGCCGCTGCTGCGACTGACCGAGGCGGGCTTCGAGGTCAACCGGGCGAGCCCCTCGTGGAACGACCACGCACGCCTCGACCCCAACAGCCCGGTCGGCGACGTCGTGGAGGGCCCGACCGGCGAGCCCGTCTGGGAGATGCAGCTCGAGGGTGCGCCGACCGCCACGTGGCTGGACGTCCGACCCGGGAGCCCGGACGTCGTGCCGGCGTCCCGCTCGGCCACGGTGGTCGCCGCCGAGATCCCGATCCTCGTCGACGGCGAGCGGTACGACGTGCCCGTCGAGACGACGTGGGTCGGTGACGAGGTCCCGCTGTTCCGCCTGACGGTCCCCGGGCTGGTCGCCGCGTCGCTCGGTGCGGGGCTGCTCGCCGCGGGTGCGGTGCGCGTGTGGGAGCGTCGTCGTGAGGCACGTGGCGAGGACGAGACGCCGACCGCGAGCGGCGAGGGTGACGACCCCGGCCCCACCGACGAGGACCTCGCGCACGCCGACGCCTGACAGGAGGCCCCAGATGACCGCGACCGCCGCCGGCCCCGCGCCGTACCCGACCCAGCGCCGCGAGGTCCTGGGTACCTCCATGGCCTACTGGGACGAGGGCGAGGGCGACCCGATCGTGCTGCTGCACGGCAACCCGACGTCGAAGCTGCTGTGGCGCGACGTCGTCCCGCACCTGGCCCCGCTGGGTCGCGTCGTGGTCCCCGACCTCGTCGGCATGGGTGAGTCCGACCCGCTGCCCGGCGAGGGCGACGCCCGCTACCGGTTCACCGAGCACCGCCGGTACCTGTGGCAGCTGCTCGAGGACCTCGGCGTCAGCTCGGACGTGACGCTGGTGCTGCACGACTGGGGCGGCGGCCTCGGCTTCGACTGGGCCAACAACCACCGCGACGCCGTCCGCGCGATCGCCTTCACCGAGACGATCTGCGGGCCGGTGTCGCTGGCGGACTGGCCCGACGGCGGCCGTGACCTGTTCGCCGCGATGCGGTCCGACGCGGGTGAGGAGATCGTGCTCACGAAGAACGTCTTCGTCGACCGCATCCTGCCCGCCTCGGTCCTCGGCGAGATCCCGGCCGACGTGCTCGCGGCCTACCGGGCCCCGTACACCGAGCCGGGCGAGTCGCGTCGCCCGACGCTGACGTGGCCGCGCCAGATCCCGTTCGACGGCGAGCCCGCGGACGTCGCCGAGATCGTCACCGACTACCACGACTGGTTGTCGAGCAGCGACGTGCCGAAGCTGCACTTCCCGGCCGAGCCGGGCTTCCTCACGCAGGTCTACGGCGACGAGGTCGCGACGTGGCCGAGCCTGACCGAGCACCCGATCGCCGGCATCCACTTCGTGCAGGAGGACAGCGGCGACGAGATCGGGCGGACCGTGGCGGCCTGGCTCGAGGAGCTCGGGTGAGTCCGGCGCCCCCCACCGACCCACGGACCGACCTGCCGCCGTTCGGCTCGCTGCCGACCACGGCCCGGGTCGACGAGGTCGCCCTGCGCGTGCTCGCGCCCAACCCGTCACCGATGACCCTCGACGGGACCAACACCTACGTCCTCGCCGCGGGCGACGGCCAGCCCGCGGTCGTGGTCGACCCGGGTCCCGCCGACGCCGCGCATCGCGCCCGGGTCGACGAGGTGCTGGCCGCGCACGACCTCGACGTCGCGCTGGTGTTCGCCACGCACCACCACCCGGACCACGTCGAGGCGGCGGGAGCCTGGGCCGCCGACTGGGGTGTCGCCGTCGCGGCCGCGAGCCCCGACGTCGCCGGTGCGGGCGGGCGCGTCGTCGGGGTTGGTGACCGGTTGGCTGTCGGCGCCCTGGACCTCGAGGTGGTCGCGACGCCGGGCCACACCGCCGACTCGCTGTCGCTGCGCCTGCCGACCCGCGCGGTCGTCACCGGCGACCACGTGCTCGGCCGCGGCACGGCCGTGGTCGCCCACCCGGACGGCACGCTCGGCGGCTACCTCGCGAGCCTGCGTCGCGTGCTCGACCTCGGCCCGGCGGCGCTGCTGCCCGGCCACGGCCCGGCGATGACCGAGGACCCCGAGGCGGTCCTGCGCTTCTACGCCGAGCACCGCGAGCACCGGCTCGCGCAGGTCCTGGCGGTCCTGGCCGACGGGGCGTCGACGGCACGGGAGGTGGTCGAGGTGGTCTACGCGGACTACGACAGGGCGGTGTGGCCGGCGGCGACCGCCTCGACGACGGCTGCGCTGGAGCACCTGGCGGCCGAGGGCCGCATCACGCTCGCCGACGACGGCACGGCCCGGGTGGTCTGAGTGCCGCGCCGCCGCGACCGTCGTGTGACCGCCCCGCGGGGCGGGGTGGCGGTCGTGGCGCTGGCGGTCGCCCTCGCCGGTTGCGGGGGCAGCGCCACGGAGGAGGTCGCCGAGACGCCGGTGGTGCAGGCCGAGCCCGTCCCGTTCGACGGCACCGGCCTGGCCGCACCGAGCGAGGACGCGCCCCCCGCTGCGGACGAGGCCGCACCCGCCGAGGAGCCCCCGAGCCCAGCGCCGGAGGAACCTGCCCCCTCCCCGACCGCGTCCCGGACCGTCGGTCCGTCGAGCGCGGACGCCGCGGCCTTCGTCCGCAGTGACGCGTTGGCGGACCTGTCGGGCATCGAGCACGTCGTCGTCGACCTCGACGCCGACACGTGGCCGGAGGTCGTCGCCACGGGGGTCCGGGACCGCGCCGGCGTGCTGCGCGTCGCGTGGTGGACCGCCGACGGCTACGTGGTCCTGGCCGAGGACCTCGCCGGTCTCGGCCGCGACGTGAGCGATCTTCGTGCCGCCGACGTCAACGCCGACGGCCGCACCGAGCTGCTGGTCGCGATGGAGGGCGACGGCCTCGGGTCGCTGGCGCTGTGGCGCGTCCCTCGACGCGGTGTGCTCGAGCGGCTGGCGGCAGAGGGCGGCTGCCACGACGGCAGCCACGTCTACGGGGTCACCCGCGCCCGGCTGCAGTCGGGCGGCGACGGCCCGGCTGCGATCGTCGCCGACTGCGACGAGTCACCCCTGCCCGTGGCCGACTGGGGCGAGCAGCGCTGGGTCTGGGAGGCCGGCGCCTACCGCGTGGTGACGCCACCGCCGGACCACGCCAAGGACGACGACGAGCCGGATGACGCGAGCGTCGACGACCCGCCGAACGGCGAGGGGAACGGCAACGGCGTCGGCAACGGCGGCAACGACGACTGATCCCGCCCGGCGGCGTGTCCACGACTGGCCGTGCGGACTGACCGCGGGGAATGTGTGCGGACCGGCCTGCGGTCTGCAACCCTGCACGACATCGGTGGGGCGCTGAGGTCAAGTAGGGCCCACGTCCAGCCGATAGGTCGTCGAGGAGGGTGCGTTGGCGGAGTTCCTGGAAGCCTTCGATGTCGAGCGCAGCGGCCTGTTCGAGGCGCTGGGTCACTTCGAGGTGGTCTGGGACCGGTTCCGCGAGCGCCAGACCATCCACGTCGAGGGCTCGGAGATGTCCGACTCGATGATCGCGACCGAGCTCGCGCTGGTCCGCAACGAGCTCGAGCGGACGATGTTCACCATCGGTGTCTTCGGGCTGATCAAGCGCGGCAAGTCGACGCTGCTGAACTCGCTGATCGGGCGCGAGGTCTCCTCGATGCACGTGACGCCGGAGACCGCGGTCCCGGTGTACGTGTCGTACGACAAGACGCCTGGCGCGGCGGTGCACTTCGCCGACGGCTCGACCCGCCACGTCGCGGTCGAGGAGGTGTCGCAGTTCACCTCGCAGAAGCACAACCCGGGCAACGAGCTGGGCGTGACCTACGTCGAGCAGGGCGTGCCGGTCCCGTTCCTGCGCAACGGCACCCGCCTGATCGACACGCCGGGGCTGGACGACGCCGCGGCCGACGACGTCTACACCGAGCGCACGCTGCAGGAGCTCGACGTCTGCGACGCCGGCATCGTCGTGTTCCTGTCGCCCCCGACGGTGGGCGCGACCGAGATGGGCTTCCTCGAGGAGGTCGTCAGCCGCGACCTCAAGAAGACGTTCCTCGTCTGCAACATGTACCCGCAGCACTTCCACGACAAGCAGACCCGTCGGGACGTGCTGAACTACGTCGGCGGCCGGATCGTGGAGGCGTCGCGTCGGGCGGGCCAGCGCGGCGAGGTCCGCGTCTACCCGGTGTGTGCCTACGAGGCCTGGCAGTCGCGGGTCCACGAGGACGTGGACATGTGGAAGCGGTCGGGCGCCGACCGGCTGATGCGTGACCTGGCGGGCTTCCTGGCCGACGTGGCCGGCAAACAGGCGCTCATCAACGCGGTGGAGCGCATCGAGAAGGCCGCGGACATGGCCAAGAACGAGGTGCGGATCCGCCAGCAGCTGCTCAGTGACGCAGACCAGCTGGAGACGCTGTACGCCCAGGTCGACGGTCGCATCCGCGAGCTGGAGAGCACCGTCGGCGGGACGCTCGAGGCATCGCTGCAGCAGGTCGAGCCACTGCGCATGCAGGTCCGCCAGATGATGCTGGCGCCGTTCGCCGACGCGCAGGCCCAGGTCGACGCGCTGGACACGGTCGACCAGATCGAGGACTTCGGTCTCAACTTCAAGCGTCGCGTCGAGGTCG
>JBFKQZ010000025.1:0-20284 GCA_041627475.1 Nitriliruptoraceae bacterium | reverse complement strand
GTGGTCCTGGTCACTGCCGGGCTCGTCCCGTACCACGGGACCGCTCCGGAGGAAGAGGTAGCCCCCTGCGCCGGCGAGCAGCGAGCCGCCGAAGATGCCGAGCTTCGCCGAGTCCAGTGCCGTCCCGGTGACCGACAGCGAGGCCACGAAGAGGGCCACCGTGAAGCCGATGCCGGCGAGCATCCCCAGACCGATCATGTGGCGCCACGTCGTGTGGAAGGGCATCCGGCCCAGGCCGAAGCGGATCGCGAGCCAGGCGAAGCCGGTCACGCCCACGGTCTTGCCGACCAGCAGACCCACGAGGACACCGAGCAGCACCGGGTCACCGAGCGCGCCGGCGACGGCGTCACCCTGGATGCGGACCCCGGCGTTGGCCAGCGCGAACAGGGGGACGATCACGAACGACGACACCGGTGAGAGCCGGAACTGGAGTCGTGAGAGCGGCGGCAGCGTCTCGTAGGACAACCGACGCAGGTCGGTGACGAGCGCGCTCACGCGCTCCATGGTGTGGTGGTCGGCCTCGTGCAGCGGCATGTCGTCGGGGAGGTACTCGCGAATCCTGTCGATGATCGGCTGCGCGTAGTCGTCGATCAGCTGCGGGTCGTAGAAGCTCGTCACCGGGGTCAGGAACGCGACCGCGACGCCCGCCAGCGTCGCGTGGACGCCGGACTCCAGCATGGCGAGCCAGATGAAGACGCCCACCGAGTGGATGAGCCACGACGCGCGGACGTCGAGTCGGTTCAGCCCCGCGAGCAGCAGGAGGCCGCTCACGGCGGCGACCAGCCAGCCGACGGCGAGCTCGTCGGTGTAGACCAGCGCGATGACGAGGATCGCGCCGAGGTCGTCGACGATCGCCAGTGCCAGCAGGAAGAGCTTCGCCGAGACGGGCACGCGCCGCCCGAGCAGCGCCACGATCCCGACCGCGAACGCGATGTCGGTGGCCATCGGGATGCCCCACGCGGTGGGCGCGGCGCCGTCACCGGGCAGCAGGACCGTGTTGAACAGCAGGTAGATGGCGGCAGGGACGACCATGCCGCCGAGTGCGGCGATCGCGGGCAGCGCGGCGGCGCGCGGGTCCCGCAGTTCCCCCACGACGAGCTCACGCTTGATCTCCAGGCCCACGACGAAGAAGAACAGGACCATCGCGGCGTCGTTGATCCACTCCTGCACCGTCAGCTCGGACAGGTGGTGGAAGTGGAAGTCGCCGAAGGCGATCTCGATCGTGGTGCCGAACAGCGCGAAGTAGCTGGCCGAGGCGGGGCTGTTGGCCCACACGAGCGCGATGATCGCGGCGACGAGCATCACGACGCCACCGGCGGACTCCTGACGGAAGAACCGCAGTGCCGGCTGGACGAACGTGGTCGGGACGAACCGGGGTGACGTCGACCACGAGTCCGGCGTCGGCAGCGACTCGAGCTCGCTGCGGCTGTCCTCGCCCGTCACGTCCGCCTCCTCACCGGATCGACCTGCCCACGGTCAATGGTGCCGTGCAGCAGCCAACCCTACGACGCGACGGCGTCGGTGGGCGTCAGGACTCGTCGTCGGCGTCGCTCTCGGTGCCCTCGCCGTCGCCCTCCGTGCCCTCCACGAAGGCCTGCTGGTCCTCCAGCGACAGTCCCGCCCGGCGCGCGAGGTCCGCGCACTCACGGCCCGGGACCTCCTCGACGGAGGCGGCGATGCGCTCGTCCTCGGGCAGGTCGGCCAGCGCCATGTACTCGGCGCGGTCGACGCAGACGTAGGTGACGCTGGTCGCCCGAGGCACGCCGATCGGCGCGTCGTACCGGTCGACCGGCACCAGCAGCTCGTCGGTGTTCGCGCTCGTCACGATGCGCAGGGTGACCGCGACCTCGTCCTCGTAGGCACGGAGCTCTGCCAGACGGTCCTCGAAGGCCGCGTCGGCGCTCTCGACGGCTGCGAGGACCTCGTACCCCGCGCGCTGGAGGTCACGGGCCTGCAGCAGCAGGTCGATCCCGGTGGTCTCGAGCCCGAGGAGGCCGTCCGCGTCGATCGCGATGCCGTCCTCGGTGCGAGCGTTGCTCGAGTCGAGCGGGCGCGGGTTCGTGCTGCCGTCGCTCTGCTCGAGGACGATGTAGGCCTGGCGCTCGATCAGGAGCCCCCGGGCGACCGACGAGACGGCGTCACCGACGGCCGTGCCGGCGGCGTCCCCGTCGATGTAGAGCGCCCGGATGTCGTCCTCGAGGCGGTCGATCGTCGACCGTGCCGACGTGAACGAGCCCAGCAGGACCGGGTCGAGGTCGTTGGCCGCCAGCTGGGCCTCGGTGGGCACCAGCTCGGGCAGGTCGTCCTGGAGGGCCAGCAGCCCGTCGATGAGGACCTGGTCGGCGTCACTGACGGCGAGGACGTCACCGTCGTCACCGTCGCCCTCGGCAGCGATGGCGCTGCCGAGCGCGGCGAGGAGACCAGCAGCGGCCACGAGGCCGATGATCCGGAGCTTGGGGCTGCGCACGCTGCCTCCCGTCGTCACGTGGGGCGTGGTCGCCCCCTCATCGTCGGCACGAACAGGGTCCGACCTGAGCACAGTTTCCACAGGACCCCCATCCGCAACACGCGTCACAGTACCGGCACTCTACACAGGAACCGCGCGTTTGGAAGCGGAAACGCCCGCTCCGATGGAGCGGGCGTTCCCGTGCGTGTCGCGGGTATAGGCCGCTCCCCCAAGCCCGCCCAGCCTGCGACAGAAGCGCGAAGCCGGAACGCCCGCTCCCCCAAGCATCCCCAGCCTGCGACTTCAGGATGCGACGGGAGCGGGCGCTACCGAGCGTCAGCGAGGTATCAGTACCTGTAGCTGTCGTCCTTGTACGGACCCTCGACGTCGACACCGAGGTAGTCGGCCTGCTTCTGGGTGAGCGTGGTCAGCTTGGCGCCGACCTTCTCGAGGTGCAGGCGGGCGACCTCCTCGTCGAGGTGCTTGGGCAGCACGTAGACCTCGTTCTTGTAGTTCTCGTGGTTGTTCCACAGCTCGAGCTGTGCGAGGACCTGGTTGGTGAACGAGGTGGACATCACGAAGCTGGAGTGGCCGGTGGCGCAGCCCAGGTTCAGGAGACGACCCTCGGCGAGCAGGATCAGGTCCTTGCCGGAGGGCATGTGGACCAGGTCGACCTGCGGCTTGATGTTCGTCCACTCGAACTCGCGCAGCTGGGCCGTCTGGATCTCGGTGTCGAAGTGGCCGATGTTGCCGACGATCGCCTTGTCCTTCAGGCGCTCCATGAGGTCGAGCGTGAGGATGTCGTCGTTGCCGGTCGCCGTGATGACGATGTCGACCTCGTCGATGACGTCCTCGAGCAGGACGACGCGGTAGCCCTCCATGGCGGCCTGGAGCGCGTTGATCGGGTCGATCTCGGTCACGTAGACCGTCGCACCCATGCCGTCGAGGGCCTGGACACAGCCCTTGCCCACGTCGCCGAAGCCGGCCACGACGGCCCGCTTCCCGGCGATCATGACGTCGGTGGCGCGCTTGATGCCGTCGATCAGCGACTCGCGGCAGCCGTAGAGGTTGTCGAACTTGGACTTGGTGACCGAGTCGTTGACGTTGATCGCCGGCATCCGCAGCGTGCCCTCCTTGAAGTACTGGCGGAGGGTCTTGATGCCGGTCGTCGTCTCCTCGGACACGCCGAGGATGTCGGGCAGCAGCTCGGTGTACTCGTCGTGGACGAGCGCGGTCAGGTCACCGCCGTCGTCGAGCAGGAGGTTCGGGCCCTTGCCGTCGCCGAAGTCGAGGGTCTGGCGGATGCACCAGACGTACTCCTCCTCGGTCTCGCCCTTCCAGGCGAAGACCGGGGTGCCGGCGGCAGCGACGGCCGCCGCGGCCTCGTCCTCGGTGGAGAAGATGTTGCAGGACGACCAGCGGACGTCGGCGCCGAGCTCCTGGAGCGTCTCGATGAGGACCGCGGTCTGCGTCGTCATGTGCAGGCAGCCGGCGATGCGGGCGCCCTCGAGGGGCTTCTGGCCCTCGTAGCGCTCGCGGAGCGCCATCAGTCCGGGCATCTCGTGCTCGGCGAGCATGATCTGCTTGCGACCGGCGTCGGCGAGGTCGATGTCACGGACCTTGTAGTCACCGTCGGTGGAGAAGGAAGTCACTGTGGGGTGCCTCTCGGGTGGAGGATGAGCAGGTGGCTGCAGGCGGCCGCGGACCGAGCCCGTCGGGCACAGGCGCTGCGGCCGTGCGAGGGACCCGCGCGAGTGCGGGTTGGTGGCGTCACCGGGACCGGGCTCGGTCTCCTCGGTGACAAGGATGCCGGGTCACGACGCGGGATGCACGGACGTCAGATGGTGTGCACGGTCCGCGCGCACCGGGCGCGTGCTGCCCATCCGACCGGGGGTGACCACCTCAGTCGGCGACCAGCCGGGCCACGTCGAGGCGATCGGCGACCGGGCGCACGTCGGCGTCACGGACGGCCGCGAGACGTTGGAGGAACAGGCCACGGGGCCACGTCTCGGCCCCCATCGACCGCAGGTGGCTGGTGGGAACCTGGGCGTCGAGCCACGACGCGCCCGCCTCCTCGAGCCGGTGGCAGAGGTCCACGAGCGCGACCTTCGAGGCGTCGCTGCTGCGGTGGAACATGGACTCCCCGGTGAACACACCCCCGACGAGGACCCCGTAGACGCCACCGACGAGGTCCTCACCGTCCCAGACCTCGAGGCTGTGGGCCCACCCCGTGTCGTGGAGCCGGCGGTACGCCGCGGCCATCTCCGAGGTGATCCACGTGCCGTCGTCGCGGTCCGTCCCGCATGCGCGCACGACGTCGTCGAACGCGACGTCGACCGTCGTCGTCCACCCGCTGCGACGCAGGGTGCGCCGCAGCGAGCGCGAGACGTGGATGTCGTCGACCCAGAAGACAGCCCGCGGGTCCGGGCTGAACCACGGCAGCGGCATGCCCTCGTGGGGCCAGGGGAACACCCCGTTGCGATAGGCCGCCACGAGCGTCGTCGGCTGGAGGTCGGCACCGACGCCGACGACGCCGTCCAGGTCGGCGTCGCGGGGGTCGGGGATCTCCCAGCGGCTCTGCCCCACGTCCGTGGGTGCACGCACGCGCATCCGCTCTCCTCCGTCGCCCCAAGCATGCCGTGCCACCATGGCATGCGGGCTCGTCGGACGGTCGGTGGCCGTCCGGGCACCCTTGCAGCTTCCACCTCGGAGGACACGACATGCGACTCCACCTCGTCGACGGGACCTACGAACTGTTCCGTGCCCACTACTCGCCCGGTCCGTCGCGGACCGCGCCGGACGGGACGGACGTGAAGGCCGCCGTCGGCTGCGTGCGACAGGTCGCGGCACTGCTGGACGACCCCGACGAGCAGTGCACCCACGTCGCGGTCGCGTTCGACAACCCGATCGAGTCGTTCCGCAACGACCTCTTCGAGGGCTACAAGGACGGCAGCGGGGTCGAGGAGGCCCTGCTGGCCCAGTTCGACCTGGTCGAGGAGGGCGTGAGGGCACTGGGTGTCACGGTGTGGTCCATGGACGAGCACGAGGCCGACGACGCGCTCGCGACCGCGGCGGTCCGCTTCCGCGACGAGGTCGACCAGGTCCGGATCATGACGGCCGACAAGGACCTCGGGCAGGTCGTCGGGGGCAACGTGCTCCAGGTCGACAGCGTCCGCGACCGGGTCTTCGACGAGGACGGTGTGCTGGAGCGCCTCGGCGTCCCGCCGGCCGCCGTCGTGGACCACCTCGCCCTCGTCGGCGACAGCGCCGACGGGATCCCGGGCGTGCCGGGCATCGGCGCGAAGACGTCGTCGGTGCTCCTGGTCCGCTACGGCAGCATCGACGCGATCCCGCCGGACCCCGCCGACTGGGACGTCAAGGTCCGCGGCGCGGCGCGCATCGCCGCGTCCCTGCGCGACCACGCGGAGGAGGTCGCCCTGTGGCGCCGGCTGGCGACCCTGGTGACCGACGTGGACCTCGGCTGTGAGCTCGAGGACCTGCGCCACGCGGGCCCCGACCGTGCCGCGCTCACGGCATGGGCCGCGCGGGTCGGCTCGGCGTCACTCGGCGACTGGCGCGCCTGAACGACACGGCCTCGAACGGTGCGGGGTTGGCGCGTCGTACGATCCGGGGACACCGATGACGGGGGGCCAGTGACCAGCACGACGCGGCGGTCGTCCGCGCTGGTCTCCGCCGGGATCCTGCTCTCGCGGGTGTCCGGTCTCGTGCGTGAGCGCGCGGTCGGGCACTTCCTCGGCCTGTCCCCCGCCGCCAACGCGTTCGCCTACGCGTTCCGCATCCCCAACGTCCTCCAGAACCTGCTGGGCGAGGGCGTCCTGTCGGCCTCGTTCATCCCGGTCCACGTGGGCCTGCTCGACGACGGCCGGGACGAGGACGCGAACCGGCTGGCCGGGACCGTGCTGGGCCTCCTGGCTGCGGTCGCAGGGGCGGCCGCCGTCCTGATGGTGCTGCTGGCCGGTCCACTGGCCGTGCTCCTGGTGCCGGGCAAGGACGCCGCGTTCCAGGAGCTCGTCGCGAGCCTCCTGCGGATCGTCGCCCCCGGCCTCGCGCTCCTGGTCGTGTCGGCGTGGTGCCTCGGCGTGCTCAACAGCCACCGCCAGTTCTTCCTCTCGTACGTCGCGCCGGTCGTCTGGAACCTCGCCCAGATCGTGCTGCTGATCGCTGCGGGCTTCTACTACCTCGACGACGTCAGCCAGCCCTGTGGCCCGACTCCCGAGCTCGGCTGCGCAGCACCCCCGGAGGTGCTGGCGTCGCTCGCGCAGGCCCTGGCCTGGGGCACGCTCGTCGGCGGGGCACTGCAGGTCCTCGTGCAGCTGCCCGCCGTGCGGCGGCTCGCCCCGGGGGTGCGCCCCACGTTCCGGCCCATCAGCGAGCACGTCCGCGAGGTGGTGCGGGCCTTCGTGCCGGTGGTCACCGGGCGTGGCGTCGTCCAGCTCGCGACGTTCGTCGACCTGGTGCTCGCGTCGCTGCTGGCGGGTGCGGCGCTGGCGACGCTCCAGAAGGTCACGATCCTCGCCGTGCTCCCCGTGTCGCTGTTCGGCATGGCTGTCGCGGCGGCGGAGCTGCCGGAGCTGTCGAGTGCCCGGGCAGGCGACCTCGCAGGGGTCCGTCGACGCATCGACACGGGGCTCGAGCGCGCAGCCTTCTACGTCCTGCCGACGATGGTCGGCTTCGTCGTGCTCGGGGACGTCCTCGTGGCGGCACTGTTCCGCAGCGGTGCGTTCGGTGCGGCCGAGTCGCGCCTGGTCTGGATCGTCCTGCTGGGCGCCACGGCCGGGCTCCTGGCCACCACGTCCTCGCGCCTGCTGCAGTCCGTGCTGTACGGCGGCGGCGACACCCGGAGCCCGGCGCGCATCGCGATCGCCCGCGTGGTGCTGTCGAGCATCCTCGGCGTGGTGCTGATGTTCCAGTTCGACCGCATCGAGCTGCTGGCCGGTGGTGGGGTCGCACTGGCCGCCGGCGCGAACCTGCCGACGCTCGTGCCCGTGGCACCCGACGTTCGCGACCTGCCCGACGTCTTCCGACTGGGCGCCCTGGGGCTCACCGCGGCGTCGGCCGTGGGTGCGATGTTCGAGTACCGCCTGCTGCGGGAGCTCGTCGAGCAGCGCACCGGGGGGCGGATCCGTGTCGGCGGGCCGACCCGCGGCCGCCTCCTGCTCGCCGGACTCGCAGCCACCGTCGCAGCGGTCCTGGTGCGGCCGGTCGTGACCGACCTGACGCCCGTCGTCGGTGGCCTCGTCGGCGTGGCAGCCGTCGCGATCGCCCACATCGGGGTCGGGATCGCGCTCGGCCTCGACGAGGCCCGCGCCCTGTGGGCCACGGCCACCAGCCGGCTGTCGCGCTGACGCGAGGCCTCGGTCAGAGGTCCTCGCCGTCGTGGCGGGCCGAGACCGGGTCGATGTGCTCGAGGAGCTGCATCTGGCACCACGCCAGCAGGTCCATCGTCTCCAGCGCCCGTTGCGTCTCGACGTCGTCGTCCTCGACGAGTTGGCGCAGCTCGACGGCGGTCGCGCCGACGCGGGCGCCCAGCGCCAGGCGGACGTCGTTGAGGATCTGCAGGAGCATCGACGGCTCGTCGTCGGTCAGGTGGACGCGCACCGATCCGGTACCGGGCAGGCGACGTCCAGCCTCGAGCAGGTCCCGGCAGGCGCGGATCGCCTCGTGACGCTGCAGCAGCAGGTCACCGGCGAGGAGCATGCGGAACTCGGCGTCGGCGTCGTCCTCGCCCTCGACCGCACGCGGGAACAGCCGCTGCACCACCGGGTCGTCGGTGGGGCCGTCGATCGCCGCGTCCAGTTCGTCGAGGAGCTGCAGCAGCAGGCCGTGCAGGGGCTGGGGCAGGCGCCACACGAGTGCGTCGCCGTCGCCGCGGCTCATGCTCGCTCCCTCAGCCGGACCTGCGCATCGTGGCCTGCAACCCGTGGGCGTGCAGCTGCTGGACGTACTTCTCGGCCGTCTCCCGTGGCTCCGAGGCCACGAGCGACTTCCCCTCGGTGTGCACCTCCATCATGAGGCGGTGCGCGACGTGCTCGTCGACGCCGAGGACCTTGCGGAAGACGTGGACGACGTACGCCATCAGGTTGACCGGGTCGTCCCAGACGATGACGTCCCACGGGAGGTCGTGCCCGACGACCTCGTCGGTGTCGGTGCGTTCGTCGACGTCGGGGCTGGGGGCCGCGAGCAGCATGCCGCGGCCCTCCCCCGGTGCGACGGACGCGATCACGCTCAGCGGCGGCGGCGACGAGCCTGGCGGCGCTGGCGGTCGGCCTCCTCGAGGGTGTCCCAGGTGGGCGGCGCGGCGAGCGTGCGGCCGACCGGGTTCTCGGCGGGTGCCTTCTTGGTCACGGTGACGGTCGTCGCACGACGCTCGCGCGGGTTGTCGCTCTCGGCGAGCTCGAACTCGACCTCGTCACCCGAGCCGACGGCCGTGCCGTCGCTGAGGGCGTCCGGGTCGAAGATGACCTCACCGCCCTCCTCGTCGGTGATGCGACCGAAGTTGCGGTCGGCGTGGAAGACCTTGACGTGGCCGGTGGGCATCGATGGAACCTCTCGTGGTGGCGGCACGGCGGGGCCGCGCTTCGTGGGGAGCCACGTCGGGACCGCAGGCCTGTGCGCGTCCCGAGACCGTGGCGGCGTCCGGTGACGCCGTGCGACGGGACAGGGTACAGCCTCGCGCTGGGGCCGCCCCACGCCGCTCAGCTGTTGGCGGCCACGTACGCCCGAGCGGCGTCCTCGACGTCCTCGTAGGCGCCGACGGCCAGGACCTGGATCGGCGTGCGGTCGTCGAGCCGGCGCTGCTCGGCCGTGAACCAGCGCGCGGCGTCGTCGTCCTCGACCCACCCCTGGAGCACCCGCAGCACGTCGAGTGCGGCCAGCAGCGGCGTGCGTTCGTCGTCGCTCACGGTTGGGTCGACCAGCAACGCGTCCACGGGCTCGTCGCCGAGCAGCATCCGCAGCTCGGCCTCGTCGTCGAGGGGGTCGTCGCGGTACATCAGCGCTTCAGTGCCGCGTGGGCGGCCTCGCACTCGTCGACGTAGGCCTGGGCGGCCTCGATGCGTTCCGGCAGCCGCCGCCGCTCGTCGGCGATGACCCGTCGGCGCAGCTCGAGGGCCTCGCCGAGCGGCTCGTCGGTGTGGCGCAGGGCCCGGCGCAGCCGCTGGTCCACCGTCCCGTCCAGCTCGGTGCCCGCGGCCACGAAGCCGTCGATGCGCGCACGCTCGGCGACCAGGTACTCCTGGTAGCGCTGCAGGGCTGCCAGCTCCTCGCGTGCACGCAGCAGCGCGAAGTAGGCGGTCTGCTCCTCGTCCTGGCGCCCCATCAGCCGCGCTCCACCCGCTCGCGCAGCCCGGCGAGCCCGGTCTCGAGGATCACCCGGGTCGCCCGTCGCTGGATGAACGACGGCAGTGGCAGGGCCAGCTCCGCCTCCAGTGTGTACTGCACGGTCGTCGTCGTGTCGGATGCCGGCGCGAGGCGGTAGGAGCCGTCGAGCTGCGACAGCATCTCCCCCTCGACGAGCCGCCAGCGGACGCGGTGCGGTGGGTCGTGCTGGTACTCGAGCACGTAGTGGACCATCGCGATGCGGGCGTCGACCTCGAACGCGACGAGCCGGGGCAGGCCATCGTCGGTCGTCTCGACGACGTCAGTGCGCACGACGTCGTCGGCCCACTCGGGGTAGGCCTCGAGGTCGGCGATGACGGCGTACACCTGCTCCGGCGCCGCGCCGATGACCGTCTCGGCGGCCACGCGCTGCCCCATCGGGGACTCCTGGGAGGTCGGGGGCGGCGGAGGCTACCGGCCGTCCTCGCCCGCCCCGTCGAGCGGGGGCAGCCCTGCGTCCCGCTCGGCGACCTCGTCACGGAGGCGCTCGACGCCCTGCTCCAGCGCGCGCAACCGCTCGACGTCGCGGCCGATGCTGCGGCGCAGACGGTCCAGCTCCTGCACGGCGGGACCGAGGACCCCGTCGGGCTCCTGGCCCTCCCATGCGGGGCACACGGCCCGGAAGTCGCACCAGTCGCACAGCCGCATCGGCGTCGGCTCGTACAGCGCGTCCTTCACGGCCTGGGCCGTCTCGGCGATCGCCTGTCGGGCCGCGTCGAGGTCGAGCTCCTCGACGTCCACGACGATCTCGCGCCCCGCCACGACGAAGTCGAGCGACACGGTCGCCGGCAGCTCGCCGTAGAGGTGCTGGCACGCGAGTGCGTAGATCGACAGCTGCAGCGACTGCTTGACCCGGTCCCGGTCCTTGACCCGCTTGTTGGTCTTGTAGTCCACGACCCGCAGCACGCCGTCGTCGTCGTCGACGCGGTCGATGGACCCGACGACCACGGCGTCGTCGAACGGGAGCTCGAACCACGCCTCGGTGGCGACGGGCAGGCGGTAGCTGCCGGTCACCCGTCGGTGGTAGCGCCGCAGCACGTCCTGCCCCTGGCGGTACCAGCGGGTCTGCTCGCCGCGGTCGACGTCGCGGAAGCCGCTGGTGTCCCAGGCGTCGTAGAGGAAGCCGACGAGCTCGTCCTCGCTGGGCTCCTCCGGCAGCTTGCGGTCGTAGAACCGCTCCAGGGCCTCGTGGATCGAGGTGCCGAACGACAGCGCCGGGGCCGGCTTGCCGGGCAGGCGGTCGACGTAGCGGTAGCGGAACATGCGCGGGCACGTCCGGTAGGTGTCGATCCGGCTGAAGGACAGCCGCACGCGCCCCTGCTCGTCGATCAGCGGCGGCCGCTCGGGCTCGAACTCCGCTGGCACGTCGACGAGGACGGGGTTGCCCGCCTCGTCGTGGGGGGCGCCCCCGTCGTCCGAGGAGACGTCGGTGGCTGCGTCCGTGGTGTCTGTAGCACTCATGGGGTGCAGCCTACGACCGCCCTGTGACACACCCCGGGAGGCCGTCCGTCAGGCTGTGGACGAACCGGCGACGAGGGCCAGCGCGGCGTCGTGCACGCGGCCGTTCGAGGTCAGGATCGAGCCGCCGTCGGCCGTCGCCACACCACCGAGGTCGGTCGCACGGCCGCCCGCCGCGACCACGAGGGCGCGGACGGCGACGAGGTCCCACGTCGACACCGCGGCCTCCGCCGCGATCTCGGTGGAGCCGGCCGCGACCAGGCAGTGGGCCCAGAAGTCGCCGTAGCTGCGGACGCGGTCGGTGGCGTCGACGAGCCGTTCCACGGCGTCCCAGCGGCCCTGGCTGCGCCACCAGTCGAGGTCGCCGAACGACACCTCGCTGGCCGCGACGTCGTCGACGTCGCTCACGTGGATCGCGGTGCCGTCCTGTCGGGCACCGACACCGACCACACCGTCCCAGCGGTGGCCGAGGGCCGGGGCCGTGACCACGCCGAGGGCGTCCTCGCCGTCGACCCGCAGGCCGATGAGCGTGGCGAAGACCGGGTTTCCCCGGACGAAGTTCGAGGTGCCGTCGATCGGGTCCAGCACCCAGCACGGGGCGTCCGGGTCGCCGGTGAGGCCGTCCTCCTCCCCCAGGACCGCGTGGTCGGGGAAGGCCTCGCCGATCGCCGCACGCAGGGTGCGTTCGACGCGACGGTCGGCCGCGGTCACCCAGGTGCCGTCGGCCTTCGTCTCGGCGTTGCCACGGTGGTGCTCACCGAACGCGCCGAGCGTGATGCCGTCGGCGACGTCGGCGAGCTCGTGCGCGAACGCGAGCTCCGCGGCGAGGCGGTCCGTGGTGCCTCGACCGCCGTCGGTCACAGCTTGAGCGCCATGGACTTCGGGATCTCGTCGAAGCGCAACAGGATGTCGTTGGGCTGGGTGGTCAGCGTGACCTCCTCGCGCGCGACCCACAGCGGGACGCACGTGCCCTGACCGGCGTGGCCCATGAGGCAGATCGCGATCGTGCCGTCGTCGGCGAGGCCGATCAGCTGCCGCGCGTAGCTCAGCAGCTCGTGGAACTTGCCGTTGCCCGCGCGCTTGCGCTGGTAGTCCCGGGCCCACTTGGCCTCGGACTTGCCGTAGTTGGCGATCATCTGGCCCGGCTTGAGCGTCACCAGCGACTTGGCCGACTTCAGCTTGACGAGGCCCTCGTCGGACTTCGGGGTCTTGCCCAGACGCACCGCGGCGTCCGGCTGCCCCAGCTGGGCCGGGAGGTCCTCCAGCCCGAAGTTCCCCGCCGCCTGGGCAGCCTTCTGCCGCTCGATGGGGATCTCGACCTCGATCTTCTTCGCCACGTGGGACTCCGGGTGGTGGTTGGAACGCAACAGTGCAGGGTATCGACACCGCGGCACGGGGCCGCGGCGCCAGGTCGTACTCCCGACGGGATTCGAACCCGCGTCACCGCCTTGAAAGGGCGGGATCCTCGACCGCTGGACGACGGGAGCGCAGCGCGTCGCGGAGGCTATCGACTCGCGGCGACCGACTCCGGGTGCGGGCGGCGCCCCAGCAGTCGCGTCGGGACGCACCGGACGCCCCAGAGCAGCACGCGCAGCATCGCCTCGACGACGATCGCGCGGCTGATCTTGCTCGCGCCTGCCACCCGTTCGACGAACGTGATCGGCACCTCGGTGGTGCGGAACCCCGTCCGCCAGGCCTTGAGTGCCGTCTCGAGCTGGAAGCTGTAGCCCTCCGACCGCAGCTCGCGCAGGCCGATGCCCCGCAGGACCGCGGCCCGGAAGGCGCGGAAGCCACTCGTCGCGTCGCGGACCGGCAACCCGGTGAGGAGGCGCACGTAGAGGTTGCCGCCCGCGGAGAGCATGCGACGGTGCCAG
The DNA here is from genome assembly GCA_041627475.1 of Nitriliruptoraceae bacterium. Lineage (GTDB taxonomy): Bacteria > Actinomycetota > Nitriliruptoria > Nitriliruptorales > Nitriliruptoraceae > JBFGFG01. The sequence continues at coordinate 7,108 of JBFKQZ010000025.1, read as the reverse complement.
GGCCAGTTGGCCACGCCACCGCCGGGCACGTACCGGCTGCCGATGGCGAGGTCGCTGTGTTGGAGGGCCGCGATGAGGTCGGGCAGGACGGCCGGGTCGTGGCTGAGGTCGGCGTCCATCTCGACCAGGGCCTCGTAGCCCTCGTCGAGGCCGAGGCCGAGGCCGTCGCGGTAGGCGCTCCCGAGCCCGGCCTTGCGCGGTCGGTGCAGCACACGGAGCCGCGGTTCGTCCGCTGCGAGCTCGTCGGCCCGCTCCCCCGTGCCGTCCGGCGAGCCGTCGTCGACGATCAGCAGGTCCACGTCCGGCACCGCAAGCGTGCGACGCACCAGCTCGTCGATGTTCGCACGCTCGTCGTAGGTCGGGACGACCACGAGGGCCTTCACGGTGTCTCCTGGCTGGTGGTGTGCCGATCGTCGGTCCCGCCGTTGCGGCGGCGGCGGACGCCGTCCAGCGCGAGCAGCAGCCCGATGGCGGCGATCGCCCATGCGAGCGGTTCGGCCACGGTGGCCGCCGGCGTCAGGCCGGTCCGGACCGTGACGGTGCGCCGGATGGTCGCCTCCTCGTACAGCCCGGTGGCGTCGAGGACCTCGCCCTCGGGCGTGACGACGGCCGACGACCCCGAGACGGCGACGTGCAGGACGGTCCGGCCGGTCTCGACCGCGCGCAGCCGCGACTGCGCGATGTGCTGGTCCGCGGCAGCGGTCCGGCCGAACGTCGAGTTGTTGGTCATGGCCAGCACGAGGCCCGCGTCCTCGCTCGCGACGGCGTCGAGCACCAGGTCGCCGAACAGGGTCTCGAAGCAGATGATCGGCACCACCCGCATGCCGTCGACGTCGAGCGTGACCGGGCCCTCGCCCTTGGCCGCGTCGCGTGGCACGAGCCGGAACGGCCCGATGTCGCCGAGGACCGCGCGGAAGGGGACGTACTCCGCGAACGGCACCGGGACCTGTTTGTCGTAGACCGTCGCCAGGTGCCCCTGCTCGTCGACGAGGGCGGCGCTGTTGCGGAACGTGGCGGCCGTCACGCCGTCGCGCGTCACGCCCGCCACGAGGTGGCCGTCGACCGCGCTCGCTGCCTCGCGGACCGCCGGTGCGAGGTCGGCGCCCCGGTCGGTCGACGGGTCGCGGTCGATGGCGTTCTCGGCCCACACCACGAGGTCGGGCACCGGCCCGTCTGCGACGGCGGCGAGGGTGAGGTCGCGGTGGACCTCGACGATCCGGAGGTCCTCCGCCGCCCCGCCCAGGTTGGTCTGTGCGTCGTTGCCCTGCACGACCAGCACGTCGGCCTCGCCCACGGCCGCCGGCAGACCGATCGTGACGAGCGTGCCGAGCGCAGCGACACCGACCGCGCCGAGGACCAGCGGCCGGACCTCGTCGAAGGCGCCCACCACCCGCCCGATGGCCGGCGAGAGCACCGGACCGGGCTCGATCTCACCGTGGGCGAGGACTGCACCGCGTGCAGCGGCCCACAGCAGTCCCCCGAGCAGCGCCGTCAGGAGCGTGAGCCCGTCGGCACCCAGCACCCGTGCGGTGGTCAGCATCCACGAGTCCGCGGTGTGCGCGGAGGCGAGGTCACCCCAGCCGAACCCGCTCCACGGGCCCCGGGCGCGCAGCACCTCCATCGCGGTCCACAGCACGGGCCCCACGACGCCGACGGCCCGTGACACCGTCCAGGGGCGCAGGACCAGCGACACCAGGCCGGTCCACACGGCCATGGCGCTGCACAGCACGATCCACGCGACCGGTGTCGCGGGGGTCGACGCGATCCACTCCAGCAGCGGGAGGAAGCAGGCGAGGCCCACGACCGCTCCGGTGGCGAACACGACGCGTGCCCGCTCGTGGCGCACGAGGTGCACCGCGGTCATCCAGCCCGGCACGACCAGGAACACGAGCCACCACAGCCCGAGCGGCGGATGGGCGGCATACCAGGTCAGCCCCGTGAGGGCTGCGACGACGAGCGCGTTCCTCACACGCAGTCGCGGCAGAGCAGCTCGTCGGCGTCGGCCAGCGCGCTCGCGCGCTTGGCCATGTGGCAGGACGAGCACACGAACTCGCCGTCGCGGATCGTGTCGTCGGCGTCGCCCTCGACCTCCGCCGCGACCTCCAGCGGGTCGTCGACGTCGATCCCCTCGATGCCCTCGATGGCACCCAGGTCGACCGGCGGTTCGCCGTCGAGCTCGTCGTCGCCGTCCTCGGACGCGTCGAGCGAGACCGCCACCTCCTCGTCGGCGGCGACCTCCTCCTCGTCGTCCTCGTCGTCGAAGATGGCGTCATCGTCGTCGTCACCGTCGGCCACGACGTCCACGTCGCCCTCGCCGTCCTCGAACAGCTCTTCGTCGAGGCTCTCGTCGATGGCGTCCTCGAGGAGCTCCTCGAGCGTGTCGTCGTCGCTCATGGCCCTGTCCCGGTGTCGGCGTGGCGAGGGTCGACGTGCCGGTCGGCCACGTCGCCCGCGCACGGTAGCCAGCCGCACGCCGGTCGGTTCACGAAAATGACGCGGACCCCGGGCAACTGCCCGGGGTCCCTGGTCGTCCGTACTGCCCGCCGTTGGGGCCGTGGTCCGTCGGGGCGCCTTGCTGGGTCGGACCTCGTTGTCTACTGAGCGGTGTACGGCACGTGCGGCGGGCTGCCGGCCGCGACGGCCCCCTTGCCCCGGTCATCGCGACGCGCCCTGCCTGACGCGATCGCGAAGGCTGCCGTCACGACGGTCGGTCGTCAAGACGATGTTGTGTCAGTCTCGGGCTGCTCGGCCACCCCCGGCGCACGGTCCACCACCGGGGCGGTGCAACCGCCCTGCTCAGACGGGGTGTTCACCGATCGAGGCGAGGTGCGGCTGGACGTCGGCGGCATCCTTCACACCGTGCGTGACGCGCCCACGCAGGACGGTCAGTGCGCAACGCGCACCCCGCGGGTCGTCCGCCCGGTAGGGGTCGCCCTCCCACACGGTGAGGTCGGCCCGCATGCCGGCCCGCAGTGGCCCGACGGTGCGCTCCTGGCGGGCGGCGGTACGACCGCCGAGGGTGTGGGCCGACACGGCCTCCAGACGGGTCACGGCGTGTTCGTGGCGGCGCCGGTGCTGCGCAGCCCACACCGCACCCCACGGGTCGATCGGCGTGACGTTGGTGTCGCTGCCGAACGAGAGGTTGATGCCGCGGTCGGCCAGCGAGCGGAACGGGTTGGTCCAGGCCGCCCGCTCCGGGCCCAGGCGACGGTCGTAGAGCCCGCCCTCGCCGCCCCACATGGTCTCGAACGCCGGTTGCACGGAGAGCACGAGCCCCAGCGCCGCGACCTCGTCGAGCAGGTCCGGTGGCAGCACCTCGGCGTGCTCGACCCGGTGGTGGAGCCGCCGGATGGCTCCCTCGAGGTGGTCCGGCAGCCGGTCGTCGACTGCCTGCCAGCAGCGCACCACCTGCTCCAGCGCGGCGTCGCCGATGGCGTGGACAGCGACTTGCAGCTTGTGGTGCGTCGCCTCCTCCAGCAGGTCGGTCAGCGTCGCGTCGTCGAGCTCGAGGTGGCCGGTGTGCTGCCGGTCCGCATAGGGCTGGCACAGCGCCGCGGTGTGTGCGCCGAGCGAGCCGTCGAGGTAGAGGTCCCCACCGATCTGCGACAGGCCGCGCTCGAGCACGAACGAGAGGTCCATGCCGGACCAGTACGGGATGACCTCGATGGGCCACGTGCCCTCGCGCCAGGCGTCCAGGTCCGCGGCACCGAACAGGTCGGGCCCGTTCATCTCGTGGACGGAGACCACGCCCATCGCCGCGGCGTGGCGCGCGACGCGACGGCGGGCGAGGGCGAGCTCCTGCTCGGACAGGGCGCCGACGGCCCACCTGCGCGCGATCTTGTTGGCCTCCAGCCGCAGGAGGCCCGTGGGCTCGCCGTCACTGTCGCGGTCCAGGCCGGGCGCCCGGGCGAGCGGGGCGGACTGGAGCGTGCGCCGGTCCACGACCGCCGAGTGCCCGTCGATGCGCGACAGCACGACGGTGCGACCGTCCGCGGCGTCCGAGAGCTCGTCAGGCGTCGGGAGACGGTCGAGGTCGGCGTCCCACCCGTGCCCCCAGACCACGCGGCCCGGCGTCGCCTGGGCGGTGGTCCGGACCAGCCGGAGCAGCTCGTCGACGCGCTGGGTGTGGCGCAGGTCGATCCCGCTGAGCGTCAACCCGGTCGCCGTCAGGTGAACGTGGCTGTCGACGAACCCGGGGCCGATCGTGCAGCCGTCCAGGACGATCCGCACGGCGTGCGGTGGAGCCTGTTCCGGGTCGTCGCCGACCCACACGACGCGCTTGCCGCGCACGAGCAGCGCCCGAGCGCCGTGGCGGCCGTGGCCGAGTGTCACGACCCGGTCGGCCACGAGCAGGGCACCACGGGCCGAGGCGTCGACGCCGGTCACGTCAGCGGGGTTCACACCCACCGGTGCCTCCTCGGGTACCCGGGCGGCGCAGACCGTCCTCCTCGCGCGCCCACGGGGCAGTCTCGCAGGCCGCGGTCGCGTCTGCCCGGAGGTGGGACGCTGCGGGTCACGGCACCACCGCCTGGGCGACCCCGCTCACGGCGGTCATGCAGACGAGGGTGGCGACGAACATGACCCCGACCAGCAGGCCGCGGCGTCGGGAGGTCGGTGCCCCTCGGAACTCGTCGACGAGCAGTCCGACGCCGATCCACACCCCTGCCACGCCGAACACGATCGCCAGCAGCAGGAGCAGCAGCACGAGACCGGCACGGCCGTCCGCACCGAGCCCGCCCGCGACGAACGCGAGCACCAGGGCAGCGATCGGCCCCAGCAGCAGCAGACGACGTGGCCCGCGCAGGCGCACCGCCTCGTGCGCCCCCGGGTCGACGGGGGCGTCCTCGGCGTCCTCGACGGCGTCGCTCACGTCAGTTGCCGGCCGCCAGTCGCCGCCCGATCACCATGCGCTGGATCTGGTTGGTGCCCTCGAAGATCTGCATCACCTTCGCCTCGCGCATGAACCGTTCGACCGGGAAGTCGCGGGTGTAGCCGACCCCGCCGAGCACCTGGACGGCGTCGGTGGTCACCTGCATCGCCGTGTCGGTCGCGAACAGCTTGGCCATGGAGCAGACCTTGCTGACCTCGTAGCCGGCGTCCATGCGGCTCGCGGCGTCCTTGTAGAGGCAACGCGCGGCCTCGACCTGCGTCGCCATGTCGGCGAGGAGGAACTGCAGGCCCTGGAAGTCGATCACGGCGCGGCCGAACTGCTCGCGGTCGCGGGCGTACGCGACCGAGTGGTCCAGCGCCGCCTGCGCGAGGCCCGTCGCGATCGCCGCGATCCCCAGCCGTCCGGTGTCGAGCCCGGCCATGGCGGTGCGGAAGCCCTGGCCCTCCTCGCCGCCGAGCAGGCGGTCGTGCGGCACGAGGGCGTCGGCGAAGGCGAGCTGTGCCGTCGGCGAGCCGCGCAGCCCCATCTTGTCCTCGTGCTTGGCCACGGTCAGCCCGGGCTGGTCGTCGCCGATCGCGAACGCCGAGATGCCCTTCGGACCGTCGCCACCCGTGCGGGCGAAGACGATGTGTGTCTGCGCGTGCCCGCCGTGGGTCACCCATGCCTTGGTGCCGTTGAGCACGTAGCCGTCGTCGGTGCGCACGGCCCGTGCGGCGAGGCTGGCGGCGTCGGAACCGGCTTCGGGCTCGGAGAGGCAGAACGCGCCGAGGTGCTCGCCCCGGACCATCGGCGGCAGCAGCTCGGCCGCCTGCTCCTCGGTCGCGGCGTGCAGGATCGCCTTCATCACCAGGGTGTGGACGCTGACGGCGAGGGCGAGCGTCGCGTGGCCCCGGGCCAGCTCCTCCAGGACGAGGAGGTAGGTGCGGTAGTCCAGCGCGCTGCCGCCGACCGACTCGGGCATGGCGAGCCCGAGGAGGTCGAGCTTGCCCAGCTGGTCGAACGTCTCGCGCGGGAAGGTCTCCTCCGCCTCGTGCTGGGCGGCCGCAGGCGCGACCTCGTTGTCCACGAAGCCGCGCACCACCGTGAGCAGGTCGCGTTCGGGCTCCGACAGCGTGTGCACCACCGGTCAGTCCTTGTTCGGTGTGAGGGTCATGAGGATGCGGCGGGGCTCGTAGCCCAGGGACTCGAGGAACTCGATGCCGGCCGTGTTGCCGTGCGCCACGGAGATCTCGACGATCGGGACACGCGTGCCGCGGGCCCAGCCCTGCACGGCCAGCAGCAGCGCCTCGCCCACGCCCTGCCGGCGGGCGGCCGGCACGGTGTAGACGGGGCCGACCACGCAGCCGGTCGGTCGCAGCGTGCCGGCGGCGTACCCGAGCTTCTCGTCGCCCTCCTCGGCGACCCAGAAGATGCCGCCCTGCGGCATCGGGGCATCGAAGGGGTTGCCGTCGCCGGACAGGCGCGCGGACTCCCGTGCGTACTGCTCGGCGAGCGGCCGGATCTCCTCGATCCGGGCGCGTCGTGTGCGGACCTCGCTGCTCATGCCCCGACCTCCACGAGTCCGCGCGGGCGGTGGTTGCAGCTCGCGACGCCGTCGTCGGTCACCACCACGATGTCCTCGATCCGTGCACCGTGGGTCTCGGCGACGTAGATGCCGGGCTCGATCGAGAAGGCCATGCCGGGTGCGAGCACCTGGTCGTTCCCGGCGACGATCCACGGCGCCTCGTGCTCCTCGACCCCGATCCCGTGCCCCGTGCGGTGGAGGAACTGCTCGCCCCAGCCGTGCTCCGTGAGCAGGTCGCGCGCGGCGGCGTCCACCGCCTCTGCCGTGACGCCGGGGCCGGCGAGGTCCACGGCGGCCTGCTGGCTCGCCTCGAGCACGGCGTGCAGCTCGGCGTAGGCGGGGTCCGGGGTGCCGAGCACGTAGTTGCGCGTCTCGTCCGAGCAGTAGCCGTCGAGGGTGCCGCCGATGTCGACCACGACGGCGTCGCCCTCCTGCAGGACGCGGTCGCCGGTCTCGTGGTGCGGCGACGCGCCGTTGGGTCCACCGGCGACGATGACGAAGTTGACCTCGTCATGACGTTCCAGGATCGCCTCGGCGATGTCGCGGCCGACCTCCCGCTCGGTGCGACCGGGGCGCAGCAGCGACGGGACGAGCGCGTGGACCTCGTCGATCGCGGCGCCCACGGCGTGCAGGGCTGCGATCTCCTCGGCGTC
>JBFKQZ010000024.1:0-20651 GCA_041627475.1 Nitriliruptoraceae bacterium | reverse complement strand
GTTGATAGCACGGGGAGCGGCCGTCCGCTTGATGTTGGGGCACCCGTCGGGTCCGACCTGCGGACCCGACGGCTGCGATCGGGTCACTGCGGTGCGAACTCGAAGACGATGTTCTCGTTGACCTCACCGGAGGTGGTCTCACCCTCCTGGTGCTCGTAGACCGCGATGCGCTGGGCGCCGCAGTCACCGAAGTCGTCGCAGCTGATCGTGCCGATGATGCCGGCGTAGTCCGTGATACCGGTGAGGTAGTCGCGGATGGCCTGGCGGTCGATCACGAGGCTGTCACCGTCGACCGTCGCGGTGTTCGCGATGGCCTCGAGCAGCATCGTGGTGGCGTCGTAGCTGTGGGCCCAGAAAGCGGCAGCGGGCTGCTCGCCGTACTCGGCCTCGTAGCGCTCGAGGAAGTCGTTCGCCGTGACGCCGGTCGAGCCGTTGGCGTTCTCGCCGTACGAGAGGTTCGGGCCCGAGTGGAAGATGCCGACCGTCTCCGGCAGCTCGAGGAAGTTGTCGGTCAGGGTGCCGTCGGCCGACAGCAGCAGGGCGTCGGAGAGGCCCTCGACGTCGCCGATCTGCTGGGCGAAGAAGCCACCCTCCGGCATGAAGATCGGGACGAAGACCGCACCCGGCTCGCCAGCGGCGACCTCGGTGAGGACACCCGTCATGTCGGTGTCACCCTTGTTGACCGCGGTGAAGGCCGTGATCGTGCCACCCAGCTCCTCGAAGGCGTCCGAGAACGCCTGCGCGAGGCCCTGCGTGTAGGGGTCGCCGTCGTGGATGGCGGCGGCGGTGTCGATGCCCTTCTCGGTGAACACGAACTCAGCGGCCGCGCGACCCTGGAAGAGGTCGTTGTGCGCGGTGCGGTAGTAGCCGGGCTGGTAGTCCGAGCCCTGCGTGCCCGCGAGGTCCGAGGTCAGTGCCGGCGAGGTGTTCGACGGGCTGATCATGACCATGCCCGCGTCGGAGAGGATCGGCATGGCTGCGACGGCGGCGCCGGAGCAGCTGGTGCCGATGACACCGACGACCTGGTCGTCAGCGGCGATCGTCTGCGCGGCGGCCTGGCCACCGGCGGAGTCACAGAGGTCGTCGAGCGGCGTGCCGATCTCGACGTCGAAGCCCTCGATCTGGCCGAAGTCCTCGATGGCGAGCTCGGTGGCGCGCTGGTTCGGCAGGCCGAGGAAGGCGACGTCGCCCGAGATGGCCTGCAGCGAACGGATCTGGATGGCGTCACCGGCAGCGACGGTCACGGTGCCGAGCGCGCCGGCCTCCATGTCGTCGCCGTCGTCATCCATGTCCTCACCGTCGTCGCCGGCGTCGTCGCCGGTGTCCTCGGTGGTGTCCTCGTCCGCGGTGTCGGTGCCGCTGTTGCATGCGGTCGCGAGCAGCGCGACCGAGATGGCCGCAGCAGCGAGCCGCAGGCGGCGTGATCGGATCTTCACGTGGTACTCCCCAGGTAGGTCCTGCGCCCGTCGTCTCCCACGACAGCATCGAACTGCCGGCGACGGGGCTGGTCGGTGAGCCTACGACCGTAGTAGTGGCTCGGGGAGGAGGATACGCAGAGCGCACACGTGCAGGAATTCGGGCAGTTCGTGTCGACGCAGAGCATCTGATCGACCACCGAATGTCATCGGCGTCTACGCCGAACGGACGGCTTCGTGCAGTGCCGCCACCATGAGGGTCGTCGTCGTCTCGACGATCTCGTCGCTGGATCGGCCGAGGTCGCGTTGCAGGGCCTGGAACGCGAACAGTGACTCCACGAGCCCGAACGAGTCCACGAGCCAGCGGGGTGGTGCCCCGGCCATGCCCGCCCGCTCCCAGAGCAGGTCGGTGAACCGGGCGACGTACCGGGCGCGGGCCTGCTGGCGGGCGGCGACAGCATCGCCGAGCTCGCCGTGTGACTCGGGGTCGGCGGCGACCTGCCAGTGCGCCCGCCCCATCCGCTCGGCCACCTCGTGGGTCCGCCGCAGCACCGTGCGCACGAGCTCCTCGGGCCCGACCTCCTCGGCCGGCGGGGCGTCGAACACCTCCGCGAGCAGCTGGTCGTAGCTGCGGCGGACGGCCGCCGCGACCAGTGCCTCCTTGGACGGGAAGTACCGGAACAGGGTGCGCCGCCCGATGCCGGCGGCGTCCGCCAGCTGGTCCATCGTCACGTCGACACCCTCGGCGGCGAGCAGCGGCTGCACCGCGTCGAGCACGCTGTCGCGACGACGACGGACCAGCGGGGTCAGCCCCTCGGCGCCGTCGTCGCCCATGGTCAGCTCGCGGGTCGCAGGTCGATGCGGCCGGTGAAGTCGCGGCCGCGGACACGGACGTCGATGGTGCCACCGACGCGCCACGGACCGGAGGTCGTGGTCAGCCCGTGCTCGTCGACCTCCAGCGAGGCGCGCTCGCCCTTCTCGGCGCCGAGCAGGTGCTCTGCACGCAGGAAGCCGGTGACGCCGAGCCGCTGCAGCCGCACCTTCGCGCCGTTCGCGGTCAGCCCGGTGATGACGGCCGGCTCGGTCCCGTTCACGAACCCACGGTCGAGCAGGATCGCCCACAGCTCGTTGCGCTCGCGGATCGCCGCGTAGGACGCGGCGCCGGCGCGCTCGTCGAGCCAGACGGCCAGCGGGCCGAGCTCGTCCGCGGCGTGCGGCGGCGTCTCGCCGGCCAACGTCGCGCGGATCTGGCGATGCACGACCAGGTCGGCGTACCGACGGATCGGCGAGGTGAAGTGCACGTAGGCGCTCGACGCGAGGCCGCGGTGCGCAGCGGGGTCGGGCTCGTAGCTCGCCCGGGCGATGCTGCCCGCGACGACGGTCGTGAGCAGCTCGCGCGTGGTGCCCTCACCGACGGCGCCGATGGCCTCCATCAGCTGGGTCAGGGCCGCGTCGAGGTCGACCTCGTCGTCCAGCGCACGCAGCGCCGGGACGTCGACGTCGGCGAGGTCGACGGCCGCACGCAGGCGGGGGACGGCTGCGCGGTCGAGCCCGCGGTGGACGCGGTAGAGGGCCGGCACGTCGTGCTGGACGAGCCAGGCGGCGACGGCCTCGTTCGCAGCGACCATCAGCCGCTCGACGAGGCGGTAGGCGGCGGCGTGCGGCTCGGCCGGCCGCGTGCGGATCTTGCCGTCGACGATCGCCGGCTCGACCTCGGCCTGGGTGAACAGCTCCTCGATCGTCGAGCGCCGGTCGCGGGCGACGCCGAGACGGTCGGCGGCCTCCTGGAGCGCGATGAGCGTGTCCTCGACCGCCGGGCCGTCGCCGGGCAGCGTGATCTCGCGCAGGACCGGACCGGCGTCGCCGTCGAGCCACTCCTCGACCGCCGCGTAGCTGAGCTTGGCGTCGGACTGGATGACGGCCAGCTCGACCTCGGCGTCGAGCAGCTCGCCGGTCGGGCTGACGCGGGCACGGACCGACAGCGCGCCGCGCTCCTGGGCGGGCAGCAGCGACAGCGCCTCCTCGGCCAGTGCCGGGTCGAGCATCGGCGCGTTGGCACCGACCTCGAGGTAGGACGTCGCGGCCATGACCCGGGCGTAGGTGTCGGCCGGCGAACCGATGCCGACGGCGCGGCCGGCGTCGGCGATGTGGATCGCCACCTCGACGTCGCTGTCCGGGTCGTGGTCCCAGTGCGCCGAGAGGGCGTCGTCGACGTCGCGGGTCGCGGCGTCGTCGATCGTGATCGTCATCTCGTCGGTGCGGTCGACGCCGGGCAGGTCGAGCCCGGGCACCGGACCGACGGAGTCGAGGCCGGCCGCGCCGCCGCGACCGCCGCCTGCGAGCAGGCCGATGATGCGGGTCGCGGTGCCGACGGCCGTGACGGGGTCGAGACCGGCGGCAGCGGGGCCACCGGGGATCAGCGAGGGGGCGGCCCGGTTGAGCGCGACCACGACCGCGGCGGCACGGACGGCATCGGGCGAGCCGGTCACGTGCGGTCCGGCCACCAGCGCACGGGCGACGGCGCTGCCGTCCTCGGCCTGGCCGAGCAGGACGACGACCTGCCGGTCGACGGCGAGCCGCAGCTGCTGCTCGACCTGCGACTCGACGGGGATCCAGCCGCTGCCCATCGCGGGGTCGGGCTCGATCACCAGGGCGCCGGGCCCCTGCACGACAGTGCCCACGAGCATGGTGATGGGCCGCTCGACGAGGGTCACCCCGGTCGCGCTCGCGCCCTTCTCGTCCACCTCGACCTCGAGGTCGACGAGGTCGTCGGCGAGCTTGCCCTTGGCCTGGTCCGGCGGGACGAAGACGCTGTCGAAGGTCTGCTCGCGGTCCTCACCTCGGTGGGTCCAGGTGGTCGCGGTGCGGTGGTCGGCACCGACCGGGGTGGCGAAGCCGAAACCCTTCGGGTGCGGGCGGAAACGGGCACGGACGGACAACGTCGACTCTTCTGGCGGGAGGACCGTCGACGCTACCGGCGCGGGCCGCCGCCTCCCCAGCCCGTGCTCGCTGCGAGCGCGTGGCGGGCACGGACGCCCGCCACGCGCGTCGCCGCGGTCACTCGACCAGGCGGCGGCCGCTGCAGTCGACGCTGCTCACGGTCACGTCGGCCCGGCCGAGCGAGACCCCGAGGGACTCGAGCACGGGACCGACGACGCGCCTGTCGACCTCGTCGAGGACCGGCGTGGTGGCGTCCAGGACGGGGTCCAGGACGTCGGTCTGCAGGTCGACGCCAGCCGCCAGCGCCGTGACGCCGAGGTCGGCGGTGTCGAACGCGGCGGCGAGACCGACGCGGCCGTCGTCACCAGACCCGGGCACCCGGGGTGTGGCCCCGAGGGTCGACGAGCCGGGGGTCCGCTGCGCCTCGGCGTAGGGGCCGGTGAACGTCAGCGTCTCGGTCGCGCTGCCGACGTCGTGCTGCGCCAGCGCGGTCAGCGTGCCGAGGTCGAGGCTGCCGAGCAGCGGGCTGGTCAGCTGGACCGTGGCCACGTCCGCGGTGACGGCCGGGACAGGGGTGCTGACCGCGACGAGGTCCGGCGGGAGCTCCCCCACCGTGGTCGTCACGGCCGACGTGGCGACCGGCGACGTGACCCACGGCTCGGGTGCCGAGGTCGCGCAGGTGATGGTCGCCAGCGGCGCCTCGCCCCGGGCTGCCTCGACCGTGACCGGGACGTGCAGCGCACTCGTGGTGATGTCGCCCGCGGTGACGGGGTCGAGGGTCAGGTCGATGCCGAGCCGCACCTGGGCGGTCGTTGCCACGGTCCGCCACGCCCCGGTCACGGGGTCGACGCCGGCCGGACCGGCGGCGAGCTGGGCCGGTTCGAGCACGGCCAGCTGCAGCGAACCGCTGCCCACGCCGGGCACCGTGACCGGCATCCCGAGGTCGATCGTGTTGGCGCCGTTGACGACCTGGGCGGTGACCATGACGAGGTCGAGCGCCTGGACCTCGACGTCGGCAAGGGACCCGGGCATGCCCGCCGACAGGTCCAGCACGTCACCCAGGCGGACCTGGAGCCCGGCCCCGACCTCCGCGGCGAGCGTCGCCATCGGGGTCGCGGCGGCGACGTCGAGCGGGTCGCCGGAGGCGGACAGTCCGGTGGCCGCGGCCTGGAACAGCTGGCCGACCCCGACGGTCGTGTCCGTCAGCTCGGCCGGCGAGGCCAGGCCGAGGTCGGCCGCCAACCGGCCCAGCTGGACCGTGCCGTCGGCGAGGCCGCGGTGGCCCACGGCGTCCAGCGAGACGTCGAGGGTCCGACCGAGCAGCCGCGACAGCACGCGGTTGAGCGCGCTCGAGCGGTCGCTGTCGATCGAGGCGACCGACGTGCCGATCGAGATGGCGGCGCGGGCGTCGAGCGCCGCGATGGCGCGCTTGCTCACGCGGTCGGCGCCCGGCAGGACGCCGGTCAGCCGCGAGGCGTCGGTCCACGCCTCGACCAGCACGGCGTCCGGCTGCACGGCCGTCGGTGTGAACACCCGGGTCGTCGGGTCGAACTTCCCGACCGTCACGGTGACGGTGCGGCCGTCACGGTCGGACCAGCCGTCGTTGCGGGCGAGGCTGTCATGGGCGTACTGGTCGGCCAGCGCAGCCGGGTCGGTGGCGACCGGCAGCGCGAGGACGGCATCGAGTGCCGCGAGGTCGACCGCGCCCTGCAGGTCGCGGTGCGTCAGCACGTTCGAACCGAGGTCGATGGCGAGGACCGCCGTGAGCAGCACGAGCACGGTCCCGAGGGCGGCGAGGATGCTGACCGCACCCTCCTGGTCGTCGTGGCGTCGCATCGTCGCTCCTTCAGTGGCTCAGCTGGACGGTCGCCGTGGCCGACAGCTCGTCGGGGGTGACCACCGACAGGAGGTCGGGGACGATCGGGGCGGTCCCCCACGGGTAGGTGACCTCGACGGTCACGCAGCGGGCGCCGGTCGGGGCGCAGTCGGCGACGGTCGGGGTCGCCACCACGGCGTCGGGGGCGAACGAGCCCAGCGCCCGGTCGAGCCGCTCGGTGGCGGCCGCCTGGGCGGCCGCGACGGCCTCGGCCTCGGTGACGGCGCCGACGGCGGCGCGCGCCCCGTCCGAGGCAGCAGCGGCGAGGGTGTGGTCGACGGTGAAGACGAGGCCGTAGCTGATGGCCGCCCAGATCGCCGCCAGCAGCAGGGGCAGCGTCAGCGCCGTCTCCAGCGTGGCGATCCCTGCCTCGTCGTGGATGGTGGTCCTGGTCTGCACGGTCATCTCCTTCTCGTCGGACGCGACACCGGCCGCCTGCCGTGGGCCAGCCCCTGGGGCGGACCCGGGCCGACGGCCGGTGCGTCATCGCGTCCCGTGTGGGGTCAGGCCGTGGCCGGGCCCGAGATGCCGTCCACGCCGGCCTGGAACATCCCGGCGATCTCCGGACCGAGCAGGGTCAGGACCGCGATGACGGCGAGGGCGATGAAGAAGATGAGCAGGCCGTACTCGACCATGGCCGCGCCCTCCTCGTCGTGGAGGTTGCGGGTGACGGCCTCGTGGAACTTGGTGATGGTGGTGCGCATTGGCGTTCTCCGGGGTGATGTGATGCGTCGGGGCCGGTGGTCCCGGCTCCGGGTGGGGCCCCTGGTGAGGGCCTCTCCCTTGGTGCTCCCCACTGTGCGGCAGCCATCACTCTCCGCACATGGGACATCACCCCTAGTTGTGGCCCGGGATCACCCGCCCAGGTCCACGAGCCCCTGTCGCACCGCCGTCGTGATCGCCTCCGAGCGCGAGTGCACGTCCAGCTTCCGGTAGATGTTGGTCAGGTGGTTGCCGACCGTCTTCGGGCTCAGCACGAGCCGGTTCGCGACGTCCTTGGGGGTCGCGCCGTCGGCCAGCAGCTGCAGCACCTGGAGCTCGCGGTCGGTGAGGTCGTGGTCGGCCGTCTGCGGCGCCGGGGCCTGGGCGACCAACGTCTCGTCGAAGGCCGTCCCACCGGCGGCGACCGCCTCGACGGCGGCGACGATCTCGGCCTGGCTGGCGTCCTTGAGGAGGTAGCCGGACGCGCCCGCGGTCCGGGCGGCGTCGAGCAGCTCGGGCTCGGCGTGCATGGTGACCACCAGCACGGCCGCGTCGGGTGCCTCCCGACGCAGCGACCGGGTGGCGGAGACGCCGTCGATGCCGGGCATCGACAGGTCCATCAGGACGACGTGCGGCCGCAGGTCCCGCGCGAGCGCGACCACCGCCTCCCCGTCGGCGGCCTCGCCGACCACCTCGTGGCCGGCTGCCTCCACCGCGTTGCGCAGCACGTTGCGCACCAGCGCGTGGTCGTCGGCGATCAGGATCCTGCTCATGGTGTGCTCCCGTTGCGTCGGGCCTCGACACGGACCGCCGGGAGTCCCGTGGCGCTGACGTCGAGCACCAGCGTGGCACCGATGGCCTCGACGCGGTCGCGCACGACCCCGGCCAGCCCCTCCCGGGCGTCCAGGTCGGCCGGCGCCTCGCCGTCGTCGCTGACCTCCAGCACCACGTGCTCGTCGTCGCAGACGTAGCGCACGTAGACGGCGGTGGCCTCGCGGTCGCCGACGGCACGAGCGGTCACCTCCTGGGCGATGCGCAGCAGCTGCTGGCCGAGGGTCGACGACAGCGGTCGGCCGGACACGTCGTGCTCGAGACTGGCGACGACGCCGTGCCGGGTCCGCAGCCGGTCGACGAGCCCGACCAGCACGTGCTCGAGCGGGTGCTCCTCGTCGACGGTCGCCCGCAGCTCGACCATCGTGTCGCGCAGGCCGGTGAGGCTGTCCCGCACCTCGACGCGGAGCTCGCGCAGCGCGGCGTCCTCGGGATGGCGCCGCGCCGCGAGCTCGAGCTCCATCGAGACCACGGCGAGCTGCTGGGCGAACTGGTCGTGCAGGCGGGCGGCGATGCGCTGGCGCTCCTCGTCGACGCCGAGGTGGCTCACACGCGCGAACCACGTCGCGTTGTGCACCGTCACGGCGAGCGGCTCGGCCAGACCGGCGAGCTCGGGGACCAGGTCGTCGATCCCCGGGGCCGCCTCGGGGTGCTCGACGAGGAAGAGGTGCGCGCGCTCGTGCTCGGCCACCGGCAGCCACACGTAGACGCCCCGCCGCGCGGCGGGGGTCACGCCACCGCTGGCCAGCTCGACGCCGACGGGGACCCCGTCGCGACGCGGGGCCCCGACGCGGCCGGGCAGGTCGCGCACCCGGTACGGACGGTCCGGCAGTCCGACGCCGTGCAGCAGCCGCAGCGTCCCGTCGTCCTCGTGGGCGAACAGGCCGAGGACCTCGACGGCGCCGAGCGCCGGGGAGGCGCTGCGCAGCGTGTCGACGGCCTCGTCGAGCTGGAAGGTGACGGCACCGTCGCGCGCCTCGGTGTGCAGCCCCTCGAGCATCGCCCGGACCGACCACAGCACGTCGAGACGCCCGAGCGCCTCGTCGTGCGGCGAGCGGCTGGCGAGCAGCACGCCCCGCGTGATGACGGCGAAGCCGACCACGAGCGCGAGCGTCGCACCACGCGTGACGAGCGCCAGGCCATCGGGGCGGACGGGCAGCGACGCGGCGGCGTCGACCACGAGCGTCACGACGGCGAGCAGGCCGGCGGAGGTCGCCGGCAGCCCGAGCGCCGCGAGCCCGACGGGGACGAACTGCGCCGCGATCCACGGCGACGCGAGCCCCCCGGTGACGACCACGCCCAGGGTCGCCAGCACCACCTCCAGCGCCATGACGTCGCGCAGCCGCGCCACGCTGCGCTGCTGCGGCGCCGCGCGCCACGCGATGAAGGACACGAGGACGACGGCCACCGCCACGTCCGGGACCGTCCAGCCGACGCGCGTGACCGAGGCCGCACCGATGCCGAGCGCGAGGACACGCAGGACCTGCGCCAGCGGCCGCAGCCACGGCACCCGGTTGGGGCCGACGAAGGGATCGGCGGGCTGGCTCACGTCGTGTGGTCCGTCACGTCGAGTGGTCCTCGGCAGTCTGCCGCCCGGCTCACCCGGCCGCTCCTAGAGCGACTCGAGGATCCCCATCACCGCCGGTCCCAGGATCACGACGAACAGCGCCGGGAAGATGAAGAAGACGAGCGGGAACAGCATCTTCACGGGCAGCTTCGCTGCCGTCTCGCGCACGCGCTGCCGACGACGGCGGCGCAGCTCGGCCGCCTGGGTCCGCAGGATCCTGGTCAGGGGCATGCCCAGCGCGTCGGCCTGGACGAGCGAGAGCACGAAGCCGTCGAGGTCGGGGTGGTCGACCCGGCGCTGCAGGGAGCGCAGTGCCTCGACGCGGCTGCGGCCGAGCCGCATCTCGCGCAGGGTGTGGCCGAACTCGCCCGCCAGCACGGTGGTCGAGCGGTCCGCGACGACGCCGATGGCCTGGTCGAAGCCGAGCCCGGCCTCGACCGAGATGGCGAGCAGGTCGAGCGCGTCGGGCAGCTCCCGGGTGACGCGGTCGATCCGCTCGCGCCGTGCCGCACCGACGGCGATGCGGGGTGCCAGCAGGCCGAGCGTGGCGACGGTCAGGCCCAGCGCGACGCCACGCGCCCCGCCGATCCGCAGGCCGAGCACGACACCGACGGCGGCGCCGCCCAGCAGCGCCAGCACGCGCACGGCGAGGTACTCCTCGACCGTGACCTGCGAGGTGAGGCCGGCGGACGCGAGCAGCTTGCGTGCGTTCGCGGCGGCGTTGCCGGGCAGCAGGCGACCGGCGAACACCTGGAAGCGAGCCGCGAGCGGACCGAGGAGACGGCCGACGACGGGCTCGGCGAGCTGCGCGTGGTAGTCGTCGAGGAGCGCGGTGGCGTCCCCCTCGAACTCCGCGGCAAGT
The DNA here is from genome assembly GCA_041627475.1 of Nitriliruptoraceae bacterium. Lineage (GTDB taxonomy): Bacteria > Actinomycetota > Nitriliruptoria > Nitriliruptorales > Nitriliruptoraceae > JBFGFG01. Next base: position 10,458 of record JBFKQZ010000024.1, on the reverse strand, counting down.
GCCCGGACCGGGTCGTGCTGGCGCAGGCGCACGGCCACCGCGACGAGCGCGACGCCGGCGAGGGCGAGGAGGGTGGCGAGGACGTGGACGGTGGTCACGGTGGGCTCCTGTGGTCAGAGCTCGACGGCGCGCACCATGCGCAGCGTCACGAGCAGGCCGAGGACGACGGACACGACGGCGTAGCCCAGCAGCACGACGCCCGGCATCGAGAACAGCGCGCCGAGGTAGCCGGGGCTGAGCAGCTGGACCCCGAGGCCCAGGACGATCGGTAGGGCCGCGAGGACCCACGCGGAGACGCGCCCCTCGGCGGTCAGCACGCTGACCTCACGGCGGACCTCCTCGCGGGCGAGCAGGTACTCGGCGAGCGTGTGGAGCAGCTCGGCGAGCCGCCCGCCGACCTCCTGCTGGATGCGGATGGCCTGGACGACCCACTCGAGGTCCTCGAGCCCGATGCGGGCGGCCATGCGGTCCATCGCGTCGGGCAGGGGTGCACCCAGCCGGGTCTCGGCCAGCACGACCGTGAACTCCTCGGCCAGGGGACCACTGGTCTCCTGTGCCATGAGGTCCATCGAGCGGGCGAGCGTGTGCCCGGCGGACAGCGACGAGGCGAGCAGCGACAGCGCCGTCGGCAGCTCCTGTTCGATCGCACGACGGCGGCGGGCGATGCGCAGCGCGATCGCGACCCGCACGCCGACGGGGACGGCGACGGCCGCGACGGGCGCGAACAGCAGCTGCCCGGTGACCGCCGCAGCCCAGACGGCGGCACCGGCCGCGGCCACGACCGTGCCGAGCACGACCTCGCCCGGACGCAGCGGGATGCGGCCCCGCTCGAGCGCGCGGGCGAGCCGGTCCCCCACCTCCATGCGGTCCAGCACCCGGCCGACCGCGCCGATGCCCGGCTCGAGCAGGCCGGTGTGGCCAGCGAGGTCGTCGAGGTCCGCGACCTCCTCCTCGGCGTAGGGCAGCTCGAGGAGCTCGAGCAGGTGGGCACGGCGGTCGCGGGCGCGGACGACCAGGGACGCGACGACCAGGAGCAGGCCCGCGGTCGCGGCGAGGACGGTGAGCGTCGTCATGGCGGCCTCCTCAGGCGGTCGCGCGGGTCGGGCGGAAGACGTGCAGTGGCAGCTCGACGTCGCGGTCGGCGAAGCGCTCGACGATCCGGGGCCGCAGGCCGGTCGGCTCGGCGTGGCCGACGTAGCGGCCCTCGCTGACCCGGGGCCGGTAGGCGAAGACCTCCTGGAGCAGGACCGTGGTGTCCTCCATCCCCTGCACCTCCTGCACCGAGGTGACCTTGCGGGCGCCGTCAGGCAGACGCTCGACCTGGACGATCACGTCGATCGCGGCGGCGATCTGCTCGCGGATGGCGCGCTGCGGCAGGTCCAGCTCGCCCATCAGGACGAGGGTCTCGAGCCGGCTCAGGGCGTCGCGCGGCGAGTTGGCGTGCACGGTGGTCAGCGAGCCGTCGTGGCCGGTGTTCATCGCCTGGAGCATGTCCAGCGCCTCGCCGCCACGGCACTCCCCGACGACGATGCGGTCGGGCCGCATGCGCAGGGCGTTGCGGACGAGGTCACGGATCGCGACCTGGCCGGTGCCCTCGCTGTTCGCGGGGCGGGTCTCCAGCGGCACGACGTGCGGCTGCTGGAGGCGCAGCTCGGCCGAGTCCTCGATCGTGATGATCCGCTCGTGGCTCGGGATGAAGCGCGACAGCACGTTGAGCAGCGTCGTCTTGCCCGACGCCGTCCCGCCCGACACGAGCACGTTGCACTCGGCGGCCACGCAGGCCTCGAGGAACAGCGCCAGCTCCTGGGAGAGCGAGCCGAAGTTGATCAGGTCCTGGACGGTGTAGGGATCCTCGGAGAACCGGCGGATCGTCAGCACCGGGCCGCGCAGCGCGAGCGGCGGCAGGATCACGTTGACACGACTGCCGTCGGGCAGGCGGGCGTCGACCATCGGCGAGGACTCGTCGACCCGGCGGCCGACGGCGCTGACGATGCGCTCGATCACCTGCCGGTACTGGGACTCGTCGGCGAAGCGCACGTCGGTCGCCTCGACGCGGCCGTTGCGCTCGACCCAGACCTCGTCGTGACGGTTGCACATGACCTCGGTCACGTCCGGGTCGGCCAGCAGCGGCTCGAGCGGGCCGTGGCCCAGCAGGTCGGCGCGCAGCTCGTCGACGAAGCGGCGGCGCTGCACGGGCGAGACGGGCACCTCCTCGCTGCGGAGGGCGCGGTCGACGGCGGCCTCGACCTCGACGACGAGCGCGTCGTCGTCGATGGCCTCCGGACCGGCCAGCCGTGGGGTGACCTCGTCGAGGACCGCGGCGCGCACGGTGCGCTTGGCGTCGTCCCAGGCGGTGCGCCGGTCGGCCGGCTCGGCCCGGCGGACCGTCCTGGTGGCTCGCCGCTTGACGGTGCGTGCCGGCGTCGGCCGGTCGGCACCCGTGGCGGTGGCGTCGAGCTTGTCGGAGAGCTTCATCGGGTGCCTCCCGTGGCGGTCGCGACCTCGACGGTCGGGGTGGTCGTGGCGTCGTCACTGCGGCGGAGCCGGCTGAACAGGCGGCCCACGACCGAGCGGCGGGCGGGGACGTGGCGCTCGCGTGCGACGCGCGCCGCCTCCTCGTCGAGGAAGGGCGCGAGCCCGTCGACGAGTGCCGCGGCGACCGCGCCGGTCGGTGCGCCGGCGAGGACCGGCGTGCCGTGGTTCATCAGCCGGGCGACGTCGCGGTCGAACGGGATCCGGGCCGAGAACTCGCCCGGGAAGATCTTCACGAGGTCGCGGGCGTCGATGCCGGTGTCCGCGGCCTCCTTGTTGAGGACCAGCGAGATCGCGCTGTCGTCGATCTGCAGGCGCTCCAGGGTCTGGCGGAACAGTCGCAGGTTGCGCAGCGAGGCGAGGTCGAGCGCCGCGACGAGGAACAGGTGGTCGCTGCGGTCGAGGGCTGCCAGGACGGGCTCGGTGAGGCCGGTCGGGGTGTCCACGACGACGACGTCGACCAGCCGCGTGAGGCCGTCGATGACCCGGGTCACGTCGAGCGGCTCGATCTCGTCGGCGGTGGCCGGGTCGCGCGGCGCCGGCAGCACCTGGACACCGGACTCGTGTTCGACCAGCAGGTCGGGCAGGAGCGCATCGAGCTCGGCCGGGTCCTCGACGGCGACGGCGTCGGCGATCGAGTGCTGGCTGCGCACCCGCATCGCCGCGGTGACCTCGCCGAACTGCAGGTCGAGGTCGACCAGCGCGACGTCGAGGTCGCTGGTGGTGGCCAGCAGGTAGGCGAGGTTCGAGGCGAAGAACGTCTTGCCGCAACCACCGGTGGGCGAGCAGACGGTCAGGACGCGCGGCGCCGGACCGGTGTCGGCCTGCAGGCGCAGCAGGATCCCGGCGAGGCGGTCGCTGCGCTCGACGGCGGCGGCGAGACGGGCACGCAGCTCCCACCGGTCGGCGGGGTCGACGACCGCGCTGGCGCCGGTCGCGACGACGTCGGCGAGGCCGACGTCGGGCAGGGCCGACCAGGCCAGGACGACCTCGAGGCCCGGCAGGTGGCGCACCTGGCGCTCCAGCTGCGACAGGCCCGCGACGGTCGCGTAGGTCGGGCCGACGACGACGACCGCCGGCGGCCGGACGGTGGCGGCGAGCTCACCGAGGTCACGGCACGTGTGGACGGTGACCGGCGTGGCGAGGTCCGCGGCGAGGTCCTCGACGGTCGTCGCGAGGTCCGGCTGCGGGTCGACGACGACGACGTCGACCGGGGGCGGCTGGGTGGGCATGGTCGGCTCCGTGATGGTCGTGGCGGGCGGTCGTGATGGGGGGTCGTCGCGGGTCAGGCGCGGTCGTCGAGGACGGTGTCGCGGGTGACCCCGCGCCCCTCGACGGGCTCGTGGTCGGGAGCGACCAGCGAGAACCACACCTGCTCGGCAGCGGCGAGGTAGATCGTCCGCTCCGCGGCGTCGGGCTCGAGCGCGAGGACCAGCGTCACGCTGCCGCCGCCCGCGATCGGCTCGGCCCCGGTGACGCCCAGGACCTCGACGCTCGACAGGGCCCGGATCGCGCCCTTGCTGGCCACGCCCTCCTCGTCCTCGCCGGGCTGCGGCCGGCCGAGGTCCTCGGGGACGCCCTGCTGGAACACCGCGTAGAGGTTCACCGTGTCGCCCGGCACGGGCAGCGCGGCGACAGCGGCGTCGTAGGTGACCGAGACGGCCACGGCCTCGCGGCCCGCGGGGACCTCCAGCGGTGCGGGCAGGCGCTCGACGTCCTCGTCGAGCGCGCCGACGGTGCTGGTCGCGGGTGCGGCCTCGGGCTCCTCGACGGCCGCTGCGGTGTCCGGCGCGCCGTCGGCGACGACGACGGGGTTCGGCTCGCTGCGCTGGGCGACGAGGAGGAGGACGAGCGCGGCGACGAGCACGGCGACGCCGACGGCGAGCAGGCGGGTCGAACGGGTCACGGTCAGCTCCAGTGCGACGGGTGGTGGTGCGCGCCTCCCTGGTGTCCCGCGACGGCCGCGGGTGGAGTGCGTGCTCACACAGTGGGGCGGCCGACCCGGCCGGGAAATGGGACAGCGACCCCAGACCGGGCCGGGACACGACCCTGCTGCCCGGCGTACGGTCGCCGCGAGCGACACAGGAGGCGCCGGTGGCGACGACCGCCCTGCCGACGGAGGTGGCCCCCGGTCCGGCCCGCGGGCTGGCCCTGCTGCGAGTGGCCCGCCAGCTGCGCCACGACCCGACCGGTGCGATGGCGCACCTGCGCTCGGCCTACGGACGCACCTGGCGGCTCGAGCCACTGCTGCCCGGCCTGCCGACGTTCACGGGGACCTCGTCGGTCACCGGCATCCGCACGGCGCTGACCGACCGCGCTGCGTTCGGCAAGGACACCCCCGGCTACCGCGAGATGGGGCGGGTGCTCGGCGACGGCCTGCTCACCTCGACCGGCGGCCGCTGGGTCGCCCAGCGGCGCACCATCCAGCCGCTCTTCACCCGGCGCCGCGTCGAGGGCTACGCCGCGGCCTTCGACCGCGCGACGCTCGACACGCTCGCGTCGTGGCCGGACGACGGCACCGTCGACCTCGACGCCACGATGCGCGAGCTGACCGTGCGCGCCGCGTCGACCACGCTGTTCGGGCTGGACGCGTACGGCCTGGTCGCGCCGATGCTCGGCGACGTCGTGACGATGTCCGAGCACGTGATGCAGCGGGCGTTCCGACCCTTCGGCTCGATCCCGCTGGTCCACACGCGCGCCGACGCCCGCTTCGAGGCGCTGCGGCAGCGGATCGAGGACGCCATCGTCGAGCTCGTCGCCAAGCGCAACGCCGAGGTGGACGGGACCGACGACCTCGTCGGGCTGCTGCAGTCCGCCGAGGACCCCGAGACCGGCGAGCCGCTGTCGGAGCAGGACGTCCTGGAGCAGGCCGTGGTGTTCCTGCTGGCCGGCCACGAGACGACGTCGACCGCGCTGACGTTCGCGCTGCGCGAGCTCGCCCACCGCCCGGAGCTGCAGGAGGCCGTCCGAGAGGAGGCCCGCACCGCACTCGACGACGGGGCCGCGGACGCCGCCGCCGTCGGCGCGCTGGAGCTGACGCGGCGGGTGCTGGACGAGGCCATGCGCCTGCACAGCCCCGTGCCGATCACCGCCCGGTCGGTCGAGCGCGACAACGAGGTCGACGGCTTCCTGGTCCGGGCCGGCGAGGTCGTGATGGTCGACTTCACCGGCGCGCACACCGACCCCGAGCACTGGGACGATCCCCTGCGCTTCGACCCGGACCGCTTCCTCCCCGAGGCGGTCAAGGCCCGCGACCCCTACGCCTACCTCCCGTTCGGCGGCGGCCCGCGGTCGTGCATCGGCAACCACTTCGCCCTGCTCGAGGCGACCGCAGCGCTCGGCCGCATCGTGCGCGACCGCCGCCTCACCGCCCCGAGCCCCGTGGACGTCCCCACGAGCGTCGGGATCACGATGACCCCGAGCGCCCCGGTCCTGGTCACCGTCAGCACGGTCTGAGCGGCCCACCGAGTTTCCTCGCACAGCGCGAGGAAACTCGGCCGCCGGGTTGGCCCGCCCCGAGGCAACGCCGCCAACGTTCGAGTTTCTCCGCGTCATGCGAGGAAACTCGTTGGGCACAGGGACAGCGGCCCGGTCTGCGCGGGGGCAGGACTCGGGAGCGGGGATGTGGAACACCTCTGGTGTCCACTTCGACCCCAGGACCCGCTCCCATGCTCACCTCCCGACTGCGCGGCGTGCTCGCCGCCGGGGCCTTCGCCGGCCTCGCCGTCGCCTTCGCGCCCGCACTCCCGGCGGCCGAGGCCCCGACGCTCGACGTCGTGACCGCCGCCGACCTCGGCCTCGCGTACGCACCACGACTGGTGCACGTCGACGCGCCGACGCTCGAGGCCCGCAACGAGGTCATCGCCCTCGGCCTCGACGACACGCACCACGCGTCGCACGACCACATCGAGATCGTGCTGAGCACGCCCGCCGAGGAGGCGCTGCTGCGTGAGGCCGGCTTCGACTTCGAGGTGGAGATCCCCGACCTCGTCGCCGACATGAGTCGCACGATGGCCGAGGACGAGCTCTGGGCCGCCGAGGTGGGGACCAGCGACATGCCGTCCGGCCGCACCACCTACCGCACCCTCGCCGACTACGTCGCCGACATCGACCGGCTCGACGACGAGTACTCGGCGATCGCCAAGAAGGTCGTCATCGGGCAGTCGGTCGAGGGCCGCGACCTGCTCGGGCTCGAGATCGGGCGCGACGTGCGCGATCCCGAGGACGGCCGTCCGGTCTTCCTCATGTTCGGCGTCCACCACGCGCGTGAGTGGCCGTCCGCCGAGATGACGATGGAGTTCGGGTTCGACCTCGTCGAGGGCTACACCGACACGTCCCACGACGACCACGACCGCATCGTCGACCTGCTCGACCGTGCCCGCGTGATCATCGTCCCCGTCTCCAACCCCGACGGGTTCCACACCTCCCGGACCTTCGACGGCATCTACGAGCCGCCGATCGTCAACGCGTTCGGTCCCGGCTGGTGGCGCAAGAACTGCCGCTTCGTCGAGGGACAGTCGCAGCCCGAGGGCACGTGCCTCGCGCTGCCGCTCGCGGCGGGCCAGACCTCGCCGGTGGGCGTGGACCTCAACCGCAACTACGGCGGGCTGTGGGGCGGCCCCGGCGCCGACCCGGGCTTCGCCGACGACGACTACCGCCTGATCGGCCTCGGCAACGCGTCCGGCACCTACCGCGGTCCCGCGCCGTTCTCCGAGCCGGAGACCGAGGCGATCCGCCAGCTGATCTCGACCCGCCAGGTCACGACGCTGATCACCAACCACACCCGCGGCCACCTGCTGCTGCGCCCCAACGGCGTCGCGCCCGACACGGTGACCCCCTTCGACGGGTTCCCCCGCGGCTACGCCCCCGACGAGTGCTTCCTGCGGGAGGACGGCGTCGACTACGGCCTGCAGGCGCTCGGTGAGCGGATGACGGCCCAGAACGGCTACTCCAACCAGTTCGGCTGGGAGCTGTACGACACCACCGGCACCACCGAGGACTACTCGTACAACGCCACCGGTGGCTACGGCTACACGTTCGAGCTGATGCCGCCCGGTGGCTCGTTCCACCCGAACTACTCCGTCGTCGTGGAGGAGTACACCGGTACGAACGTGAAGTCCCGACAGCTGAAGGCGCTCGAGGGCACCGCTGCCGGCCAGGCCGCTGCGGCCGCACGTACCTCGGCCGGCAAGGACACCTGCGCGGGCGAGCACGTCGAGCACACCACGCTCGGGGGCGGCCTGCGCGAGTCCTACCTGATCGCGCTGGAGAACGCGGCGGACGCGCGCACGCACTCGCTGATCACGGGCACCGCCCCGGCGGGCGCCGAGATCACGGTCACCCGCACCGGCGACTTCCCGACGTGGGAGAGCACGTTCGAGGACACCGTCACGACCACGATGACAGTCGCCGAGGGCGGCACGTTCGCCTACCACGTCAACCCGTCGACCCGCCCGATCCTGGACTCCCGTCGCTACCGCGCTGCGAACGGCGGGGTCGAGGAGACCGGCCGCAAGAACCTCGACGGCGAGCCGTTCGAGGGCGAGTACTGGACGGTGTCCTGCAACGGCGGCCCGGGTGTCGACGTCCTGGTCGATCGCGGGCAGTCCGTCGACGTCGGTGCCATCTGCGGCTGACGCCCGACGCCTGATGGTGATGCCCGCGCCCTCGTGGCGCGGGCGTCACTCGTCCGGTCGTGCACGTTGCGCGGCGCCGTGCGCTGCTGCACAGCGGTCAGTGGCCGTTCGTCGGTGGTGCTGGCGGTGGGGTAGCGTCCGCCGGGTCCGCGCCCAGCCAGGGCCGCGGAACCTCGGGTGGTCAGCGAAGGTCGGTGAGAGTCCGACGCGGTCCACGCCACGGTGAAGCCTCCCCGCCACCAGCGGGAGGGGATGAGTCCGGTCGCCTGCCCCGAGGTCACGACGAACCCTCGGAGGAAGGGTCGACCGTGCGGCGGCGTAGGAGCCGCCCCCCGCTCGCGTCACACCTTCCTCCTCCACTCCCGGAGGAGGACACCCATGTCCCGCCAGACCATGCGCCGTCTCGTGGCGCCCACCCTGCTGCTCGCGATCGGCCTGAGCGCGTGCAGCGCCGAGCCGACCGAACCGACCGACAACGAACCCGACGTCACGGCCGAGGAGTCGACCGACGACGTCGGTGACGACGCCGAGGACGACCCGGCCGGCACTGACGCCGAGGTCGCCGGCGAGGAGGCCACGTTCCCGGTCACCGTCACCGACGACGCCGGCGAGGTCGTCATCGCCGAGCGCCCGACCGCGATCGTCTCGCTGTCGCCGGCCTCGACCGAGATGCTCTTCGCCATCGGCGCCGGCGACCAGGTCGTCGCCGTCGACGACTTCTCGAACTTCCCCGAGGAGGCCCCGACCACCGACCTGTCCGGGTTCAACCCGAACCTGGAGGCGATCCTCGAGTACTCGCCCGACCTGGTCGTGATCTCCAACGACAGCAACGACCTGGTCGCCGGGCTCACCGAGGCCGGTGTCCCGGTGCTGCAGTACGGCGCTGCCAACGACTTCCAGACCGCCTTCTCGCAGTTCGAGGCACTCGCCGCGGCGACCGGCAACGACGCCGGGGCCGTTGTCGACGAGATCCGGCAGGAGCTCGACGAGGCGTCCGCAGCCGCGGACGTCGAGGCCGGCCTGACGTACTACCACGAGCTGTCGGCGGACCTGTTCAGCGCGACCTCTGCAACCTTCATCGGGGAGATCTACGGGCTGTTCGGGATGGAGAACATCGCCGACGCGGCGGACACCGACGGCTTCGGCTACCCGCAGCTGTCGAAGGAGTACGTCGTCGAGCAGGACCCCGACTACGTCTTCCTCGCCTGCACGATCTTCTGCGGCGAGACCGCCGAGAGCTTCTGCGGCCGTGAGGGCTTCGCGGACCTGACCGCCTGCGTCGAGGGGAACGTCGTCGAGCTCAACGACGACGTCGCCTCGCGCTGGGGCCCGCGCATGGTCGAGTTCGCCGACACCGTCGCGGACGCGCTCGCAGGCAGCTGACGCGTGAGGACACCGACCGCGACCCCCGCGACGCCCCGGCTGCCCGGCCGGTGGCTCCTCGCGGGGGTCGCCGCGTTGGTCGTGGCGGTGCTGGCGGGTGTCAGCACCGGTGCGGCGAGCCTGCCCGTCGGTGACGTGCTCGCGACCTTCCTGCCCGGAGTCCAGTCCGGGCTCGACGACACGCAGACCACGATCCTGCTGCGCATCCGCCTGCCGCGGGTCGTGCTGGGCGCCATCGTCGGTGCGACGCTCGCGGTCGCCGGCGCGTCCTACCAGGGCGTGTTCCGCAACCCGCTCGCCGACCCGTACCTGCTGGGCGTCGCCGCGGGCGCAGGGCTCGGTGCGACGACCGTGATCGCGCTCGGGCTGCGTCCGCTCGGCGGTGCCACGCTGCCCCTGTTCGCCTTCGCCGGCGCGGTGCTCGCCGTGACGATGACGTGGTGGCTCGGCAGGTCGACGGGCGGGCGCGGCACCGCCGTCCTGATCCTCGCCGGCGTCGCGGTCTCGCTGTTCCTCTCCGCCATCCAGACCTTCCTGATGCAGCGCTACGCCGAGACCATCCGCGAGGTCTACGGCTTCCTGCTCGGGCAGCTCGGCACCGCAGGCTGGGGCGACGTCCGCACGGTGCTGCCGTGGGTGGTGATCGCCGTCGGCGGGATGCTCGCTGCACGGCGCCTGCTGGACGTGCTGGCGGTCGGCGACGTCGAGGCGACGGCACTCGGCCTGCCCACCGACCGGGTCCGCCTGGTCGTCGTCGCACTGGCCACCCTCGGCACGGCCGCGGTCGTCAGCGTCAGCGGGCTGATCGGCTTCGTCGGCATCGTCGTGCCCCACGCCGTGCGGCTGACCGTCGGCACCAGCTACCGGGCCGTGCTCCCGTTGAGCGTGCTGCTCGGGGCGGCGTTCC